>CP079699.1:1931043-2252883 GCA_021383565.1 Levilactobacillus brevis | reverse complement strand
ACCGTGCCCAGACCAAAGTTGACGAACGAATGGGTGATGAGCAGGGCGATAATCGCCATGATTGTCGGTGGAATATATGATGCCCACATGGCCTTGGCGGCATTACCCTTGAAGTAGCGAAAACGCAGGATTTGCATGAGATCATCGGCCGGGTGTAAGACCAGATTGACCCGCTGATAGATTGAGATAGCCGTCCCAATCAAGGCCACTCCCAGAAAGTTTAACGCCACGTAGAGCGTCACCATGCCAGCGCCGTGCGCTTCGGGGAGACCAGCGAACAGCGCGTATTTGCCATTAAAGAAATCCGCAAACACTTGAATCAACGCAGAGAATGGCACCATGAACGCCATGTTACCGGCAATCCGTTTCCAATCCCAGTGATGGATCAGAGCGGCATTCAACGCCGCCGTCAAGAACCCCAGAATCAGGAAGGCCCAGAACAGGTTCCAATGAAAGGCCGTACCGAAATTAGCCTCCGCCGCCGACCAGTACGCCGCCCCCAGAAAGGATGGGTGAATCTTCGCACTGGTGACCAACGTTAAGACGTTGCCAGCCGAATTGACGACAATTGATAAGGCAAAGAACCCGATGGACTGGGCCATCGACAGGGTCCGTCCCGTATTGTCTAAATCCGTGGTATGTGCGTTGCCGTTAAAATGACTGACTGCTTCAGCTCTCATGTTTATCCCTCACCTTTACTGATTGCCGACTTTGACAACCGCCTTGCTGACGCCCTTAACCTTACCATTTAAGACGTCTTCAACTTGTTCCAAACTGACTTCATGACTGATCAGCGAATCTACGTCCAGTTCGCCGCTGGCCAGTAAGGCAATGGCATCTTCAAAGGCGTACGGATTGATGAAGGCGCCTTGAATCTTCAATTGCTTCTGGTAGACCTCGTACGTGTTCATTGAGAAGGTCTGGTTAGGCTTGCCGACCCCAAACATCAGGACTTGAGCACCCTTCTTCGTGGCCTCAACGGCTTCTTCCTGTGTTTCAGGTAATCCCACGGCTTCAATGACCACGTCGTAATCGGCCGGAATCTGATCACGCTGCGTATTGTAGGTGTTGGTAACACCAAACTTTTCCTGGTTAAAGGCTAATCTTTCGTCAATAATCCCGGCGAAATCGACTTGATGAACGCCATAGGCCCGGAGTAATTGAACAAATAGTTGACCCATGAAGCCATCCCCGATGACCAGTGCCTTTTGATAAGGCTTGACGTCAATCAGGCTCATGCCGTGAACCGCGCAGGAGATAGGTTCCGTGGTGGCCGCGTCCTTTAAGGAAACGCTTTCAGGAATCGGGTACACAACGGAAGCTGGGGCGGTAAAGGCTTCCTCCAAGCCACCGTCACGGGTGACCCCCACGGCAGACAGGTTGTCACAGAGTTCTGGCCGATCCGTCCGGCAGTACTTGCATTGCCCACAGTAGATGTTGGGATCGACCGTGACGCGATCGCCCACCTTTACGTTGGTCACCTCGCGACCGACCGCGGCGACGATTCCCGAATTTTCATGGCCCAAGACAATGGGTGGCACGGCATTTGCAGAACCCGGTAACCCGGCATACAAGGCTCGGTCAGTCCCGCAAATTCCCGCGTAGGCCGTATTCACTAAGACCTCATTCGGCTTAACTTCTGGCTTCGCAACATCCTGAATTTCCATCTGTTTGGTTCCAGTTAAGACTAAAGCTTTCATAAATCGAACGCACCCTTTCTATTTTTTGTATTGCCCGATTTAAAATTGAAGTGCAACACCCCTTAAGACATTAAGGGTAAACAAATAGGCCATGGAGACCTATACTTTTAAGCGACCAAACCAAAAAGAAAGAGGTATCTCCATGACCCAGTCAAATCATACCACTACCATTACTTACCAACAACTCTCTGCCGAAGAGCGTGGCCAAATTGAAGCGTTCTTGAAGGACCACCAATCTGTTCGCCAAATTGCTCGTAATCTTCATCGAAATCCCAGTACTATCTCACGCGAAATCAAGCGTGGCACGGTTCGCCAGCTTAACTCCGACTATCTGCCATACTATCAATATTTTGCTGAAGCAGGACAGGCTGTCTATGAAAAAGACCGCCTTAAATGCCATTCTAAGGGTTTACTAAAGCGTTGCTGGCTCTTCTTCAAGCTGTTAGTCCAAGCACTCAAAACCAAGATTAGAGTCGATAGTGTCGATAGCTTCGTCCACCGATTCCATCAACTTTATCCGGACAAGCCGTGTCCATCGACCCCCACGGTTTATCGGTACATTGATTTAGGTTATCTCGACCTCTGTAACGCTGATTTACCAGTCAAGCTTCGTCGCCGAGTAAAGAGCACTCGTCGAACTCGCTCCCGAAAGAATAAGAAGATATTGGGTAGCTCAATCGATGAGCGACCAGCTATCGTCGACCAACGCATCTTGGTGGGTGACTGGGAAGGAGACCTAGTTAAGGGCAAGCGGGTTGCTAGCGAGCCCGCACTGATGACATTAACCGAGCGTGTCAGTCGTTTTGAAATCATCGTTAAGATTCCTGACTACCACGCTGACACTTGCCGCCAGGCACTTCAAGGGGTCATTACGGCCTATGGTCCTAAGAACTTCCAGTCAATCACATTTGACAATGGCAGTGAATTTGCCGAGCTAGATCAGGTCCAAGGAACCAAAGTTTACTTCGCTCATCCTTATACGCCCTCTGAACGAGGGTCTAATGAGAATCTCAACGGTCTCATCCGTGAGTACATTCCGAAGGGCATCTCTCTCAAGAACTTTGATCTACCAACGATCCAAGCCATTCAAAACGCACTTAACCATCGCTTACGTAAATCCCTGGGCTATGCTAGCGCCGCCCAGGTCTTCAAAACACAGGTCTTCAAGAACATGCATCCGGTTATGCTTACGCCTTACTGTCCTGTGTTGCACTTGATTTGACAATTGGGGTATTTTTTGTATTCGTTTAAGGCGAGGGCAAAGTCCCCCAGCGTGGCCGAACCGTTATTCTTCACGGCCGGCATCACGATATAATCCGTGAGCTTTCCAACGTCAACGTAGTGATTGAGCAGCTTCGCAAACTCGGCTCGGACTTTCACCAGGAAGCCTTCGCTGACCACGCCGCCACCGAAGACAATCTTGTCCGGACGGAGCATCAACGTTTCCTGGAGAGCAGCCTGCGCAACGTAGTAAGCCATGATATCCCAGACGTGATCCGTTAGCGGCACGTCTTTGCCGGGCTTGCCGACACGCGCCTCGAACGTCGGGCCACTGACCAGCCCTTCCAGGCAATCCCCGTGAAACGGGCAGATTCCCGGAAAGTCCAGATCATCGGGATGGCGCTTTAATCGGACGTGGCCCATCTCGGGATGGCCCAGGCTACCGAGAAAGTCGCCATTGATGATGGCCCCAGCCCCGACGCCGGTCCCAATGGTAAAGTAGACCAGCGAATTGATCTTTTCGTTGAACAGTGTCGACATCACGTATTCGCCGTACGCCGAGCCATTCACGTCGGTGGTCCAAAACATCGGCACGTCCAAATCTTGTTTGAGCCGACCCACGAAGTCCGTGTTGGCCCATCCTTTCTTAGGCGTATCCGTGATGTACCCGTACTTGGGTGAATTGTGCCGCAATTCAATCGGGCCAAACGACGAAATCGCGATGGCTTTCACGTCTGGAAATTTCTTGAAATAAGCGATGGTTTTACTTAACGTTTCTTCCGGGGTCGTGGTTGGAATCCGCACCTCGTCTTGGACTCGGTAATCTTCATTACCGATCGCGCATACGAATTTTGTTCCCCCAGCTTCGATACTACCGAGTTGCATGTTAACTGCCTCCCAATACCGTTGAGTGCTAACCCACGGCTTATAATTTCTGTGAATGACTAGCCGGTTCACCTTTAAAGCGCTTTCAGTATAACATCAGAATCCGCCCCCTTAGACCCTCCTCCGGCGGCAAAACTTTTCAGAAAACTGTAACCAGCCGCGTGACAGTCAAAATGTAATCGATTGTATTTTTCGCTCTCAGCGGGCCAATTTCTTTCAATCACCATCGCTCGCGAAAAAATCAGGTTAGTTTCCAGAAGGCACGACCGTCTATGTAAGCGCTTACCCATTTATGAATACAAAAAACGCCGCGTCATCACTAACGCGGCGTTCTACGCCCTCAAGTTACGGGCTTTAGCCTATGCCAGAATTTGGCAAAATTCGATTGTTTCGTGGTTAGGTCCTAAAATGTTGAAGAACCGAATACCTTTGGCCCAGAACGTGGGAATGGATTGAATCTCGTCGTTGACCAGGTTCAATCCCTGTTGCTTAGCCGCAGCGAAGGCTTGATCAATATCCGTAGTGTTCAATGAAATATGATTGATGGCCCCGGCTTCTGGATTGGTTGGGTCGCCTTCCCAGGTCTCAATCGTTAGATTGCCTAACCGCATGAAGGCACACCGATTGTCGCCGTTGGGAAAGAGTCCCGCCTGTTCAAACCCAATTGATTTGTAAAACGCAATGGTCTTATCCAAGTCACTGGATGGAATACCAACGTGTTGGATACCCGTAATAAAATCTTGAACTGCCATAAATTATTTCGCTCCTTTGCTGGTCGGCTTATTTACCGACATCGACTGCTTGGTGCTTTAATTTTGGAAAAATCGTCTTATCCGCAATCCCGGTGATACCCCCTTGGGCCAGGAAGGCAAAAATCGTGCCCAAACCAAAGTTAACAAATGACCGGGTAATCACAATGGCGATAACAGCCATAATGGTCGGCGGAATGTAGGATGCCCACATGGCCTTAGCGGCGTTCCCCTTAAAGTAGCGGAACCGCAGAATCTGCATCAAATCATCGGCCGGATGTAAGACCAAATTGACCCGTTGATAAATGGAGATGGCGGTGGCAATAAAGGCAACACCTAGGAAGTTCAGCGCCACGTAGAGGATGACCATCCCCGTACTGCGGGCCTCCGGTAATCCGGCAAACAGGGCCGGATATTTCCCATCAAAGAAGTCTTCAAAGACCTGAATCAACGCGGAGAACGGCACCATGAAGACCATGTTCCCGGCGATCCGCTTCCAGTCCCAATGATGAATCAAGATGGCGTTTAAGACCGCCGTCAAGAAACCCATGATCAGGAATGCCCAGAAGAGGTTCCAGTGAAATGCGGTCCCCAGATTGGCTTCGGCCGCTGACCAATAGGCCGCCCCGAGAAAGGACGGGTGAATCTTCGCACTGGTAACCAGCGTCAGCACGTTCCCCGCCGAGTTAATCACCAATGATAAGGCGAAGTAGGCAATCGATTTAGACATCGAGATTGTCCGACCACTTTCAAGTTCCACGGACTCAGCCCCTTCGTTAACAGTTGCTGCTTCTACTTTCACAATAATCCCTTACCTTTACTTAGTCACTGACTTTAACGACAGCCTTGCTGACACCTGCGACCTTACCGTTCAAGACATCTTCCACTTGTTCTAAGCTGACTTCATGGCTGATGAGTGATTCAACATCCAATTGGCCGCTAGCTAACAAGGCGATCGCGTCTTCGAAGGCGTATGGGTTGATGAAGGCTCCTTGAATCTTCAATTGCTTTTGGTAGACTTCGTACGTGTTCATGGAGAACGTCTGATCTGGCTTCCCAACCCCAAACATCAGGACTTGGGCGCCCTTCTTCGTGGCCTCAACGGCTTGTTCTTGAGTTTGTGGTAACCCAACGGCTTCGATGACCACATCGTAGTCGGCGGGAATGCTTTCACGCTTGGTGTTGAAGGTGTTCGTCACGCCAAATTTTTCCTTGTTGAAGGCTAACTTCTTATCGTTTAAGCCGGCAAAATCAACTTGGTGGACACCGTAAGCTTGCAATAATTGTACGAAGAGTTGTCCCATGAAGCCGTCACCGATGACCAAAGCTTTTTGGTAAGGCGTTAAGTCCAATAATTTCACCCCGTGGACCGCGCAAGAGATTGGTTCAGTCGTCGCAGCGGCCTTCAAGGAAACGCTATCGGGCAATGGGTAAACGACTGAGGCTGGGGCAGTGAAGGCGTGTTCCAAGCCACCATCACGGGTAACTCCAACGGCAGACAGGTTGTCACAGAGCTCTGGACGGTCGGTCCGGCAGTATTCGCATTCGCCACAGTAGATGTTGGGGTCAACCGTCACGCGGTCGCCCACCTTCACGTTGGTCACGTCACTGCCGATAGCGGCAACGATTCCGGAGTTTTCGTGCCCTAAGACGATTGGGGGCACAGCATCGGCAGAACCAGGGAGGCCGGCGTAAAGCGCCCGGTCAGTCCCACAAATACCGGCGTAGGCCGTATTCACTAACACTTCGTTAGGCTTAACCTCCGGCGTTGGTAAATCTTGAATCTCCATCTTCTTGGTTCCAGTTAGGACTAAGGCTTTCATAAGTTAAATTTCTCCCTCTCTTATTTGTTGTATTCTTTCAGTGCTAAGGCAAAGTCACCCAGCGTGGCTGATCCATTCTCTTTGACGGATGGCATGACGATATAATCTTTCACGTCACCCACGTCCACGTAACCATTTAATAATTTGGTAAATTCGGCACGTACCTTCACTAGGAAGGCTTCGCTGACCACACCGCCACCAAAGACAATCTTGTCGGGCCGCAGCATCAACGTTTCTTGCAGGGCCGCTTGCGCCACGTAATAGGCCATAATATCCCAAACGTGATCGGTCATCGGTACTTCATGACCGTGCTTGCCGAGCCGTGCTTCAAACGTTGGCCCACTGACCAAACCTTCCAGGCAGTCGCCATGGAAGGGGCAGATGCCCTTGAAGTCCAAGTCATCGGGGTGGCGTTTCAACCGCACGTGGCCCATTTCGGGATGACCCATCGTGCCGACGAACTTTCCGTTGACGATGGCGCCTGCACCCACACCAGTTCCAATCGTAAAGTAGACTAGTGAGTCAATCTTTTCGTTGAACAGTGTGGACACCACGTATTCACCGTAAGCTGATCCGTTCACATCCGTGGTCCAGGCCATGGGAACATCCAGGTCTTGCTTTAAGCGGCCCAGAAAATCCGTGTTGGACCAATGGGGCTTCGGAGTATCCGTGACGTACCCGTACTTGGGTGCATTGCGCCGGAGTTCGATTGGCCCAAAGGATGAAATCCCGATGGCCTTTAAATCTGGATACTGTTTAAAGTAAGCAATACATTGACTTAACGTTTCTTCCGGGGTGGTCGTCGGGATGATGACCCGATTGTCCGTACGATAATCTTCGTTACCGATTGCACAAACAAACTTTGTGCCGCCCGCTTCAATACTTCCGAGTTGCATAGTCGCTACCTCCATAGCTAGTCGCGGGGCCGTGACCCGCGACACTTAATTGCTGAGCGATGAATGACTAGTCCAGTCATTTTTAAATCGGTTTCAGTATAGCATCGCAGTCGCTGAATTTAAGGCTCTTTTTGCGCTGGAAATTTTCAGAAAAGGCGGCGAAATCACGATATATCTGAAATGCAATCGATTCCGATTTTTAGTGAAAAAGGTCACTTATGGGGTCAAAATCCCCCTTACGTGAAACCTTTTACCTACCGTTTTCACACTTGCCGGTTGCCACTTTGACCAATCCGTGCTAAGCTAACGCTACCGAATCAATCGCATATTCTGTTCTCTAGGGTTCCGCCGTTCACACGGGTCTGGTCCGAGAGGGAACCTACGGGAGGACCCGTAGACACGGAAGGGAAAAAGCCTGGGAGATGTTGTCATGCCGACAACATTTCTCAGGCTTTTTTCGAGACTATAGGAGGAAATATGATGTTAAAACATTGGTTACGCGTGGTGTATGGTGCCTTCTTTGAAGTGGGCTGGGTCGTCGGGTTTAAGCACGCCACGACCATTTTGGAATGGGGATTGACCGCCCTTGCCGTCTATCTGAGCTTTTACTTTCTGATTAAGGCAGGCGAAGTGCTCCCTGCCGGCACGGCCTACGCCGTCTTCGTGGGATTGGGCACGCTGGGGACCACCGTCATCGGCATCCTCGCGTTTGGCGAACCCGTCAGCCTCGCCAAGGTAGCGCTGATTGCCCTGCTACTCATCGGCATCGGCGGGTTACAGACCGTCACGACCAAGGAGGCGCACTGATATGGCTTGGATCTTTCTGATTATCGCCGGACTCTGCGAAATGCTCGGCGTCACCTTCATGAACTGGGCCATTCACCGCCGCACCTGGCCACTGTGGGCCGCCATGGTCATCGGCTACGCCCTAAGCTTTGGGTTCCTCGATCTCGCCTTGCAAACTCTTCCCATGGGTACAGCCTACGCCGTCTGGACCGGGATTGGTGCCGCAGGGGGCGTCCTCACTGGGATGCTCTTCTTCGGCGAATCCAAGAACTGGCGCAAGCTCCTCTGGGTGAGCGTGATTCTTATCGCCGTCATCGGCCTAAAGTTCATCAGTTAGCGGCAAGACCAGATTGTACCAGGTCTCCCCGGCATGTGCCGAGGCCGAGACCCCTTCGTTGACGTACCCATTACGTTCATAGAACGGCACGAGACGTTTGAGGCAGGTTAACGTGATGGCCTGACGGTGTTGACCGCGGGCCACTTGCGCCAAGGCCGTCAGCAACTGACTGGCAATGCCTGCGCCTTGATGCTGCGGGCTAACGGCCAGACTGAGTACCGTCTGGTAAGCATCCCCGGTGGCATTCGGGGTGGATTGGGCAAACAAGTCATCGGTCAAATAGCGGTGAGCGAAGGCTGGTCCTACCACATAGCCCAGGATGGTTGCGCCCTGTCGCGCTACCAGAAAAGTATCGGCAATCAGCCGAATGCGTTCGGCCATGCTGGCCTCGGTTGCGGCTTCCGCTGGCGAGAACCCGGCATTTTCGATGGCCATAATTTGATCGAGGTCTTGCGGTCTTGCGGGCGTAATGGTGAGCGACAAATTTAAGACTTCCTTTCGTGATTTGGTCTGGGATTTAGTATAGACCATTTCTGGCAAACAAGCACGACTGAACCGCGGATCAAAAGCACACGTCACAACCATTATCGATTGCGACGTGTGCTTTTGATTTACAGCTAGCTCCAACACGCGCTAGCTAACCTTCACTAAAGAAATCAGTTCACCGTTTACGCTAACGCCGTACGTTGGAATCGGTCCACTAATGACCGTCACGTCCAGGTTATCCGCCGTTAGGTCAATCTCCAGGACACTTTCGGCAATCTTCATGCGGTAGGTCAGACGGGTCAATTCTGCCGGCAGGTGATTGGCAAAATGAACGACCTCATCCTGCACGTAGAAGCCAGAGAACCCGGCTACTAGCGCTAACCAGCTACCACCCAAATTGGCTAAATGCAGTCCATCCGCCGTGTTCTTTTGCAGGTTGACTAAGTCCATCCGCGCCGTGTCCATGAAGTAGCGGTAGGCCTTCTCCGGATCGTTCATCCGGGCCGCCAGGATACTGAAGATCGACCGCGACAACGAGGAATCATGAGTCGTCACGCCTTCATAGTAGTTGTACTCCCGCTTCAATTGATCCAGCGGCATATCCTCTGGGAACAGGTAGTCCGCCAACAACGTATCCGCCTGCTTGGCCACCTGATACCGATAAATCGTTAAGGGGTGGTAGTGCAACAGTAATGGGAAGTTTTCCGGCGTTGACTTTTCCGCCGGCCAGCGCGGCTTGTCCAGAAAGCTATCGTCCTGCTCGTTGATCCGCAGATCCTGACTGTATGGCAGGTAAACGTGGTCGGCCAGATTCTGGTAAACATCGAGATCCGTCTCACTCAGGCCAAACTTAGCCAACAACTGCGGCGAGCGTTTCATCATCTGATGGGCCAACTCAACCACTAATTCAAAGTTGTGTTTGGCTAATCGATTGGTGTAGTAATTATTGTTGACCAGCGCCGTGTACTCATCGGGCCCCGTTACCGTGTGGAACTCGAAGCGACAGTCGTTGTCCACCTGCCGCCAAGACCCGAAGTTTTCCCAGAAGCGTGCCGTTTCCAAGACCATTTCGAAGCCACACTGGATGATGAAGTCGAGGTCCCGCGTGATTTCAAAATACTTGCCCACCGCGTAGGCGATGTCGGCGTCAATGTGATATTGCGCCGTGCCTGCGGGGTAGTAGGCCGAGGCCTCTTCGCCATTGATCGTCCGCCAAGCGAACAGCGCCCCCTGATCGACGCCCAAGGCCCGTGCCCGTTCCCTAGCTTGTGGCAAGATCTGATAGCGATACAGCAAGAGTTGCCGGGCCATCTGCTGATTCGTGTACGTGAAGTAGGGCAGCATATACATCTCGGTATCCCAGAAGT
The DNA here is from genome assembly GCA_021383565.1 of Levilactobacillus brevis. Taxonomy (NCBI): domain Bacteria; kingdom Bacillati; phylum Bacillota; class Bacilli; order Lactobacillales; family Lactobacillaceae; genus Levilactobacillus; species Levilactobacillus brevis. The sequence goes on along the minus strand of CP079699.1, from coordinate 2,242,633 downwards.
AGTGACCCTCGTAGCCCGAACCACTGAGTCCCTTCGCTGCGATGTTGGTGCGCCCGTCTCGGCCGGCCGCCTGGTTCAGCTGGAAAATATTGTAGTGAATGGCCAAATCCAAGTCGTCATTACCACCCACGCTCACTTCACTGCGGTCCCAGACGCCCTGCCAGAATTCGTTGCTATCCACCGTCAAGGCTGACAGCGAGCTGGCCATAAACATCGCCGCTGGATCGATGGTGTTGTGTTGACCCACCGCACCCACATAGGCTTCGTATTCCAGCGTGTGCGGTTGCTGGTCGCCCAGATCCACTGGCTGTTGTAGCAGTTGGCCGTGCGTCTCAAGAATACCCAGATACATGGTCACCGCCTGCTTAGTTATTCGCGTCTTCACATGATACCGCTGGAGGTCTTGCGTCACAAAGGCCGTCTCACAAATTGGTAGCCCGGCCATCCGCGTCTTCCGCGGGTCAGCAGAAAGAATTGCCTCGGCCTCGGCCGGCACCGCGATTGACTTGCTGACCAAGATGCCCTCAGTATAGTTACCCGCTGTAAACGTATAGCCAATCGCCCACAGGGTTGTCTGTTTCTGACCCATCACGGACTTCACGTCCATCGTGATGGTCTCGCCCTGGTCCGTATTGAGCAGGTAGCGTTCGGTCAACTCGCCGGTTCCCAGATTCAAGTCGGCCGCTGTTCGCTTGCTATGCGTAAATTGGTGCCCACTACTGGTCGACACGTGGATGTGCCGCAAATCCGGTAAGTTTAAAATTGTTTGGTGTTTCTGAGCGTAACCAACGCCGGCCTCGCCATACGTAATGGGGGCGGTTTCATAAAACCCGTTAATCAAGGTTCCCGTAATCGGATTACCACTGATGGGGTCATTGGCCCGGACGCCGAAGTGCCCATTGCCCAGTGAAAAGACCGTTTCCAAATATTCTGGTTGTTGGTCCGAAACATCGTCTAAAGTCAAATGATACTCGCGTAAAGTCACAATAATCTCCCCCAATTGAAGTGTTAACCTCAGATTAATTTTGCCGCCGCACGTAAGGCATCCTGAACGGCCGGAACATTCCCCGTAAAGTTCAGAAAGGCGTGGCTGATCCCACCGTAGCGGATGTAGTTGGCATCCCCGTTGGCCCGGCCAGCCTGGTCGATAAACGCCTCGCCCTGAAGCCGGAATGGATCGTATTCACCTACCAGTAGCGTGGTCTTCTTAAACGTCTGCGGGTCGGCCAGTAATGGTGACAGGAGTGGCGCCGTCAAGTCCACCCGCTGATCGGCCACATAGTACCCGCTCATGATCTCATCGAGTTGTTCAAACAGCTGATAGCTTCTGTGTAAAGCATCGCGCTGTTCGGGGACAATGTCAATGCGATTATCGTCCCATAATTGGCCGCCCAAATCCGAGCCCTGAATCACGGTCGGATAGAACAGCAGGTGCGAGTCAATCGTACAAATCCCCATCGCCTGACAGAGTTGGCTGACGCCTAAGGCAATCGAGCCACCGGCGGAATCGCCGCCCACCGAAATGTGGTGGTAATCCTTAGTCATGGCGGCCACCACGGCTAACCCGTCTAAGATACCGGCCGGATAGGGCTGTTCGGGGGCCAAGGCGTAGTCCACGTTATAGACCACGCAATTGGCCTGTTCCGCCACGTACTTCAAGGCCAGTAAGACGTCCTCAGGGGTCCCGCCGTAATATGCGCCACCGTGGAAATAAATCAGTGCCTTATCGGCGGTCAAATGGTCCATCCGGGCGATCCGAATGACTCGTACCCGGCGATTCATGGCCACAATCTGCTGCATTTCAATCTTCATGTCCACGGTAGTTAAGTCCTTTTGTCCCGAGGTCTCGGTCCCTTGTCGGAGACTGAAAAGGTCGGTCGGCAGTTGGGGATCTTCTTCAATCTCCGCCACGGTCTCCCAGACTAACGGCTCGTAGGTGTGGGCGGGGTCCCGTTCCTTAATCCATTTGGTCACCCCGTCAACAGTCTCCGTTGACGTCATCTTTGCCAATCGTTTTAGCTCGTCCGCATACCCCAAGGACTGCTTCGTTGTCGTATCATTCAACATGTCAATTACCCCTCTCGTGGAAAATCATTGTTGCCGCCAAAAACGCTTCAAGTCCCATAAATCATCGAGCCAGCGCATCTGACGGTCGAACCACCCCGCCACATCCGGTCGGATAAACCGCTCCCCAAAAGCCGGATCTGTCGGTTCAAAACTCACTGGAAACGCCGTGACGGCCCGGGCTAGACTCAGCCCATGCGGACCGTGCGGGTAAATCACAACTTCAGTCGAAATTCGTTGTCGCTGCAAGGCCTGCGCATAGCGGCGCGTGTTCTCTGCCGCAATCAGTTCATCGTCCGCCGTGGTCCACAGAAAAGTCGGTGGGTTCTGCGGCGTCACGAGGCGATCGGCCTCATGTTCCCGCCAGTCCCCGGTGATCGCCTGCCGGTCCGCCGCAGTTCGGGGCCAGCCCAGCCGTAACCCGATGACCGGATACCCCAACGTCACCGCGCTAACGGCCAGACACATTGCTGGCACCTTTAACGTATGTGCCAAACACGGCCAGAGGTCGGCGTATAGGGCGGCCACGTGTCCGCCGGCGGAGAACCCCACCAGCAGGATGTGGGCTGGACTGATCCGGTAGCGGAGCGCGTGCTGGTGAAATTCTTGGACCACCCCGGCTAACTGATACAACGCCGTGGGCAATACCGGCGGGTGATCGCGCAGCTGGTAGGCGACTATGGCGACCGCAAACCCCTGTGCCAAATACTGTAGCGCCATGATTTCGCCTTCGCGATCCGAATAGAACTCATACCCACCGCCCGGCAAGAGAATCACCAAGGGCCGCCGCTGTGACGGGAAGTCAGCAATGGCGGCCGGTTGGTAGAAAGTCACGGTCACCGGATAATCTGGTAGCCCGCAGGTAAACTTAGATACCTTCATCGTCTAATTTATCGGTAGCTTCTTTAGCTACCTTGGCTGACGTAATCTCATCTTCATCCAGCTGGTAGAAGACGTAGAGAATGCCGACAATCAACAACGCCAAGATAATTGGTAACCAAACGAAACTGGTGCTAATCGCCGTAACAGCCTTGGCGCCCTGAATCTTTGCCGTGGCTTGGAAACCACCCCAGGAGAGTAACCAACCAGAGACCAGGCCACCGAAGCCCATCCCTAACTTAGCACCCACCATCGGCACTGAGGAAAGAATCCCGGGTTCGTCGATGTGTAGCTCGGACCGTGAGTATTCCACGGTATCGGCAATCATAACGAAGGAGATTGAGAAGGCGGCCCCCATGGCAATCAAGGCGACCACGTTTCCGATGAAGAGCATTGGCACGTTCTTCACGGCCATGATGACTTCACCAATCCCAAACGTTGCCAGCGAAAGAATCATGACGTTCCGGTGCTTCATGAATTTACTCAAGAATGGCACGGAAAGATTCCCAATGACGGCGACAATGACTAACCCGTTAAACGCGCCAACCAGGTCTGCGCGCCGGAAGACGTAAGTCAGGTAGTAAACCGCCGTTTGCATCCGAATAACCCAGAACGTTTGCAACAGGATAAAACTGATACTCAAAGCCACCCATGGCTTGTTCTTAGCGGCACCCTTCAAGGATTCTTTCACAGACAGATGACCCTTGATTTCTGGCGCATCTTCGTCATCAACGATGTCATCTTTTTCACGCAGATTAGCGAAAGAACTCAGGAACAACGCGATAATGGCTAACCCGATGAAGAAGCCCCAAATCATCCAACCTTTTTCGGCGTTCTTACCACCTAACTTCGCAACCATTGGCAGTGAAACCGCCCCGATAACCGCCGTCCCGATATTGGTCATCACCATCCGGGCACTGGCTAAGTTCGTCCGTTCGTCCGGGTCCTTGGTCAAGCTTGGCAGAATGGCCGTGATTGGCGTGTTAGCTCCGGAATAAACTAAACTGAATAACGTGTAAACAATTGAAATCCAAGCGAGTTGAAAGACTTTGTTGCCCCCAAAGGATGGATTGAAGAACAGTAACATGGTCAGAATCCCCAGTGGAATCCCAAACCATAGGAAGTATGGCCGCGCCTTCCCGTATTTAGAATGCGTATGGTCGATCAAGAAACCGTAGACCACACCATCAAAAGCATCAATAATCCGAACAACAAAGAACAACGTCCCCACAAACGCTGGCGAGATTCCCACAACCGTGGTGTAGTAGAACAGCAGGTAGAGCCCGACGATTTGCCAAATCAGGTTACCAGCCATATCAGTGGCACCATAGAAGAATCGCTGTTTCCATAATTGCATTTTACTCATGATGAACCCTCCCCCATATCATTTAAACGCCTTGCTCTGTAACCGCTTACATACATAGCATACTTGACTCCTGGTCCCCCGTTAATCCCCCTTTTTGCCTTCCCACTTACCTTTTCTAACGACCTTGTCCACAAATCCAAATTTGTTGGATAAAACTGACAAACCAACTGGATAACTGCCCCAATCATAACCGATAATGATGGGATACAGTTATTAGGGGACTTCATTAGTTTTCCATGCTAACTCACTGACCTTACACCAATTAAAAACGCGCGACCTGAGTAGGGTTAGTTCCCCTTCCAGTCGCGCGTTAGTTCTCATTGTTAAAGGTTAAAAATTCGCAAATACGCCCAAGTCTCCAGCTGGCAAGGCTTATTGTCCCACCTGCGGCAGCCAGAGATTCCGGCGGGGGACCGCCTGCGGCCTGAGAAACGGTCCTCCGGCTCGGTTTGAAGCCTGGCAAAGTTCACCAGTCTCCAAACACGCCCCGCGCTGTAAGCTGATGCTCAGCTAACACTGCTGTCACGGCTACCTCCATCTCTAACTGCCTCCGGTTACGATGGCTGAAAACCACTGGATGCGCGGCGACATCGCTGGCGTGGCAACGTTCGGCCAGTTTAGTTGGGCATTCTTCAGGTAGCCGTGAGTGAGTCAAATTTGGCCTCAGCCGTGGGATTTTCCAAGGGTTCTGCTTGGAAAATGGCGGCTTTGAGACGTTATTTTTCAGCTCAAAGCGAGGAACAAGAACGCCCTTTGGCTTGGCCCGTCCTGCCCACCGCGATCCAGACCAAACTTGGCGAACGGTAAGGCAGACGAAAAACGGGCTATATTCAGCCGATAAACCGTGTCTTAAAGCCGTTACGCCCGTAAATGGCGGACGCTGGCCCGCTCCACAATCGTAATTGGCGTGATTTTCTGCGGCATGGCCGTCGGGGCGCTGAGCTGTTGAACACCCGCAACCCCCATTTCATAGAAATTCTGCGACACACTCGACAACGCCGGTTGCACCAGCTCACAGATGTCCGTGCCGTCAATCGCCAGGAGTGAAAGGTCATTCGGCACCCGCAGACCCAGACTCCGCGCCTGATTGAGCACGCCCACGGTTGCCATGTCGCTGCCCCCGATGATTGCCGTCAACGGCGTCTGCGCACCGTACGTTCGCATGGCTGCTTGACCCGCGGCGTAGCTGTAATCTCCTAATTGAACCCAATCAGGATCGGGAGAAATCCCGGCCTCCTGTAATGCCCGCTGATACCCAGCGACGCGTTGCCGACCGGTGTGAAAATCACTGTCGACGCCGGCCAGTCCGATTCGCCGATGGCCGGCCGCCAGCAAGGTTTTTGCCGCCTGATACCCCACTTGCCAATCGTCCGAGGTAATGTAGGGCACCTGAACATCATCGAAGGAAATCGACAGAAAGCAAAACGGGATCTGCGAATTCTGCAGCAATGGTAAGTTCTCCGGCGCCAAGTCCACCGACAGCAAGAGAATTGACCGCACCGGCCGTTCAATTACCGTGGCCAACGCCCGCCGTTGCTGCTCGGGATCACCATCCCCGGCATACAAAATAATCACGTTTAGGTCCCGGCGATGGGCTTCCGCCTGAATGCCCTCGATAATTGGGCTGGCGAAGTTGGTCTTCGTCGAATTGACAATCGCCGCAATCACGTTGCTTTGATGGGTGACCAACTCGGCCGCTGCCGTATTCTTCTGGTAGCCCAATTTAACCGCGGCCGCTTGAACCTTCTCACCGGTCTGCTTACTAAAAAAGCCCGTCTTATTAGCCAATACCCGCGAAACCGTTCCGGGTGAAACGCCCGCTAACCTTGCAATGTCCTTAATGGTTGCCGCCATCTGGCTGACCTCACTTTCACCGCTTAATTCCTTACGTTCATTCTACCGTTAACGGTTTAAAATAACAAAGTCAATTCTTGGGGTAATTGGTCGCTTTTACACAAACGTTTGTCTTTTTGCTATCAAAGCATTGCGAACGTTTGTGGGAAGTGTTAACATTTATTTTGAAAGCGGTTACTTTAATTGCTAATACGCCACACTTACTTAGGCCAACTCACAGGAGGTTATCTTTATGTCAACACAATGGTGGAAAAATGCCGTCGTTTATCAAGTCTATCCCCGTAGTTTTCAGGATAGTAATCATGATGGGGTCGGTGACTTACCGGGCTTAACCCAACGACTCCCCTACATTAAGAAACTGGGGGCCGACGTCATCTGGCTCAACCCCATCTACAAGTCACCCGACAAGGATAACGGCTACGATATCAGTGATTACCGCAATATCCAATCGGTCTATGGAACCATGGCCGAGTTCGATCACATGCTGGCAAGCGCCCACCAACAAGGCCTCAAACTCCTGATGGACTTAGTGGTAAACCACACGTCCGATCAACACGACTGGTTCCAACAGAGTCGGCAGTCACGGGACAATCCGTACGCCGACTACTACATCTGGCGTGATCCCGTCGACGGCCATGAGCCTAACAACTGGGGGTCCTACTTCAGCGGCTCGGCCTGGACCTTTGAGCCCAAGCGGCAACAATATTATCTGCACCTCTTTGCCCCCGGCCAACCCGATCTCAACTGGGAGAATCCAACCGTGCGGCAAGAAGTCTACAGCCTCATGAAGTTCTGGTTGGATAAGGGTGTCGACGGCTTCCGGATGGACGTGATCAACCTGATCTCCAAGCCAGCCGGATTGCCTGATGGTCCCAAAGCACCGGGTGCCCTCTACGGCAATGTCGAGGACTTAGTTGCCGACGGTCCCAAACTTAACGATTACCTAAAAGAAATGAATGAACAAGTGCTCTCCCACTATGACGTCATGACCGTGGGTGAAATGCCGAGTTCAATGCCCGAAGATGCCTTGAACTACACGGGCTTCGATGCCCACGAGCTCAATATGGTCTTCCAGTTCCAGCACGTGTCTCTGACGCCGAACCCCGATGCGCGGTTGGGTAAATGGAACGATGTGCCGGTTAAACTCACGGATCTCAAGGTCTCCCTATCGCAGTGGCAAACTGCCCTAGATGGCCGCGGTTGGAATAGTCTCTACTGGAACAACCACGACCAGCCCCGAGTGGTTTCTCGCTTCGGTAACGATTCGCCAGAATACCGTGAACGCTCCGCTAAGATGCTGGCCACAACCCTCCACATGATGCAGGGAACACCGTACGTATACGAAGGTGAGGAACTGGGTGAAACCAACGTCCACTACACCAGCCTGGATCAATACGAGGACTTAGAAAGTATCAACGCCTACCACCAACTCGTGGAACAGGAAAAGATCGTCTCCGGTCCTACCATGCTGAAGTACCTGTCCCACATTTCCAGAGACAACGCCCGGACACCAATGCAATGGGACAATACGACCAATGCCGGCTTCTCGCAGGCTAAACCGTGGTTCGCATTGAACCCGAACTACACCACGATTAACGCGGCGGCCGAAATTGGCCAACCGGACTCCGTCTTCAGCTATTACCAACGCCTGATTGCCCTGCGGCACAACAGCGACCTCATCGTTCACGGGTCTTACGAGGAACTCGATCCTGACGACGATCAGGTCTTCGCCTACCGTCGCCATTACCAAGGACAGACGTTGCTGGTCATCAGTAACTTCACCGACCAGACCGTCACTCGTGACTACCAGCAAGCCACGGCAACCGAAAAGCTCATCGGTAACTATGCCGACGATCAAGGCACCACGCTGCGGCCTTACGAAACGAAGGTTTACCGTTTTGCCTAGTTACAAGTTACCGTAATCTTATCATCTCTACTTAGTGATCAAAATCCCCGTCACACGCGAAAGCTGTCGCATCGTGACGGGGATTTTTAGCTGAATTAACTGAAAGTTGAAGGTTTGCGAATACGCTTCAATCCCCAGTTGACAGGGATTATCGCCATTAAAAGAGTCATCAACCCCACCTGCGGCTCAAAGCGAGAGAAAAGACCGCCCTTCGGCTTTTCCCGTCCTCCCCACCGTGTTAATTTGGCGAACGGTAAGACGGCCAGTGTAACCACCAAATCGACAATTTTTCAGCCAGTTAATGTTGCTGTGCAAAGTAAGCCTGGCCCGCCGCCAACATGTCCGCCGTCTGCTGATTCAACAGGGGTGGCAACTGATCAAACGGGAAGTATTGCAGGTCTAACGTTTCATCGGTAGCGTCTTCAAGCGTGTGACCACCGACCGGCTTAACCAGGTAGAGCCGTGAGATCACCTGAGTCTTATCGCCATTCGGATAAGTGGTGAAGCCCTGATCGAAGATCCCCAGCGGTCGAACGATTTCAACGTCCAACCCGGCGTCCTCCTTGTATTCTCGGACACAGGCCTGATCGAAGGTTTCGCCGTATTCGAGATAGCCTCCGGGTAAGCTCCAGTTGTGGGTATCCGTCCGTAGGTTGAGCAGAACTTCCTGTTGGTCGTTGACCAGAATGGCCCCCGCCGCGTTGAGAATAATTGGCCGGTGACCCACTAAGCGCCGAATCTCTTGAATGTAATTTGCCATTGCACATGACCTACTTTCTGCTAGATTACGTTCTAGTATGCCACAAAACGTGACCTCATGGGACTGACTTTCTCACAACTAGCTCTTAAAAATCGACGTCTCCTCTGCTTCGTTAGCAGGCGGGAGACGTCGATTTTTAGTTGAAAGCTCGCGAATATGTTCCAGTCCCCAGCGATCCAGACCAAATTTGGCGAACGGTAAGGCGGTCAGTACGCGACTATCGCATTATCCTCGTCACATTACAGATCCTAGCTTTTAACCTTCAGTAGTGAATCTTATTTCTTCAGCCGTTGGTAGTTGGCATCGAAATACTTACCGGCACGGATGTCATCGGGTAAGCCAGCATAAGGAGCTTCGCTGATGACATCTTCGTTATTTTGACCGGCGTCACCCATGTAGGTAATCTTGGCGAATTCGGGCACAACAAGCTTCGGATAAGTGGCGTACTTTTCGCGGGCGGCTTCCATCACGTCGATGTGGTCGTTTTGATAAGTCACCGTGATTTCGGGATGGTCCTGCACCCACTTAGGGAAGAAAATAGTCCCGTTGAGCTTGCCTTCATTAGGGACAAAGTCGAGGGCGACATCGGTCCCCGTGGGTTCCGTCCAGGCTACCTTGTAGATTCCGGGAACCAGCATGACGATGTTGGCCTCTTGATCCGTGACCCACCGACCAGCGACCATGCCACCGTGGATTCGGTAGTCAACGGTGTGGTCATTCTTCGCGTACCACTCGTATTCCCACCCATTATCGTAAGTGTAAATAAAGTGGGTTCCTAAAAAGTCATCAAGCGTTTTAAATTCTTTCGTCATGGTCGTGCACTCCTTCTATTCTGCATTCAATAATGTAATTAATTACATGTTTTAATTTACTTGATTAGTGTAATCAGAACCCTCGGCTTTGTCAACAATTTTTCTTGAACTTTACAGGAGAAACTGGTTCAATGAAAGTAGTGAAACCATGAGACTAAAGGGGAAGATCACCATCGGACAGCGAAATCGACTGCAATATATTATTTTAGGTTTACTGAATCAACAGCCGCAGACCGGTTATGATTTAGCCAAAGCCTTTGAAAACGAGATTGGTGAATTCTGGCAAGCCCAACACAGCCAGATCTACCCCATGCTCAAGCGTCTCGAAGCGGCGGGTGAGATCACCCATGAGGATACCGTGACCGGCGAGAAACTAGCCAAGAAACGTTACACCTTGACTCCCACCGGCCGCGAAAAGCTCGTGGCTTGGGTGAGCCAGCCCTCGCCGGAGTTAACCCCGAATAAGGACGAATTTATTTTAAAACTGTACTTTATCAAATCGGTCAATGATCCGCGGATCCAGCCGATGCTCCGTGAACAGTACCAGCTTCACCAAACGCAGCTTCAGCATTTACAACAACGCCGTGCGACCGTCTTCACCGACCAGGCCACGATTGACCGCGCGTACGGCCACTACCTAATCTTGGACCACGCTATCGAACGCGAAACCCACTACGTCGAGTGGCTCACGCAGTACCTGAAACCCTAGACAAAAATAAAGGCAGGCTGTCGAGGACTTAAAAGTTCTCGGCAACCTGTCTTTTTCTCGGGTCATTTTGCATCCCATCCCAGACTCACCACCATCAGGAAGACCGCTGTTCCTAGCCCGATCGTCCGAAAGAGCGTGTTGTCCATTCGCCAGAGGCTTAGCTCCACCAAGCCACAGATCAGGCCCAAGCCAAACGACGGTGTCCGATAGAATTGGGGATTAAACTTAAAATGCACGGTCACCACCTCCCTCTCAGGGTGGCTATACGCTACCACATCTGTCCCGCCTTGACCGACAACATAGTTAGCTTCGTTCGGTCAGCGACACTATCGCATCAATCCCGCGGATAAGGTATTATTCATCGCGATAACCTTCTGCTAGTCTTGTCAATTAATCCGTTAAATTTTATTTCGGCGAACTTAATATTAGCGTATAATAAAAACATAACAAAAAATTAATATCAAGGTAGTGTGTATGGGCACAACTAACAACGCATCGTGACCACCAGCACATACATAGTTCACCCGAAATGCTTCGATCGACTTCAGCTCATTTGGGCCGCGCTGACCCGTGGTTGAAGTCTTTTAACGTGCGCATACAGACTACCCCGTGAGGAGTGAAAACGCCATGAAGACGTGTCCCAATTGTCACCAACCCGTCACGCCCGGAAGTACCTTTTGTGAAAATTGTGGCTTTGACCTGCGGCAGACGCCCGCCAAGCCCCACCGACGACATCGGGAAAGTCAATCTACTAAGCCCGCTAAGCATACGAAATGGCTGAGTCGCACGGTCTGGACGGTTCTAGCCGTGGCGGTCGTCGCCGTTGCGGCCCTAGGTTATTCCTTTTATAACAAGCAGGCCGGTAAGGAACAACAAGTGGCCAATATGGCCGACATGATTACGAACAATCAGAGCAACGACCTCGCCAAAGTGATGGTCAGCGATAATCCCAACCTCAAGATTACGGGAGATACCGTTCAACCGCTATTGACCTACGCCCGGCAACACAAGCGTTACGCCAAAGATTTCCAACAGGAACTGCTAAACAACGGGGAGACCCGCGACCAGACCTTCAAGTTGGAAACAGATGGCCACACCATGTTGATTTTCCCCATTTATAAATTACGCGTGCGGACCATGCATCCCGTGCTGAGCACCAACGTCGCCAACGCCACCTTAGAGGCCAACGGCTCACCGCTCGTGACGGCGAAAAATAACCATTTCACGTACACCGCTGGACCACTATTCCCCGGCCACTACACCTTCAAGCTCTCCGGTAGCCGGTCGAAGGCCACCTCGAGTGTCGACCTGATGAAGAACAATGACGTTCATAAGCAGGTCAGCCTCTTGACGACTGGGACGGCTACGGGGCATGACACCACAACCGATAACGACGATACCAGTAGCGATGAACAGCCCAATGCTAATGATGCTCCAGACCGCACGGGCAAGGATGCCAGCGACTTGTCGGATAGCGATCAGGAAGCCATCGACGCCGCCAGTGACACCTACAATTTCGATGTGGATGATAACACCTACACCGTCACCGTTCCCGCGGACGACATGCTCGAGATTAAAGCTTACGACAAGGCTTCCGGCCAACACGAGGGCACCTTCCGTTACGACCAGATCCATGACATCGTGAGTCAATACAACCCCGATACCGATAAATTCGAAACCGACGATTAACCGAAAGGACGGTCCTAATTCCATGAAACAAACTTACTATCGCATCTGTTCCAATTGCGGCAATCAAAATGCGGCGGACGCCAACTTTTGTCTAAAGTGCGGCACCACCCTTTCCGCCGCGGATGAGTACGCCTTGATTCCCCACGCCGCTGATCAATCATTTCCCCTGTTCGACCTGGAGTTGACCCCCGACGAGGTCGCCCAGACCAAGAACTTCATTATCACCGCGGCCACCGAATTACCGGCTGGCTACCGCAGTGCCGGGCTCATCTTCGCCGAGAGTGCCGTCGCCCCCCAAGCCGGCGCCAAGGCCGCTTGGGAGGATGTGATGAAGCACCTCTACGCCCTCCTACTGGCCAAGCATTACGCCGGAGCAGCCCGCATCACGATTCAACCCCAGCCAACGAATCCCAGTCAACTTTGCCTCTACGGTGAAGCCCTTATTCCAGCCTAAATAATCTAATCTTTGGAGGTAAAATTCATGCATGTCACATCATTTGCCGCCCCAGCCGATAATCAACCCGGTGGCGGTCAAAATCACTTCTGTCCCAACTGTGGAAATCCCATCTCACCGGACGATATCTTCTGTCAAAATTGCGGCTACAATCTGCAAGAAGCAAACGCTACGACTGACAATAACGATGCTAATCCGCAGAACCAACAGCCGACCCGGCAGGCACCAACGCCGACTCGTCCCACACGACAACCCCGTAAACCCATGACCAAGGCCAAAAAGATTCAGTGGTGGAGCATTGGTGGCGTCATCGTGGTGCTTATCTTGTTCTTTGTTTGGGGCAACCAGCACTATTCACGTAACGCGACGTTAGACCGCGAGATTGCCAGCATCAAGTCCGGCAAGCACCTCACGACGACCTTTACCAGCGGGAGTTCCGACCTGAAGTTGAGTAAGACCAAGCTCTTGCCGGTCAACCGCTACTACACCGACCACGCCAAGGCCCTTGCCACGCTTAAGAGCGAGCTACAAGCCAGTGGATCCAGTAACGACGGTAACTTCACCTATAAGCAGACTGGCCATCACCTGCTGGTCTTCCCGAAGTACCAGATTAGCGTGAGTCCCGTTTACCCCACCATCACCACGAATCATACGGGGAATGTGGTCAAGCTGGACAACCACAAGATTGCAACGGCAACGAGTGACGATTACACCAAGAAGCTCGGTGCCCTGGTTCCCGGCGAATATCACCTGCAGTCTAGTGGGAAGGTTGGGAGTCACCAGTTGACCAACAGTGGCGACTACCACATCACAGGCAACAAGACCTATGACTTGGAATTAACCACCGTTTCCGTCACGTTTAACACGGTACCGGCATCCGCCATCTACTTGAATGGTAAGAAGATCGGGAATGCCGACGACAGCGGGATGTATAACTTAAATGACGAACCGTGGTCATCGGACATGTCCGCTTACGCCCAGTACTCATCTAGCGCTGGTAAAGCCACGACGCCATCCGTTCACATCCGCAAGAGTGACGACCAATCCGATGTCGACCTGGATTACAACAACATGATCGATGAGAGCGACGCCGACGACTTCTTTGACAACCTCTTCACGGCCGTTGAAAATCTCTCCGATCAGGGCGACATCGACGACGCGACCGATGACGACGATGATGCCATGGCGGACTTCTTCGCCAACGGCAGTAGCAACGCCGAATACGCGCAGTTAAAGCAGATGGCCGAGGGGTACTACAAGGATGACAACCTGAACTACATCAACATGGATACGGACATTAAGAGCGTCAAGCCCGGCCCTAACGAGACCAGTCTGGTAACCTACACGGTCAAATACGACTTCGAACTGGACGACTACGACCACATCCAAACGTTCCAGTACACCGCAACCCTGAAGCCAGCTAACAACGACGATTCCTCACAAAGCTATGAAATCAACAAGATCTCGGGTAGTCAAAAAGTTAACGACTACCACGAAGATTCAGACGACTAAGGAGACTATTGATGGATAATCAAACAAAATTTTGCCCCCACTGTGGGACGGCAATCAAAAATGACGCGAAGTTCTGTCCCAAATGTGGGTACGCCCTCGAGAGTACGGTAACTCCTGACGCACAGCCAGCAGAACCGACGCAACCCCAAATGACGCGGGAACAAGCCACCCAAGATCGGCCTAACGATACCGCCACGTCAAGCGATTCCTTTGCCGACGTCAAGCGTTTCTCTGGTAACTTCTTCAGTTGGTGGCTGACCACTATCCGGCACCCCAGCCAAGTCGTTCCCAACGCCAACCGGTCGTTTGGGGTGATTGCGCTGGCCTTGGAAGATCTCCTGACAGTTCTGATGCTGGTGTCTCTGGGCAAACGCGTGATGGCACTCTACAGTAGCGACGTCAGCCAGGCCGTCGCTAACATGATTAACGTAAACGGCATTCTGTTTAAGGCCGGGTTGATTTTCTTCTTCCTCATTCTCCTGGGTGCCGCCGTGTACGTCAGCCTAAGTTACGGCTTCCGCCGGTTGATTGACGACCAAGCTCCCCTGAACTTCTGGGAATTCACCAACCGTTTCGCCGGAACGACCAACTTGATTTTGATTTTCAATCTGATCACCTTTCTGCTCAGTCTCATCACGACCGGCGCGAACTTCTCCAGCTATAGCCTGATGATTCTCTTCATGATTCCAACCAGTATCATTCTGAATCTGGGCTACATCTTCGTCATTATCAATGGCGTTGACCACCCCCGCTTGGACAAATTCTACACACTCCTGCTGGCCGAAGCGGCTTTGATCATTGCCTTTATCATCTTCAGCTATATTGCTGGCAGTATCGTTGGCGGCTCCGTCATGAACTTTATTCAGAGTAACTACTCGAGCTTCATGAATTCCTTCTAGTCAGCCCGTGCAAGTGGTATTATAGATTCTAGAATCTCTTCTGAGGAGGCATCACGATGAGTTTAATCTTCATCAAACGGGCCACGCTGCGCGACTTACCCACTATCATGGCAATCATTAATCACGCCAAGGCCCAGCTAAAGGCCGCGGGAAGTCCGCAATGGCAGGATGGCTATCCGGATGCCGCGGCACTGAAACGAGACGTCGACGGCCAGCAATGTTGGTTGCTAGTCGTCGACGGGCAAGTCGCCGGAACGGCCACCATGGTCATCGGTGACGACCCCAACTACCTGAACATCGAAGACGGCCAGTGGCAAAACAATCAGGACCCTTACGCCACCATTCACCGCATCGCAATCGGTGCCGGGTTTGCTGGCCAACACCTGAGTCACTACTTCTTCTCCAATCTCATCAGTCAGGCCTACCACGAGGGTGTGCGGAACTTCCGCATGGACACGCACGTTAAGAACCAGCAGATGCAGGCGATCGCCCGGAGCTTCGGCTACAAGCACCGCGGCACCATCTACGTGGACGAGCAGACACGCGATGCTTCCCGGCTGGCGTTCGAGTTGAATCTGGACTAGGTCACATACAGTTAGCAAATATAAAAACGGCGGTTCATCCTCGACTAAAACTGGATGGACCGTCGTTTTGTATTTGTTCTGACCGTCTTACTAAGTTTCCCAGCCGGTACGGTTCATAGCTATTAAATAAACCATCAATACCACCTACGGCTGCCAGAGATTCCGGCGCTGTGGGGACCGCCTGCGGCCTGAGAAACGGTCCTCTGGCTCGGTTTGAAGCCTAGCAAAATTCGCCAGTCTCCAAACACGTCCCGCGCTGTAAGCCGACTCAGGACGTTAGCTAACACCGCCCTCCATCTCTGGCTACCTCCGGTTACGGTGAGTGGTTAACAGCCAAACTGACGCAAATTTTGCTGAGATCACTACCCTAGTTGATTATCTTCAGTAGTGTAGCCGTGAGTGAGTCAAATTTGGTCTCAGCCGTGGGATTTTCCAAGTGTTCTACTTGGAAAATGGCGTCTTTGAGACGCGGGCTTTCGGCTCGAAGCGAGGGACAAGACCGCCCTTTGGCTTGGCCCGTCCTGCCCACCGCGATCCAGACCAAATTTGGCGAACGGTAAGGCGGTAAGGCGGCCACTATCGACAGCCGGATCAACGCGTTTATGATTCCACCCGGACCTCATTAGCTGTGTGACCGGTGGCGAAGAAGTCGCGGAAATTGTCGAAGCTCATGCGAATCATGTCTTCCAACGCCGGTTCCGTGTAGGACCCCACGTGTGGCGTGACCAGTACGCGCGGATACGCCGCCAATAACTGCCGAACTTCCGGATTGGGAACTTCGGCCAGACTGCCGTACGATTGGCCCAACATCGTTGTTTCACCGCGAAAGACATCGGTGCCATAGCCGCTGAGTTGGCCACTCGTCAAGCCGGCTAAAATGGCGTCTACATTGGCTAGCTCCCCGCGCGCCGTGTTCACCAGTACGGCACCCGCTTTCATTTGGGCGATAAAGGCCGAGTTGATTAGATCATCGTTTTGACCCGGTAAGTAGGGCACATGTAGTGAGACAATATCGCTCTGCGCCAGTAAATCCGGCAATGTGACTAACTCAACGCGTTCGTTTGCCGTCGCGGATGGCCGGCGATCGTAGCCCACCACGTGTGCACCTAAACCCTGATAGAGTTGTGCTTCCGCCAAGCCAATTCGCCCGACCCCCACGATGCCCACCGTTGCCGTGTGGATTTCCTTGCTGAAAAGGGCATTGCCAATCGTAAAGTCGGCCTGGCGGGTCTGATCAACGGCAAGATTAACGTGCCGAAACAGCGTCATCCCCAGGGTAAAGGCCAATTCGGCCACGGCAAACGGTGAGTATCCGGGAACTCGCGCCACCGTGATGCCCAACTCGCTGGCCGCCTGCAAGTCCAAATGGTTGACCCCTACCGATCGCGTAAAAACCGCCTTAATGCCCCAATCCGCAAACTGTTGTAGATTTTGCCGGTCGACAACGCAGTTTCCCCGCACCAGGACGGCGTCGGTCCCGGCGGCCGCCGTCACGTTCTCATGGGTCAATAAGTCGCGAACAAATTTCAACGTAAAACCCGCGGTATTTAGGCGATTGAAGTACGGCTCCTCCAGTTCACGGACGCCGTATGCCGTAATTTTTACCATGTCAGTCTACTCCTTTTCTGGTGACCTCTTCAGCCGACGCGCGCCTGAGAAGTCTCGTTCCCTCAAATTTACCAAAATTCTGGTAAAAAGTCCCGCGGTTGGTGGTTCTCAATCCAAATGAACTGTGCACAGACGGCTGCTAAAAGATTCGCCAATCTACCGGCAGAAAGTGGTATTCTAGAAGTTAAATTTAAATACATTGGAGGACGACTGATGAGTTTAGTTTATTTACGACACGCTACCAAAGTTGATGTACCAGCCATCATGGCGATTATTGCGGATGCTAAGGCTTTATTGAAGGCGGATGGCAGCCCGCAGTGGCAAGATGGTTATCCCGATGAGGCCGCTATTCGCCGCGATATCATGGCCCAGCAAAGTTGGGTATTGATGGTCGATAACCGGATAGCGGGTACCGCGGCCCAAGTTGTGGGCGACGACGCCAACTATCACGAGATTACGGGCGCCGGCTGGCAAAACAATCAGGAGCCCTACGCCACCATTCATCGGATCGCGTTAAGCAAGGACTTCGCCGGCCAACACCTCAGCCACTACTTCTTCTCCAATCTGATTAGCACGGCTTATCAAGCGGGGATCCGTAACTTCCGGATCGACACCCACCAAATGAATCAACGCATGCAGGCCATTGCCCTCAGTCTCGGCTATCAATTCCGGGGAATCGTCCACGTTGCGGAGCCCGGCGATAATGCCCGGCGAGCGTATGAATTGAATTTAGCTGATTAAAGCGTTAACATAATCATTTAGCGGACGATATTGGAAATTTGGAGTGTTAAATTGCCACTCTCCTACACCATTAGGGCTATAAATTAGTTGAGTGATGGGGTATAATAAACGATATTATCAAATGCGCTCGCAGATAAGAAAGGGGATTTTCTTTTAAAATGTATCGATTCTTCGTCCAACCGCAGATCAATGCGGCAACGCAAAAGTTAGCTGGCTATGAATTATTATTACGGTCATCTTGCCATGACTATTGGGTAACGCCTACTGATTTTACTGCGCTACCAATGGACCAGCAGGTTTTATTATCCTATCAGGAGATCACGAGCATTTTAAAAGACCATCGCGATAACCCCGAGATTTCGTTGAACTTAAACCGTGAACAGTTCGTCGACAGCCGGACCATCGGCCATCTCATTCATTTGAAAAAATCAGTGAAGAATTTAAACCTCATCGTTGAATTGACGGAGGCACCGTCGCTAGAGGAACTCCACCGTTACGTGGCCCTCTACCGGGCGTTCGATATCAAGTTGAGTCTGGATGACGTGGGTACGGACAATCCTTGGTCGCAGGCCGTTCAAGACGTCCTCCCCTTCATGGACAGCATCAAGTTCGCCATGCAAAATTTCCGGTTCCAACACCGGCAAAACGAGATGATGAAGAGCCTCAACTTCTGGCGTAAGATCGCCGACAACTACCAACTTGGCTTCACCCTCGAAGGCATCGAAGATAAGGGTGATGTTGCGTTGGCTCAGCAATATAACGTTGGGATGACCCAAGGCTACTATTACAGCAAGCCGGTGCCGTACGCGGCAGTTTAAACCGTTTTAAATTGAATACGAGGACTTAATTTGGCCGCAAAACATGCTCTCTATGAGGGACTTGTTTTGCGGCTTTTTTCGGCCGATAAATTCGCAAAAATAATGTGAATGTGATGATAAATATATTAATATTTAGACGATTCCAGTCATGATTTCTTCTATATACGGCCACAATCTGCGTTATATCAACTAGGAACTCTCTTGTTATTTTTCTATTGACATCCCCGCCGCCAACGCTTAGTATGAGAACCAAGTTAAAAACCCATGAACGCATCGCCAGGAAGAGTAGCCGTTCCCGCTAAGTTCAGAGACCACCGGTAGCTGAAAAGGTGGCTTACAACGGAACCGCGAAGATGAGCCTGGTAGCTGACAATTGGTGCAAGCTGGTTGTTCGATTTGAAGCCCGTTACCGCTTCCGACTTTTGGCAACAGAAGTTACGGAGATGGTGGGCGTGAGTCCAGCATAAAACAAGGTGGCACCGCGAGTGAAATCGTCCTTATGTAGCAAGTACATAAGGACGATTTTTATTTGAGGAGATGTTTTGGGATGAAGAAAAAAGGAACGATTTTAACACTTACTGCACTCAGCCTCTTAACGTTAGCGGGTTGCGGCAGCCAAGCCAGCACGAGTAACAGTAGTGGCAAGTACGCCGCCAAACAGGAGTTGAACTGGACTGAGTCTTCCGAACTAGCCTCTTCCGATCTCGCACAGGCCACCGACACGTTGAGCTTTACCGTTTTACAGAACACGCAAGAGGGCCTCTACCGCCTCAACGCTAAGGGCACGCCGGCTAACGCCCTGGCCACCAGCACCAAAGTCACCAACGGCGGCAAAACCTACACCTTCAAGCTACGGCAGAATGCCAAATGGTCCAACGGTCAACCGGTGACGGCCAAGGACTTTGTTTACTCCTGGCAACGTACGCTGAACCCAAAGACGGCTTCACAGGATGCCTTCTACCTCTATCAGGTCAAGAACGCCGAGGCCGTCAACAAGGGCAAGCAACCGCTCAACGCCCTAGGCATCAAGGCCGATGGCAAATACAAACTGACCGTTCAACTGACGAAGCCCGTCTCCTACTTCAAGAAACTGCTGGCTTGGCCACTCTTCTACCCGCTGAACCAAAAGGCTGTGGATCAGTACGGCAAGAAGTATGGGACCAGCTCAGCCACGACCGTTTACAACGGCCCATTCCGGCTGACTAAGTGGAACGGTACTGGCAAGAGCTGGACGCTAGCCAAGAACCAGACCTACTGGGATAAGAAAGCCGTTCATCTGACTAAGATTAACGAACAGGTCACCGAGTCCACAACGACCAGCTACAATCTCTACAATGCCAAGAAGACCGATGAAACGCTCCTCAGCGGCCAACAGATTAAGAACAACAAGAACAGCAAGGACTTCGTTAAGCGTCTTCCCACCGGTTCTCAACGGTTGGATTTAAACCAAAAGAAGGTCCCAGCCTTCAAGAACGTCAACGTCCGCAAGGCCCTCTCCTTAGCCATCGACCGCAACCAACTGGTCAATGACGTCTTACAGGATGGTTCTGTTGCTTCCAAGGGCTTCGTTCCCGCCGGCATGGGCAACAATCCCAAGACCGGTGAAGCCTTCAACCAAGAGGCTTACGTCAAATCCGGTGTTTCGTACAACCTCAAGCAAGCCAAGAGCTTACTGGCCAAGGGGCTGAAGCAGACCGGTGATAAGCAACTCAACGTCACCCTGTCCGTTTCCGATACTGACACTAACAAGCAGACCGCCGAATTTCTACAAAGCTCATTGGAGAAGTTGCCAAACGTCAAGATTACCATCAAGACGGTGCCTTACGTTCAGCTGATCACCCAACAAAACAATGGGAATTACGAATTGACCCTCGCCGGCTGGCAATCCGTCTTCGCCGACCCAATTAATTTCCTCGATGTCTTCGAATCCGACTCCAGCTATAACACGACCGGCTGGAAGAGCAGTGAATTCGACAAGCTCCTCGACGAAGCCGAAAATCAAGACGGGAACCAGCCAACCACTCGTTGGGCCAAGCTCGTCAAGGCTGAAAAGGTCTTAATCAACGATCAAGGCACGATCCCGCTGTATCAAGCAGCCAAGTCGCAGTTGTTACGTAGCAACGTCAAAAGCATTGTTTATAACGGTGCCGGCGTGCCTTACGATTTCAAGACGACTTACATCGCTAAGTAATTAGTGACTAGCTAAACGATTGATTTATAAAATCCGTTATATATAGAAGAAACAGGCCTCAACCAGCGCTTGAAGTGCGCGCGGTTGGGGCCTATTTTGTGCTTACTTCCTTTATGAGTCGCAATGGCTAGGCATCTATGCCTACCGCGAAAACAACGGCAATTCCGCCAAAAAGTCAATATCCTGCCGACTAACGGCCTCGCCCTCCGCTAAGATCGCCATCTGACCCACGACCGTGGCACCGGCTTTTTCCAACAGCGTCTTGGCCGCCGTCAGTGAGCCCCCACTACTAATGACATCGTCCACGATCACGACTCGCTTAGCTACCAACCGATCCGCATCAGTGCCATCGAGTACCAATTGCTGCGGCGCACTCGTGGTGATTGCCTTGACCGGTACCGTTAAGGGCGCCACCATGTAATCTTTCACGTTCTTCCGGAGCACTACGAATTGCGGATGATCCGTCACCCGACTGAGCTCCTGCGCCAACGGAATCCCCTTACTCTCTAGCGTGACGAAATAGTCAAAGTTCGCCGGTACGCGTTGTGCCAACGCTTGCGCCGCATAATCCGTCAGCTCCGCATCCCCTAACAAGACGAACGACGCAATCGCCGTGGTCTCGTTAATCGGCAAAATCGGCAATCGCCGTGTCAACGGTCCCACTTGAAGTTCAAAAGTTTTCATTGGTTAGACCCCCAGCCCTAAGAGTGGCAAACAGAATTTCAACACGGCGCCGGCGAGTAACCCCGCGAATGGATCGGCAACCGCCGTAATCACCAGTGTAATCGCCGCAATCGTGGCCGTGGAGCCCTGAAGCGCCAGCCCGGCATTGACCGGAAAAATGACGACCGCTCCCAGAATGAACAGGAATCCCGCAATTGAGGCGCTAGGCACGTATTTCCCCAGCTTAGGCAACCAACCAATCGCTAGAATGGCCGCCATAATTAGCATCATCATGATACCGGCCACCACGGGTTCAGGCGCACTGGCCGTCGCCGAGATGATCGCTTCGACCGGTGCCCCACCCAGTAAACTAGTCCCCATATCGGCAATGGACTGAGTAATCGTTAACAGGTTCAGGTTGACCGGATTGGGCTTCTGACCGGTCATCTGGCCGGTAATCAACCCGTAAGAAATGTTGGCGCCAATGTTTAAGCACGCCAGACTGAGTGCCCCACGTACCACGCGAACGCTAATCATTGGCTTGGTGAAGACAAACCGGCGAGCGGTCACGTGGGCTGGCAGCTCCGCTCTGTAGTGCTGACCCAGGACGGCCGCCAGACTCGAGCCCACCACCGAAATCACGATGGTCCACACCAAGTCCTTGGTAATCAGGTAGGTAACGGCAGCCAGCGCCACCGACAACCATCCCGTGAGCTGTTCCTCCTTGGCCATCCCCAGTGCAATCTTAGCTAGCATGATGCCTACACCAGCCATCATCCCCGCCATGATGCCGTTACCCAGGACAGCAACAATCTTTGTCAGCGTCCCGGTGACCCCGATCAGAAGCATCACAATGGACCCGCCTAAAATAATCGAGGTTCGCTCACGTAAGTTACGCCCCAGCTTCCCCGTCAGTGCCAGCGACTCGGCCTGAAACGACAACGGTGCTACGGCGCCAAAGGCCCCATTGACCGCCGACGCAAAAATAAAAGAAAACATCGTTGGAAAAATTGCAAAACCGAGCGACATTGCCATGATTCCCTGTGGAATGCCGTTTAAGACGACTCCGATGGCCGCTAACAAATCGGCGATCCAGTGCATAATCATTTCCTCCCCATTAGAAACGGTTTATTCGCATTTCCTCCTAATCATACGGGATGGTTGTTATGAAGTCTAGTTTTATTTCCAAATAAGCGAATATTTGATATAAAAATTGTCATTAAATTCGGATATGGTTTAAATAGCTGACAACTCGTTGCTTGATTGATTGTTGGCCGCAACTACCACACCACCACGCCCGAAGCCTAAATGCTTGCGGTTTCCGTCGCTTTCCCGTATGATAATGAGCAATCACTTCGAGTTAGTCGAAGGTCAGTTCCGCGAGGAGGAAAATTTCAATGTCATATACCATTCATGAAGTCGCTGAGAAAATGGGGATTTCCACCTACAGCATCCGTTATTACCACGAACACGGGATGTTACCGTTTGTCCAGCGCGATGAGAATAATAACCGGGTCTTTGAGGATAGCGACCTTGAGTGGTTGAACATTATCGTGTGCTTACGCGCCACCGGCATGTCGATCGAACGAATCAAGCACTACTTGGCGCTGGCCCAAGACGGCGATGAAACGGTGCCGGAGCGCTACGAAATGATGAAAGCCCAGCAGGCCCAAACCTTACAAGAGATTAAAGATCTCCAACAACATCTGGCCACCATCAATTTCAAGGTCGCGCACTACGCCGAATTGATGGAAAACCACGAACCCGACAGTTTTATTCCGTCGGATCTGCAACGCAAACCGGCTGTCAACCACTGAGCGTGGCGCTAACGACGTTAAATTCTCCCAGAATTGCGACCACTGTCGCAATTCTTTTTATTTGCCACAAAGTCCTTGAACGTGGCGGGTCATCTCACTTGCCACGACTTAAGTAATATGCTAATCTAAAACCCCTGTGCAATTATTATACCGCTAAAGGTTGAGCACCCATGGATAACCCGTGGGGGCCTTTTGGCTACGAACTAAATCGCCACTCAGCCTTGCCGATTCTACTTTTAAAGGGGGTCTGGTTGTGGAAACGACCCAACTGCCGCACTGGCGGCGTAACATTTATTTATTTTTAACCAGTCAATTTCTGTCGGGAATTACCAGTATGGTCGTCCAATACGCGATTATCTGGTACCTGACTAAACAGACTGGATCGGCGACCGTTCTAAGCCTGGCAACGTTACTGGGCATGTTGCCGATGGTTCTGCTGAGTCCTTTCGTCGGTCCATTTGTCGATCGTCTCAATAAGAAGCTACTGCTCATCGTCCCCGACGTTGTAGCGGCGGCCGTCGCAATTATCCTCTCCATCGCGGGAACCCTGCAGAACACGTTTCCGCTCTGGCTGATCTTCATTTCGCTATTAGTCCGTTCCATTGCGCAAACCTTCCAGATGCCTACCATCCAGTCGATCATTCCTACCATGGTGCCAACCGAGCAGTTGACTAAGATCAACGGCCAGCTGGGAATGGTGCAATCCGCCAACATGATTATCGCACCCGCGTTAGGAGCCTTTCTCTTCGCTCTGATTCCCCTGAACTTTCTGATTCTGTTGGATGTTCTAGGCGCCATTATTGGCGTTAGCCTCTTACTCCTAGTCCGGATTCCCGAGCACCCCGTCATCGACGAACCCGTTCACGTTTTCAGCGATGCCAAATTTGGCCTCACAAAACTCCGCCATACGCGGGGCTTATGGGCCATTACGCTGACCGGCGCGGCCTTTACCCTACTGTTCATGCCCGCCGCAAGCTTGTATCCACTGATGACCATGGGCTACTTCCACGGTAGCGTGGGCCAAGCTGGTCTAATCGAAGTGGTCTACTCGGTGGGGATGCTCCTGGGCGGAACCATTATCGGCGTCTTCGGTAATTGGAAAGACCGTATGTCCCCGATTCTCTGGGCGATGTTAGCGATGGGCGTTACGTTTGGGGCCAGCGGCTTTCTTCCCGGCAACCAGACCGGCTTCATCTGGTTCGTGGCCCTCAACACCTTGGCTGGCATTGCTACGCCATTCTATAGCACGCTGCTAATGGCCATGATTCAGCAGAGTTTTCCGCCCGAACAGCTGGGCCGGATTCTTGGTGTGCTCAATTCGATGATGAGCATTACCGGACCCGTGGGCCTCATCTTTGCCGGCCCACTGGCTGATGCTATCGGCGTGGAAAAGCTCTTTGTCATCGGCGGGATCGGTAGTCTCGTCTGTGGCCTGGTCATGTGGCTCCTGCCAAGCGCCCGGCGCTATGACCTCACGCTACAGCAAAATGTCTCGGCACCAGACCCCACCGAAAAAATAGCTGAACGCGACGCCTAACTTGAACTGACCACGTCCTATTTCAGGATTGGTCAGTTTTTGGGGTTGACAAAATGAATGAACTAATATAATATTCATTCATGAATTCTCGAAAGGAGCGCTTCCCTTGGAAGAAAAACAAACCCGACTCTTCACGGCCGCACACGACCTGTTCTTGACACAAGGCTTCAAGCATACCAGTATCGCTGAGATTGCGGCGCGCGCGGATGTCGCCGTGGGAACTTTTTACAACTTTTACCCGTCCAAGACAGCCATCTTCATCCAGGTCTATAACGCAGAAAACGAACGCACCAAGGGCGAGATTCTCGCCGCCATCGACCTCGACATGGCGCCGATTGAGCTGGTCAAGACCGTTATTCACGAGATCTTCACCCGTTCCGCCGACAATCAAATTCTTCAGGAATGGTTCAACAATCCTAAGCTCAACGCCCAGATTGCAGCCACCAATCAGACTGCCGTGGAAGATAGCCTGGTCTACGCGACCCTGATGAAGCTAATCGACCGGTGGCACCAGCGCGGCCTACTCAAGGATGGCATGGAGAAGGACCGGATCATCAGCCTCTTCAATGCCTTAACTGTCGTTGATTTCCATCAAAGTGAAATCCAAACTGCCAGCTACTACCAATTACTCAACGACCTCATCACCGGTATCTTATACGTTATTTTAAAATAGCCGTTTGGGTTATTTTTTTGCCACAAAATGAATGAATATAAACTATATTCATTCAAAACAAAAAAGGAGTCTTTCCCATGAAAAAAATCGTCTGGTCCCTTATCATCTTGCTCATTCTGCTTGGCCTGCTGACACTGTGGATCATCACCAGTCAGCGCCGCCTAAACGTCAACACAGGACAACTCAACCGCCTTACTCACCAGACCGTGACCGTGCCGACCGCCCCACACACCGTCCGCTTGACGTTAAGGACTGCCCGCTTAGTGATTCAGCCCGGAAGTCGTTATCAGTTATCAATGGATAATATTATTAATAACCAATTTAAAATTAATAACAGCAATCGTCATTTCAGTCTCACCGAAGCCCACGCCAACCACCACCAATTTGAAATCGGTAAAACCCCCGTCATCACCCTGACTGTCCCCAAAAATCTGCAGCAGCTCGCCATCACCCAATTAAATGGCACCCTGGTGCTCAATCGACTGACGGTGGGCACTCTCGACGTCAATCACAGCAACGGCACCACGACCGCAACTGATCTAACCCTCCTGCACGGCGGACAATTGACCAAGAAGAATGGCCGCACTGACTTTCGCCGATTGACCAGCGACGGCCTCAAGGTCAGCGTTAAGACTGGGCAACTCCAGCTCAACGGCGCCAAACGGGCCAGCAGTCACCAAAGCTACACGCAACCCGGTGACGCGCCCTTGACGATTCGCAGTGGATCGGGGCAAGTCCAGGTCACCACAGCGCCGGAATCTCTGGCAGCCACAGGTGGTGGGCACTAACTCGTTTAATGGCGATTAGGCATTGTCAGTCGGAGACTGGCGTATGTTTGCGAACTTTTAACCTTCAGGTTGGTGCACAAAAGGCGTTTGGACAGTCTTGTCCAAACGCCTTTGTTTTAAATTCAGTTAGCCAAAACGGCGCCAGCTCACCGACCTGGGCCCACTCTCGTTTCCGCAAATTCATCGAAAGAAGCCCCCCTACATCTTCTTCTCGAATCCTTCCATCGGTGCCGCTTGGTTCTGATAATCGGCCGCTACCGCAGGATCGGTGGTGAAATGCATGACCGAGTAGAAAGCGCCGCGTAAGTAGTCCTGCATGGCACGAGGGATCTTCAATTCGTCCATTTCAGACGGTGAAAGTTGGTAGCGAATGCTGGCCTCATCCCCGTCGGCCACCTTCTCCAGCCACTGAGGTTCGCGAATCATTTCACGACCCATGGCGACCAGGTCGGCGCCCATCGCCAGCACGGCGTCCGCGTCGGCCGGGGTCTCCACCGACCCCACTCCGATCAGCGGCTTACGTCCGGCCAGCTGGGCAACCAGCTTATTCATGATAGGCTCGTGGTCTTGCTTATCGTTTAACGAGGTTCGCTGCGCTGACCCCATCGACGTATGCACGTAATCCACCACGGAATCCCCCAACATATCCACGAAGGCCAGGGTATCCGCGAGTCGAATCCCCGGTGTCTCGATCTCTTCCGGTGAAGTGCGGTATCCCAGCAGAAATGGGCGCGTGGCATAGCGGTCGATGGCCGCATGCGCACTGGCAATCACCGCGCGCGCAAAGGCCATCCGCGCGTCACGGTCGCCACCCCACTGGTCCTGCCGGCGATTCGAATTGGGAGAGAAGAACTGCTGCAACAGGTAGGTATTGGCCCCGTGGAGTTCAACCCCATCGAAGCCGGCCACAATCGCCCGACGTGTGGCCGCGCCAAAGGCCGTGATGATTTCGTCGATTTCGGCGGGCGTTAACGCCCGTGGCGTTTGCGAGTCAGCCGGATAAGCGGCCTTAACTGCACTGGCACTGACTGGTTGCATCCCCCGCAAAATGTGATCGTTAGACTTTCGACCGGCATGAAAAATTTGCAGAATAGCCTTGGTCCCGTTGCGCTTCATGGCATGCGCCAACTCACTAAGGCCGGCGATATCGCTGTCGTTTGCGATTGAAAGTTCTCCTTCGAAGCCCTTACCACTGGCAATCACGTTGGCGACCTCACCAATAATCAGGCCCAGGCCTCCGGAACGGGCGCCGTAAAAGGCGATCTCATCGTTGGTCACGTGACCGTCGTAAAAGCTAGACATCGTAGTTGTCGGTGACATGACCACCCGATTTTTCAGGGTCAGGCCGTTTGCAAACGTATATGGTGCCATAAAATTATAAGTCATTTGTATTTCCACCTTTCTGATGAGTTGAACAGGTTTGAATGGCCATTAAGATTGGCCGAAGTGTCTCCCCCGCGGCGGTTAACGTCCAACGGCCTTGTTTCACATGAAACATCACAAGTTGATGGCGGTGCAGCTGCCAGAGTCCCCACCAACACCGACCGTACCGGCTTAGGGTGAACTGGCGTACCAAGTGTCGTGACGTCTGGGGCTGTTGTGCCAGTAGTAACAGGAGCTCCCACTGAATCGGCTGGGTCACCACCGCCTGCGTGGCGTGTAATCCTCGGATTGTGGGCGTCATAGGCCACCTCCTCAATAGCTCTTAGCATACTGGCATCCGCTGAATAAAAAAAGAAGGCACTTTAAAGTACCCTCCCTTGGCGTTCTAAAATATGGGTAAACCCCGCATGGTCGTGTTGAATCTCCATGTCCGGCAGTTGGCTGGCGCGCTGCTCACCCCACAACGACATCTGAACCAGAATCTGCCCCAAGGAACGGTCCAGCTCCGTGAGTTCATAGACCACTTTGAACGGGGCCCGGTCGCCGTAAACCCGACGCGTGATGATGGCGTCGGCCGTCAGCTCTCGCAGCTGCTGCGTTAAGACCTTTTGTGAGATAGCCGGTAACGCCTGCCGGAGATCGCAGGTCCGTTGAGGGTGATTGCCCAGGTGGCAAAGAATCTGCGGCTTCCATTTACCACTAATGACTCCTAACGTGGCTTCCACGCCATTGTTATATGATTTCTTCACGTGACCGACCCCCTTGCGTTTTCCCCAGTCTACCGCACTCTGGTCGTTTTGGGGAGTAGGCACCTTTGGGTAACCATGGCCATACCTGTCCAAAAGGCGTAGACTAACGATAATTCTAACTGATGAGGAGACTTGGCTATGCTGAAACCTTCCGCTTTAAAACCCGGCGATCACGTGGCGCTCGTTAGTCTGTCCAGCGGCGTCCTCGGCGAATCCTTTGCCGCTCACGAACTGTCCCGTGGCGAGCAACGGCTCCGCAGCCTTGGTCTAGTGCCCGTTCCTATGCCCAACGCACTCAAGGGATTGGACGACTTAGACGCTCACCCCGAGGCGCGCGCCGCCGATCTGAAGACGGCCTTCACTGACCCCACCATCCACGGCATCATCTGTGCCATCGGTGGCATCGACACCTACCGCTTGACGCCCTATTTACTGGACGACCCGGCATTTACCGCGGCCGTTCACGCCCATCCCAAACTCTTCACCGGCTTTTCCGACACCACCGTCAACCACCTGATGCTCTATCGATTGGGACTCACCACCTATTATGGCCCCAACCTGTTAAACGATTTGGCCGAACTGGGACCGGACCTGCTTCCTTACACACGCCAAACGCTGACCCACTACTTCCAAAATCCAGCTAGCACACCAATCACCAGCAGTCCCATCTGGTACGAGGAACGGACGGACTTTTCGCCGGCCGCCTTGGATACGCCGCGCGTCAGCCATCCCGAAACCCGAGGCTACGAGGTCTTGCGGGGTAACGGTCGCATAACCGGGAAGCTCCTTGGCGGCTGTCTTGACAGCCTCAACAGCTTATTGACCGATCCACAGTATCTCGACGAACCGGTGATTGCCCGCGACTACGGCCTCTTGCCGGCATCGGCGACCTGGCGCGATAAGATTCTCTTCCTCGAGACCAGCGAGGAGCAACCGACCCCAACCGCCTACCGCATCATGCTCGAGAATCTCAAACACGCGGGGATCCTCGACAACGTCCGCGCCATCATCACGGGCAAACCGCAGAACGAACGCTACTACACCGAATACTGTCAGGCATTACTGGCGGTGACTGCGGACCGGGGCACGCCGCTGATGGCCAACCTTAACTTTGGCCACGCCTACCCTCGCACGGCGCTCCCTTACGGCTTAAACGCCGAATTGGACCTCAGTGCGCGGACGCTGACCGTTACGGAACCCTTCTTTGCTGGGGCAATTACGCCAGCCTAATGTCAAACCACACGAAAAGCCATGCCGACAACCGCCGACATGGCTTTTTTATCCCTAATATTTGACTGCCGGCACCGCCACCACATCGGTGTCCACAATTCCAAATTTCAACCGCATCGTCGCCTCAATCTCTTCGCCCAGACGGTAGCTATCCTGGACTTCCATGTGGGGGTCGACAGCGATCACCAGCTCAAGGGTGACCACGTTGCCGTTGTAGTGGGCCTTTAACTCCAGGACCCGCTCAACGGCTGGAAAGGCTTCGGCGGCCTGCCGGAATTCATCCTCGACCTGGGGATCGAAGTAATCGGCGAGGTTGAGACTGCTCTCGCGAAAGATCTTAATCCCCGCGGTCAAGATGAAGATCCCGACTAAAATACTGGCCACACCGTCCAACCAACTCAGCTTGAAGAGTAGCGCCCCACCGATCGCGACCATGGTGCCTAGACTGGTGACGGCATCACTCAGGCTATCCTGGGCGGCGGCCGTCAACGCGGCGTTCTGGAGCTTCCGGCCAGCGCGTCGATTCAGCCACCAGACCCCCAGCATAATCACCGTGGCAATTGCGGCCCCCACCAGCGTAATCGGCTGTGGAACCTCCTGCGTATCCGTGTGCATCAGGCTCTTAATCCCCGAGTAAATGACGCTAGCAGCAATCGCAATCATCACAATTCCCGTAATCAGCGTGAAGACGGTCTCGTAGTGAAACCGGGTCAATTGGAGCCGCTGGCCACTGTTCTCCAGGTCCTCCGGGAGTGGTTGGCCCATCAGATCATCGTCGTGAATGTCGCGGGCAATGTAGATACCCACCATCAGTAACACCGACGAGATAATCCCCGATAGATTGTTAAACGCATCCGCACGCAACGTCTGCGAATGGCCAATGATGGCCAGGTAAAATTCAATCACCGAAATAGCCAGATAGGCGCCCACGTTTAAGCTCAAATGGCGCTGGGCCCCTTTTAACTTGGCCAACTCGACCTGCTGACGGGCCCGCCACTGCGCCTGCTCGTCACGGCGGTGCGCGTTCATATCCTTCATACCCATTCCCCCTCACGTTACAAGATACTTTCATTATAACCATTTTTAGGAAAGAACCTGACGGAATCTGTCTTCGCGACTGCCAGCCAGTCCAACGACGAGCCTAACCGACGTGTTGACTAGTCAACTTGTTAGGCTTTTCATTAATGAAATCATCCCGTTAATTGGTCGTCTTCCATTTTTATTTGATTTCTTGAAACCGCGGCAGTATCACCTTTTAATGGGGTTCATATCCCGTTTGACCCCAAAAACTTGCGGAACCGGTTGCAAACTGTAATCAACTAAGTTATAATTACTTTGTGAAATTGGTACCAAGGATTTTCAAAACTTCTGAAAGAGGGAAAATTGAATTATGGCTGAACGTAGTTATGACTTTTTGATGCCCAGTGTCAACTTTTTTGGCCCTGGCGTAATTAGCAAGATTGGTGAACGTGCAAAGATGTTAGGGATGAAGAAGCCCGTCATCGTAACTGGTAAGATTCTCGAAAGTATGGAGAACGGTGCCGTTCAACAAACCATTGCTTCTCTTGAAGCCGCTGGCGTTGACTACGTTGTTTACGATAACGTTGAACCCAACCCTAAGATTCGCAATATCAAGGAAGTTAAGAAACTCTACCAAGAAGCCGAAGCCGACTCCATCATCACGATTGGTGGGGGCTCCGCTCACGATACTGGTAAAGGTGCCGGCGATATCTTGACCAACGGCGACGACATCACCAAGTTAGCCGGGATCGAAACGCTTGACCACGCCTTACCACCACTGATTGCCGTCAACACGACGGCCGGGACTGGTTCTGAATTGACCCGTCACGCCGTTATCACGAACGAAAAGACCCACTTGAAGTTCGTCGTCGTTTCATGGCGGAACATTCCGTTGGTTTCTTTCAACGACCCAACTTTAATGCTCGACATTCCCAAGAACCTGACGGCCGCAACGGGGATGGACGCTTTCGTCCAAGCCATCGAACCATACGTGTCCGTTGACCACAACCCCATCACCGACTCACAATGTGTCGAAGCCATCAAGTTAATCGAAGGCTCCTTACGTGAAGCCGTCGCTAACGGCCACAACCTGGACGCCCGGACCAAGATGGTCGAAGCCGAAATGTTAGCCGGGATGGCCTTCAACAACGCCAACTTAGGCTACGTTCACGCCATGGCTCACCAACTCGGTGGTCAATACGACGCCCCTCATGGTGTTTGCTGTGCACTGCTGCTGCCTTACGTCGAACAATACAACATCATTGCCTGCCCAGAACGTTTCGCCCAATTGGCTGAAATCATGGGTGAGGACACGACCGGCTTGTCCACGCGTGACGCCGCCGAACTGTCCATCAAGGCTATGAAGCAAATGTCACAAGACGTTGGCATCCCAGCATCCATCAAGGAAATCGGTGCTAAGCCAGAAGACTTCGAACTGATGGCCGAAAACGCCTTGAAGGACGGAAACGCCTTCTCTAACCCACGTAAGGGAACTAAGGAAGACATCATCAAGATCTTCCAAGCTGCCTACGACGCTAAATAAGTTGATTCACAGTTAGCGTTGAAGCCGCCACTTCAACGCTAGCCTGCTTAAAAATGATTCAGTTAACGATTTAAGAAAGTCACCTTGCGGGGTGGCTTTTTTCTTATTTTCAGTCACCTTTCTCTAAATAGATGTTCTGTGTCACGACCGCTCGATGACGCCTAGCAGGCCAACTATCGGACAGAAAAGGCCTGGGAAAACCGGGCCTCGTTTCTATCTGTTTTATTTGTCAGTTATCAGCCAGTCAGGGTAGTCTCTTATACCGGTGCCGTGCGGCGGGCATTCATGTTT
This sequence comes from Levilactobacillus brevis, assembly GCA_021383565.1. NCBI lineage: Bacteria > Bacillati > Bacillota > Bacilli > Lactobacillales > Lactobacillaceae > Levilactobacillus > Levilactobacillus brevis. The sequence goes on along the minus strand of CP079699.1, from coordinate 2,210,093 downwards.
CACGTGAAACAACCTCTTTCGTTGTAACTAACAGAACGGAAGTCCCGATTCTTCACTTAACGGCTAATTATGACTTCTCAACTAATGGCACCAGTATCTCCATCCCACAGCGTTCCTACAATTTAGAAACGCCTTCCAAAAAACGGCCGTGCTCGACTGTTTTCTCGATTCGACCGATTGCCAGCAGTCCACCGACTTTGGCCGGTGGACGCTATACTTAGGCGCCGGTGCTCAGATTACCCAAGCGCCGGCGCCTTTAATTCACTATTTAAGACAAACTGCCCAACAGCTACTCGCGAACTTACCGCAATAAGTAGCCGCCATCGACGGGAATCATGACCCCGGTCACGTAGTCTGAGGCGTGGCTGGCGAGAAAAATCATCGGTCCCATCAAATCGGCCGGCACACCCCAATCACCGCTGGGAATGTGGGCCGCAATTTCGGGACCACGCACGGGATCTTCCTGCAGGGACTTGGTCATGTCGGTACTAATATAGCCAGGGGCTAAACCATTGACTTGAATATTATCCTTGGCCAAGGCGTCGGCGTAGGCCCGCGTCAAGCCTAAGACGGCGTGCTTGCTGGCGGTGTATGGGAAGATGTATTTCCCGGCCCGGTAGGACAGCATCGAGCCGATGTTGATAATCTTACCGTGCTTCTGCTTCACCAAGACCTTGGCGGCCGCGTGCGCGAGGTAGTAGGTGGCATTCAGGTTGATGTCGATGACCTTCTGCCAATCCTCGTCCTTGTAGTCGAGGACGTCATTACGGATAATCACGCCGGCATTGTTGACCAGAATATCAAAGTGGTCAAATTCCTTCAGCGTGGCCGCGATAATCTTGTCGGCCGCGCCTGGTGCCGTGACATCTTGCTGGAAAAAGCCCACGTGTTGGCCATTTTTTTCGACGACCTGTCGAATCTCATCCCAACCATTTTGCGTCCGACTGACGACCATCACGTCGGCGCCGTAGAGGGATAAGGCGGTCGTGTAAAACTTACCGAGGCCCCGGGCACCCCCGGTCACGATGGCTACTTGACCCTTCAACGAAAAACTTTCACGATTAAAATCTGCCATTGCTGTCACTCCTTAATAATGCGCTTTCATTTTTAATTCTATCACCATTGTCCGCAAAGTAGAAAGGATCGATCAAGCCATAAAAATCCCGCTTCGGGACAGTGATGGCATCCTAAAGCGGGAGACAGATTTTCTTAATTTTCACGCTTAGGTCGTGCGTCATCGGTTGACTGGTGACGCAATGCCATTTCGATTTCTTCCAGCGACTTGCCCCGCGTTTCCGGAACCAAGTAGTGGACGAAGAACATGGACAGCACGGCAAAGACCGCGAAGACGGCGAACGGTCCGCCGACGTTGTTGTGGAAGTAGGCCAGCATCACCAGGAAAAATTGGGATACCAGAAAATTCCCAATCCAGTTGGCCGCGGACCCAATGGACGACCCAATCCCGCGGACACTGAGAGGAAAGATTTCTCCAATCGTGACCCAGGCAATCGGGCCCCAGGAAATGGCGAACCCGAAGATGTAGACGGCAATTAGAATCATGGTCGGGACGGCGGTCGTGTGAATGTCCATGGTGAAGTTCATCACGGCCAGGATCCCCAGCGAAACGGCCATCACAATCGACCCAAACATCAAGAACGTCTTCCGGTTGAATTTATCCATGATGAAGGTGGCCAGGACGGTGACGACGAAGTTCACAATCCCAATCCCCACGGAAATCCAGATGGCACTGCCCTCAGCAAAACCAAAGCCCTTGATGAAGACCTGTGGCAGGAAGTAGATGACGGAGTTAATCCCGACCAATTGCTGGAGCAACATGATCCCAACCGCTACAACCACGGCAGGACGGGCCACCGTAAAGAGTTCCTTCACCCCACCCTTGGGCTGGTTGGCAACGACCTTGATTTCGGCCAACTCTTTCTCGGGATCGTCGGCCGTATTCTGCCGCAACATCTTCAGCACGCTTAGGGCCTGGTCATTCTGGCCCTTTTCGGCTAAGAACCGCGGTGATTCGGGGAGTAAGAGACCGCCAATCAGCAGTAAGGCTGCTGGAATCAGGGCAGACCCCAGCATCCACCGCCAGTCGCGAACACCCAGCAGGTTGTGATTCAAGAAGCCCAGGTTGGACACGTAAGCCAACAGAATTCCCAACGTAATCATCAGCTGAAATAAGGTTCCTAGTGATCCCCGTCGTTCCGCAGGTGCCAATTCGGCTAAATAAGCGGGCGTTAGGGCGGACGCTGACCCTACGGCCAGGCCTAAAATAATTCGCGCAACCACCATGGACCAGAAGCCAATGGCCACCATGGATAGGGACGAGCCACTCAAGAATAGGATCGCCGCCAGAATCAGCAGGCGTTTTCGACCATACCGATCGGCTAACGGCCCCACGCCCAAGGCCCCCACGGAAGACCCGATGAGGACGGATGACGTGATAAAGCCCGTCTGCGCAATGTTAAGGCTAAAGTTACTTTCAATCAGGGGTGACGCACCCGAAATAATACCAGTATCAAATCCAAATAATAATCCCCCAAGCGCCCCAAACGTAAAGATAAAAAAGGTACTTAAATGTCGATTCATCTTGCAACCACCCTCCAATGATTATTGCGAAAAGCCAGCCATGTAACCGATTTCTTCAACCAGTGTACGCGTCCCCCTGCCGAGACGCAATCGCATAGCCTATGAAAATCATATGGAAAGAACTATTTAATTGATGTGGAAAATGAAAAGCCGTGATACCGGCTGGTTGCGCGGGTATCACGGCTTTATACGTTGCTCTAACTTAAACGGAAATTCATGACTTTTATGCCATTAAGCCACCGTCATCTTCCCATCCATAATGGCATAGGTCCGGTCCGCATACGCCCGCAGCCGCAGGTCGTGAGTTACCACGACAATCGCCTTGTTGTGGGCCTTAGCCAGATCATGTAGCAATTGCCCCACGACCTTGACGCGCTCGCTGTCCAGAGCCGCCGTGGGTTCATCGGCCAAGATAATGTCCGGATTCTGATAGAGTGCTCGGGCAATAGCCACTCGTTGCGTCTGCCCACCGGAAAGTTCGGCCGGATACTGGTTGACTAGTTGGCTAATCCCCAGCTGGTCGAGAAGGTTCCGCAACGCATCGGCGTTCAGATTACCTCGCGGTTTGACGCGATCGACTAGGGCAAACTGGTCCTTTACCGTCAGATACGGCACTAAGTTGTAGGCCTGTAAGATAAAGCCAATTCGGTTGAGCCTCAGGGCGTCACGTGCCTTACCGGGCAGCTGGTTGAGCACGCTCCCCTGGACCACGACATCCCCAGCGGTCGGCGTCTGAATCCCACCAGCAATCGTCAGAAAGGTACTCTTGCCGGACCCCGATGGCCCAATTACTAGACTTACCTCGCCCGCCGCCGCGGTGAAGTTAACATCGGTCAGGACTGTGACTTCATTATTGGCGTGGCCAAAGGTTTTGGTCACGTGTTTGACTTCCAAAACTGCCATTGTCTAACCTCCCATCACGCTGACCGGGTCAACGTTTAAAATCACCTTCACTGGAATCAAGGCCCCTACGACCCCGGTCAGTAGGATGCCGCCGGTCACACCGGCCAATAGGGGTAAATTAAAGCTCATCGGCACACCCGCCGGCAAGGCCAAGACCGTGGCGAACGTTAACGCCGCCCCAAGCGCAAGGCCGCCTACGACCAGAATTAACGCCTGACTGATGGTCGTGGTGACCAGCACCTTGACGGGAATCCCCTGTGCCCGCAATACCGCGTAATTCGGTAACTTTTGCATGGTTAAAATGTACAGGAATACGGCAATCACCACCATTGCAATCATCATCAGAAAACCAATCATGAAGGTAAAGGTCGTGTTCTGCGCCGAATAACCGGGTAACTTGTTTACAAATTGACGCATGGTCAGTGCGTTCAGTCCACTGACCTGTGGCTTAAAACTGGCGCGGTCCGATACAATCCCACTGGCCTGAAAGTCAGTGGTAACGTGGCTCAACGTCCGCCAAGTGCCGAGTGACCCATAAATCACCGGGGCCACACTCAGCTTGGCATTGTGGGTGAACCCGACGATTCGATAGGTCGTCGCAGTCGAATTCAGCGTGATGCGGTCACCCAGCCGATAGCCGTTGGTTTTAAAGCTATCGTCGACCATGACTTGGCGTGCATTCAGCGGCTTATGACCACGCGTAACCGTCACCCGGCGATAAATAAACTGGTTGGCGTTGATCCCCAGAAATTGGGCGGATAATTTGGGTTGTCCCTTGGCCTTCGCTACGACACCGGCTTGGCCAATAGCGGCCTCGTGACTGGTCATTTTCGCCTTAGTCGCCGCGTCCTTGGTGATTAACGATTGCGACAGGCTATCGTTGGCGTCCGCGTTTAGAACAATCTTGCTTGCCCGCCAGGACGAAATGGCCTGGGTGTTTTGTTGGGCGAGGCCGTACGCTAGGCCACTGAGCACAAAGACCAGGTAGGTGACCAACACGATCATCCCGATAATCAGACCGTAACGTAACTTCTCGTGGCGAATCTCTCTTAAGGCTAGAAACATGGTCAGGCCTCCTCAGGTTGGAGCGACTTCAGCGTGGTCTGCAGGCGCGCACAAACGGCGGCCTCGTCAGCGGGCTGTAAGAGAATTTCCTTAATAGCCGCATGGCTCAGCACCATTGCCGCCCAGGCCAGCGCGGGCAGCTGCGGCGCTACCGGGGGCGCCGGCAAGAGACTTTCATTCTCCGCGTAATGGCGGCGAATGAAGGCATAGTATTGGCTGTCATTGATCTGGTCGACAAAATCCACGACGCCTTGGTAAATTCGGTCAGCGTCAAACGTCTGCCGCGCGTCTCCGCCGGCATCACGGTGAATCTCACGTAACGCCACCTGATAGAGATACTGGTAGGCATCGGTCAGATCGGCAAAGTACTTGTAAAAAGCGCCGCGAGCAATTCCGGCGGTTGTCACGATTCGCGCGACCTGAGCTTCAGCCAGGCTGTGCGCAGAAAATTCGGTTAAAAGGGCTGCCGTGACGCGGTCCTTTTTTTCAGCTGATAAATGGTCAAACGTCGTTGAAGGCAATGAAAAAACTCCTCTCTTGAGTAAAGTGACACCATGTCACTGACAAGGAGCTTACCACGTAGGTGACACGGTGTCAACTTTTGAATTCAAGTGTTCACTAAAAGATGCAGCTTACCCGTATCAAGGTAAGCTGCATCTTTACTGGCTTAACATTTCGACTAATCTTCGACGGCGAGCTTCTTCGGCTCCCCAATCACCCAGTGACCGAGTAACGCGACGACCAGAAAAGCCGCGGCCACGCCACAGACACCCAGCCAACCGGCGTGGGTCCACGACCAAGTCGCAGCCAAGGTTCCAATGGCGCCACCCAGAAAATAACTGAACATGAAGACCGAGTTATTCCGGCTACTGAGCTTACGGTTCAGCGACTGCACAATCGCCTGATTGGAGACCTGACTGAACTGGGTTCCCAGATCCAGTAAAATAATGCCCAAGATCAGACCAATCATCCAGTGACCCACGAACCAGAAAATGACGAAAGCGATCCCGGAAAGGGCCATCGACAAAGTAATCGTGAGCCGCGGTGAACGTTGATCGACCAGGTTGCCAATCATCGGCGCCGCCAGCACCCCCGCAATTCCCAGCAATCCCAGTAAGCCGGCGACATTACTGCCAAGATGGTAGGTCGCGGCCAGATAAAAGGCCAGCGTCGACCATAGCACATTGGACATTCCGAACAGACAGAAGCCATTGATGGCGGACCCACGCAAGGCCCGCTGACTCGTGAACAATTTAGGCAACATGCCAATCACCGACCAGTAACGCAGATTCTGATGGCCCCGCGCGTCTTGCGGCAATTGATAGTGCACAATAGCCAGAAAGATGAGGTCAATGCCCGCGGCAATCAGATAGATGTCCTGCCAAGGCATAATGCTTCCAAGCAGACCACTAAACGACCGCGACAATAAAATCCCCGTCAACAGGCCGCTGAGCACAATCCCGAGCACCCGACCACGCTGGAGGGCCGGCGCCAGGTAGCCAGCGTAGGGAATAATAATCTGCGGGGCGACCGAGGTAATCCCCACCAAGGCCGTGGCAACCGCAAAGACGCCGGCGTTGGGCGCCCAAAAGGCTAATAATAACGAAAAAATAGAGAGGATCATCATAAATTGAATTAAATGATAGCGATCGAAGATGTCCCCCAACGGCACGATCAGGAGTAGGCCAAACGCGTATCCCAACTGCGTGACCATGGCCAACGTCCCTACCGTCGCCTTAGAAATATCAAAGTCCGCGGCAATCAGATTCTCAATGGGTTGAATAAAGTTTAAATTGGCCACGATAACTCCGGTGACCACTGCCATGAGTAGAATTGTCCGCTTGGACAGTGTTGCGTCTTGTGTCTTCACTTAAAAAACCTCCTCCCAGTAGTTTAGGCCATTTTCATGAAAAAAGGAACACGCCATCGTATTTTAGAAATTCCGTGAACCGTTTTCATTGCGTAAATCGCAACGACCGTTTTATTAATTTCGCATATAGAACTGACTTTCTCGACAAAAAGGCCGTGATTACTCACCGCCTCATCAGGCTATTCAGTTAGCCCACAATCCGCCGAACATTGTGGTTAAACCGGGGCTTCCAGTGGGGATCATTCAGACTGAAAATCCCGACTCCACCCGTATCGGCACTCGGGGAGTCGTGTAAGAAGAGCTTGTTGCCTAAGTAAATCGCCACGTGGCCGTTTTCCCCTCATCTACTAGGTTTCGTGACCAAGTAAGCGTTCTTTTCATTTATTTTCAAAATAAGCCTTACAAAATGAAAATAAACATGGTATGCTAACAACTCGTGGGAAATACAAACGAGGAGCAACACAATGCCTAGAAATTTTAAAGAAGAACTTTTATTCACCGCCGTTATGGCTGGACTTATGGTCCTGGTCATGGCTGGCTACAACATCGCCCTAACCGACGGCTTTTCCCATCACTTCATTCGTGAAGTCCTCATGGGTTACCCGTTGGCCCTGCTGGTCGCCGCAATCTGCGACCTGGGCATCATCGGCCCTAGCGTCAAGGCCATCTTTTTCAAATTTATCCTGAATGACTACATGAAGAAAAAACAAATTCGGATCGCCCTGACCATCTCTTGCATGATGGTCGTCGGCATGGTCACACTGATGTCCCTCTTCGGTATGATTGTGACCCAGAACTTCGGTGGGAACTTCCTCCTAACGTACCTGCACACCTGGATCTTCAATCTATTCATGGCCTTACCTCTCCAATTAATTGTGGTAGGTCCCGTTGCCCGGGCCGTCCTGGGCTTCGTCCAAAAGAAGACGACCCCGGCTACCGAAAACCTAGAATCAGAACCAGTCGAAGATTAACCTAACTAAACGTCGCCGCTACCACTCAGTAGCTGCGGCGTTTTTTCTTTCCATAGCCCCACGCCTGTGGAACCCAAATAAACGCCTGCCTCGAGTTGCCTCGGGACGGGCGCTTATTTTTGCTCCGACTAAACCAACGTTACATTTCCCGCGACACACCTCACTTACGTTTCCGTGCCTCGCGATCCGCCTGAATCATCTGCCGCACCCAGCGCTGGGAATAATCGTATTTGCGTGTGAGTTCCGCCAGGTTGTGGCCATCGTACTCCGCCACCTTATCGCGGTTATAGAGGCGCATGGGAAATGAGATCTGCCGTCCCCGATACAATTCATACACCTTTTCCGTTAAATATTCCCCCAGCAATCCATACGGCTGAGCGTACGACTCCTGTAATAAATCCATTGACGTGCCAAGTTCCTCCTCATTGCTATTGCTTTACATCATTAATAGCGTAGCAAACGTGTAAGGCGAGTAAAAATGTGAACCGCTTTCAACTATTAATGAGGGATATCTTGTATTATGCTTTTCTCTCTGCAACTTTCTTTTAGTTCAACCCCTGGAAGCCCTGAATTTTACGCACCCAATCACCGACTGCAGACACACCATCTCTTGTATAATTCCTTTTTATTGCAAGACAGACTACCTTATTTCACGCGTTTGGCGTAAGATTAAAGGCGTTAACTAGCCTACATAAGGAGTCGATTCGGATGAAACATCATTGGAAATTTGGTTTTGTGGCCGGCCTCATGCTACTTTTGCCTTTAGCACTGGCCACCACGACGGTCACTACCGCCAACGCCGCTAGCAAGACGACCACGTCTAAAACGGCGAAGAAAGCCAAAGCTAAGGCTAAACCCAAGGCCAAGAAACACTACCTCATCGTCATGGGTCACGGTGCCGGAGATCCCGGTGCCCGGGGCAATGGGACGACGGAGGCCACGTTCTTACGAAAGCACATGCTCCCGCAATTACGGAAATACGCCAAGAAGGTTAAGGGTAGCACCATCACGTTCTACAATCCCAAGAAGAACCTGGTCAGCGATACCCTCTACCACCACAAGGGGTCATACAAGATTAACAAGAAGACCACGGTCATCATGTTCCACCTGGACGCCCCAGCCGGTCACGGTGGTCACGTCATCATTCACAAGAAGCACCCGACGAAACGGGACAAGCGTCTGGCTAAAGTAATCAAGAAGTATGTCGGCCTGAACAGGGCCTACAACGGCTACAGCTACCGGACCAACCTGCGGAATTGCAACGTCTTACGTCGGCGCGGAATCGACTACAGTCTGGTCGAATCCGGCTTCATCACCAACAGAAATGACGTCAAGCACCTCAAGAAGCACATGGCTAAGATTGCCAAGGCTGACATCGAAGCCATCACCAACGAGCATATCAAGTAAGCTTTAACTATACCCGACTGTTCGCCAAAGTCTGGGCTGGAACGCTGGGGAAGGATCGGAGCGAGCCTAAGAAACGGTCTCACTCCTCGCTTGGAACCACCAAGAACCGGCGTTTCCAAGACACCCATCTATGACTGGTAACCCCACCAGTTATAGATGCTCCGGCTGAGTCCAGATGTGGCTCACTCACGGCTACGGTCGACTGGTATTGACAATTTGCGTGGTACTAGGCAATTGTCACCATTAAGTTGTGTGCATTACTCTCGTTAGCTCCGTTGCGCTTAGCCGGAGGAGGCCAGGGATGGAGCCAGCCGTGCACGTGAAGTTAGTTGCTGTTTCTCAGGCAGCTTACTTCACTGGACGATCTTGGAGACTTGCGGTTTGGGCAAGACTTCAAGTCGAGGTAAAAGACCGCCCTATGGCTTTTACCGGTCCCACAGCAGGCGGAGTCCCTGGCAGCCGCAGGCGAACCCACCAACGGTAAGGCGACCACGGCCACACTGCTAACTTCTAAAGGACCATCAATAATAAGACCTGTCGCTAACTGCGGGCAGGTCTTATTTGGTGTGTATTTAATTCGGTGATGCAACGAATTCGCGATTTAGTAAGCCCTTTCTTTGTGATGCCACCGGCAAGCTGGTATGGTAGGCTCAGGTGAATAGGTTTCACACAAGTTTTCCCCCTGATTACTCACCTATTGGAGGTACCACAAGTTATGACAAAAACCGTAATTGTCCTCGGTGCCGGCTCTGGCTTCGGACTCGCGATTGCACGGGCCTTCAGTCAAGCCGGCCACCATCCTATATTGGTCGCTCGGAATGCACAGAAGCTCCAAACGATGACGGAACAGCTCCACACCGCGGGACTGGCCGCCGATTGGATTGCCGCGGACGCGACTAAGCCGCAAGAAACAGCGCATATGTTTCAGCAGGTCACCCGGCAGTTCGACCATCCCCAGACCCTCGTTTATAACGTTGCCGATACCACGTTGGATGGGCCCTTAACCACACCAACGGAAACGATCAGCCAACGTTTCGACGCCAACGTCCTCGGCGCCATCACTGCTAGCCGCCAATTTCTCGAGCTCGCACCCACCGATATCCCCCGGAACATTCTTTTTACCGGTGGCGGTGCGGCGCTCCATCCCGACAAGACCACGACGACCCTGTCATTGACCAAGGCCGCCCTGCGAAGTTACGCCCTGTCCCTCGCCGATGACCTTCAGGGAACCAACACGTACGTGGGATTGATTACCCTTCAAGGCATCGCCGACATGAATGAAGCCATGCGCCCCGCTAACGTCGCTCAAGTCTACGTAAAAGCCGTTAATACGCGCAGTACCGCGGAGATTTTCTATCCCGGTACCACCGCTAACTCCCCCTCAGAATTTGATCAACTTCGCCAATTAACGGCCGACCCCCAAAAATTTCAGGCTTTCTTAGCGGCACACCCGCGCGCAGCAACCTTTATTCAGAATCATCCGGAATTTTTAGCGGATCACGATCCCGTCTAATTCAATTTAGTTTAGAAAGTTTGTTGCAAATCTTTAAAAAATCGCTCGGCATTAGTCGCCCTTGACCTTTCGTGATTTTTATCGGGCGATTACCGGGCGTTTTATTGTGAATGCGTTTGCAATCTCGATAAAAATGAATTATAACAATGTTGAGTAATCAAATAAATACGCGTGTTTAGTTTTGATTATGTTTTGCTCATATTGTAACAATCTGTGATATTTTTTCGTTTACTACCCAGATTTATTCTGATGTTTAAACATTGACCAATGATAATTGGGAAAGGAAGTATTTCGCATTATGACACAGAACTCTGTCGCATTAAAACATTATCAAATGTACATTAACGGTGAATTCAAGGATTCTTCATCCGGCAATCTGATCACCGTCATCAATCCAGCTACTGGTGCCCCCATCTCTACCGTTCCAAGTGCAACGCTAGACGAGACGCGGGAAGCCATTGACGCCGCCTATGAAGCACAAAAATCCTGGAAGAAGGTTCCCGCCGCAACCCGGGGCCAATACTTACATGATGTCGCGACCGAAATTCGGAAGGATTCCGCTCACCTAATTGAAATGCTTCAAGAGGAACAAGGTAAGATTAAGTCATTAGCCACCACCGAAATTCTCTTCTCCGCTGACTACTTCGACTACATGGCTAGTGCTTCACGGACTTACGAAGGTGAAATCTTACAATCCGACAACGCTAACGAAAGCATCATGATTGATAAGCAACCAATCGGTGTCGCTGCCGGCATCTTGCCTTGGAACTTCCCATTCTTCCTGATCGCGCGGAAGATGGGGCCAGCTTTGGTCACTGGGAACACCATCGTCATGAAGCCAAGTACCGATACACCTAACTTAGGTCTAGAATTCGGGAAGATCTGTGAAAAGGTCGGCATTCCTAAGGGTGTTGTCAACATTGTCACTGGACCAGGTGCCGTTATCGGTGATGAACTTTCCAAAAACAAGAAGATTGGGATTATCAGTTTGACCGGGTCCGTTAACTCTGGGAAGCGGGTCATGGCTGCGGCAGCTACGCACATGGCCAAGGTTTCACTGGAACTCGGTGGTAAGGCCCCTGCTATTGTCTGCAAGGATGCCGACATTGACTTGGCCGTTCAATCCATCATTGACTCACGGGTCGACAACAACGGGCAACTTTGCAACAACTGTGAACGGGTTTACGTCCAAGAAGATATTGCCGATGAATTTACGAAGAAATTGGCTACCAAGATGGGTGAAGTTACCGTCGGCGATCCAATGAAGCACGAAGATATCGGTATGGGTCCTCTGATTAACCAAGCCGCCTTGGATAAGGTATCTGGCATGGTTGACCGGGCCGTTAAAGCCGGTGGCAAGCTTGAAACTGGTGGGCACGTTGTCAAGATTGCCAAGGGCTTCTTCTTCGAACCAACGGTCATCAGCAACGTCAAGCAAGACTCCGAAATCGTTCAGGACGAAATCTTTGGTCCTGTACTGCCAGTCTTGACCTTCAAGACGTTGGATGATGCCATTGAAATGGCTAACGACAGCGACTTCGGTTTGACCTCTTCCATCTTTACCGAGAACTTGGACAACGCAATGCGCGCATCCAAGGAACTCGAAGATGGTGAAACGTATATCAACCGGTTCAACTTCGAAGCCATGAACGGGTCTCACTCCGGCTGGAAGGAATCCGGTATCGGCGGTGACGACGGGAAGCACGGGATTGAAGAATTCCTGAACACTCACGTTATCTACCTGCAAGGCCATCCTGAAAAGGCCAACGGCTAATCATACTGTTGAAAAAAGATAATTCGCTGGAGAATTATCTTTTTTCCTGTGACTGTGAAATCAACTACAGAATCCCCACTGCGAATAAAAAGACCGCAACTGGCCGTAAAGCTGGCCGCAGTGAGGGTTCTGGTCACACCAACGGAATGTAATCTTTCTGTAAGCGTTTACATTAGCCGAATTGTGTGTGATAATTAACATGTATTAGGACATAAAATTTTAAACCGAGGTGCCAATAATTATGAAGATTAAAGCTGCAGTTGTTGATAAGCAAAATGCTGATTTTGAAATTCGTGATGATGTTGAACTGGCTAAGATGGGCCCGGATGATATCCAAGTCCACATGGTTGCCAGTGGGATTTGCCACTCCGATGAAGCGCTCCGTACCGGGGTTGCCGTCATTGACTACCCAATTTTTTTAGGGCATGAAGGCTCTGGGATTGTCGAAAAAGTCGGCCCAGAAGTTACCCAATTCAAGCCTGGCGATCACGTAGTTCTGAGTTTCTACGGCTGTGGGAACTGCAAGAGCTGTTTGAAGGGGATTCCAACCCAATGTGAAAACTACGCCGCCAACAACCTGTCCGGTGTTCGTCCTGATGGGACCGCGCACTTCACTGAAAATGGGCATGACGTGGCCGACATGTTCGACCAAAGTTCCTTCACTTCAACCACGGTTGTTCGGGAACGGAATGCCGTTAAAGTCGATAAGGACCTCGACTTACGGGGCTTAGGGCCTCTGGGTTGTGGCTACGTTACCGGTTCTGGGACCGTTCTTAACACGTTGAAGCCAAAGCCTGGTGACACCATCGCCGTCTTCGGGACCGGTGCCGTTGGGTTGGCTGCCATGATGGCCGGCCGGATTTCCGGTTGCACCAAGGTTATCGCTATTGATATCGTGGACTCACGGCTGAAATTGGCCAAGGAACTCGGCGCTACCGATACCATCAACAGCAATGACGTTGACGATGTCGTCAAAGCCGTTCAAGACTTAACTGGTGGCTTCGGGGTTAACTACGCCGTGGATACGACTGGTGTGGCTAGTGTCATTTCTAACTCCATCAGTGCCTTGGCACAAGGTGGGACTTCCGCAGCTATCGCCGTTACCAACCATCACATCGACTTGGATACCTGGAACGACCTCTGTGTCAACGACAAGAGTGTCATCGGGGTTAACATGGGGGACTCCATTCCTCAAGTTGATATTCCACGGTTGATTGAATTCAGCAAGTTGGGCATGTTTGATTACCAAAAGACTGAAAAGTTCTACAAGTTCAGTCAAATCAACGAAGCCAACGCTGACTCTGTTTCCGGGAAGACGATCAAGCCAGTCTTAATCATTGATGAAGACTACGTTCCTGGCAAATAAACACTGACGCTTAAATTCTTCGAGAAGTGGGTAATCCTGTGAGGTTACCCACTTTTTTGTGGTCAACTGAAGGTTGAAAGCCAGAATCCGTAATGTGACAAGAATAATATCCATTATAATAGTCGCATACTGGCCGCCTTACCGTTCGCCAAATTTGGTCTGGATCGCGGTGGGCAGGACGGAAAAAGCCAAGGGGCGGTCTTTTCCCTCGCTTTGAGCCGTCAGCCCGCGTCTCAAAGACGCCAGTTTCCAAGCAGAACACTTGGAAACTCCCACGGCTGAGACCAAATTTGGTTCACTCACGGCTACATGAGGAGCATCCAATTAAGCTGCCACACCAGCGATGTCACCGCACGATCAGTGGTTTTCAACCAGCGTAACCGGAGGTAGCCAGAGATGGAGGTAGCCGTGACAGCGGTGTTAGCTGAGCATCAGCTTACAGCGCGGGACGAGTTTGGAGACTGGCGAATTTTGCTAATCTCTTTAAACCGAGCCAGAGGACCACTTCTCACTACGAGATTGTAACCGACTAAAACTAACGTCATGAGTCACACCATGACTATGGTCTACCCATTATGCCTGAAGCGAACGGCAATAGCCAGAACAATCGTTTTGCCCGCTTAGTCGTTGTGTGGTGCAGTCACTACCATGCGAAATTTTATCTCTAATTAATGAATTGACCCCTTCACGATAACCCTCTAAACTGAAATTAGAACTCATTGAGGAGGCTTCGCCATGGCAACGCGTCAAGAAATCTTTGGTTATATCGCTAATAACTACGCTGCGTCACCCGTCTATACGTTTAAGAAATTCCCACACTACGCCACCTTTAAGACCCCCAGTGGCAAGTGGTTTGCGCTAGTGATGAATGTCCCACAGAATAAATTAGGACTTTCTGGAACCACTGAGACCGACGTGATTGATGTCAAAGTCGATCCAGAACTCGCCAGTATCTTGCGGCAAAAGCCCGGCTACCTACCGGCCTACCACATGAATAAGGAACACTGGCTAACGGTGGTGCTCAACGACCAGACCGATCCGCAGACACTCAAGCAGTTGATCGATGATAGCTACAATCTGGTTAATTAATAATTAGTTATTAATTACTAACTTGAAGACAAAAATAAATTCAACTTTCTAGTTGACACCCTCGGTTAGCGGGGGTACACTAGCCTCAATTCAATAAATCGTCCGAAACAAACCATTGAGGTGGAGATCAAGATTATCGTGCACGTCAAGAGAGCCGTCGTTGCTGAGAGTACGGCCGAACGCAGATAGTTAAATGGACCACCGAGGGCTTCCTCGAAATTTTTAGAGTACGGGAAGACGTGCGACATACGTCAGTTGTCAGGGAAATGTTGGTTTCCTGTGGAGAGGGATGGGGTCCGTCTATTTGACGACGACCCATCTAATTAAGGTGGCACCGCGGTTAAAACCGTCCTTAACACATTGGCTGTTGAGGACGGTTTTTTGCATATTTTTAGAACCGAGGAGGAACCCCACATGATCAAACGATGGCAAAACTCACTGATGACACTAACCCAGACCCTAACTAAATTTGGAGGAATTCATCATGAGTTTATTCGAGCACAAGAAAGCCTTATTACTCTGCACCGGAATCGTCTTAATCGGCGGCATCTTCGCCGTCACTGCGCACTCGAAGACCACTAAGACAGCCACAGCGCAACGCTTAAATCTTTACCAGACCGCCACGATTTCCAGCCTAGACGTCTCTAAGATTACCGATAATATTTCCAGCAACGCCCTCAGTCAGGTCGGCGAAGGTCTCTACCGGCTCAACGCCAATAGTGAAGCCGAGAACGCCCTCGCCACTAAGACGACCATCACCGATCACGGTCACCAATACACCATCAATCTCCGGCACGATGGCAAATGGAGTAACGGCGATCCGGTGACGGCGCAAGATTTCGTTTACTCCTGGGAACGGACGCTGAACCCCAAGTCCAAGTCGGAGTTCACCTACCAATTCGCCAACATCAAGAATGCTAACGCCATCGCCGCCGGAAAGAAGTCGCCATCGACTCTCGGTGTCAAGGCGGTCGGCAAGTATCAACTGAAGATTACGCTGAGTCAACCGGCCTCCTACTTCAAGAAGATGCTGGCCAGCACGACCTACTACCCACTGAACGAAAAGGCTGTCAACAAGTATGGCAGTAAATACGGGTCCTCCGCCAAAACAACCGTCTACAATGGGCCGTTTACCCTGACCAACTGGAGCGGGACGAGCGATAACTGGACGTTAAAGAAGAACCCCCACTACGCCGAAAAAAAGACCGTTAAGCTGCAGACCATCAACTACAAGGTCATCAAGGACAGCACCACGGCATACAACCTTTACCAGTCTAAGAAGCTCGATCAGGTCACGTTGAGCGGTGAACAGACGACGCAAAATAAGAACAACCCCGATCTCAAGTCATTAGCCGCCGGACGCATCGGCTTTATTCAATACAACGAGCAGAACAAAGTGGCCGCCAATCAAGACCTACGCACTGCCATTTCACTGGCCATTAACCGCCAACAATTGGCATCCAAAGTCTTGAAGAACGGCTCACTGCCTGCCAAGACATTTGGCGTCCACAACATGATGAAGAACCCGAAGACCGGTGCTGATTTCACCGCCGACGCCTACACCAAGGGCACCGTAGACTACGCCCCAACGCAGGCTAAGCAACTGTACCAAAAGGCCTTGAAACAACTGGGCAAAAAGGCCGTCACGCTGACCATCACCTGCGGCAACGATGACGCCAGCCAAAACATCGCCGAGTTCGTCCAAAGCGCCATCACCAGCAAGCTGGGCGCCAAGGTAGAGGTCCGAGCCATGCCATTTCCATCCATGCTTAGCAACGTCTCCAAGGGCAACTTCCAGCTGAACCTGACCAGCTGGGGCATGGACTTCGCCGACCCGATTCAATCGCTCCAGATTCTTCAATCGACGAACAACTCCAACATGGGGCACTACGACAGCAAGACCTACGACGCCGCCCTCAACGCCGCTGAAGGCACCGATGCTCTGAACAAAACGGCGCGCTACCAAGACCTGGTCAAGGCCGCCCAAACGGCACTCAAGGATCAAGCCGTCACGCCGCTCTACGAAAGTCGGACCAGCAGTCTGGTTAATCCGAAGGTCAAGGGTATCGTCTACAACAAGTTCAACGGTGACGCCGACTACCGGAGTGCTTACGTGGCGAACTGATGGTATGGACTGCGCTCCAGCTCATATTGGGCGAACGGTAAGGCTGCCAGTAATTCCTCGTCTAAAATTCACAAGGGTGCCCCGTTGCAGTGGCGGTCAAAAACGGTATAATTAAATTAGCAACTTAATTACGCGTTTTCATAACTCGGGTCGGCCGCTGAAAGCTTTAACCTCGGTACTGCCTTAGGGTTTGAACGTCATAGAAAGGTCTCAGAAGTTATGGAGAGTCAATCAGACAAAACACCATTACGGCATGACCATTACCCCGCCACCGCGGCAGAGTACGAGGCAGAACTTACCGAAACGGAAGCCGAGTTCGAGGAGCAACTAGAAGAAGTCGAAGACAAGGTGCACGGCCAAGTCCAACGTTACCTGTTATTCGGGGCGTTAACCGTCGTCGTTAACATCGCACTGTTCTATTTCTTATCCCACACACTGGGCATTGAATACCAACTGGCCAACTTCATTGACTGGATTCTGGTCGTTCAAGGGTCCTTCTGGCTGGACCGGACGTTCGTGTTCAAACACAAGTCCAATACCCCATTTCGTGAAATGGGTACCTTCTACAGCACACGGATCGCAACCTATCTGATTGAATTCGTCATGTTGTGGCTAGGGATTTCCGTCATTGGCGCCAACGGCACGATTACCAAGATTATTGGTCACGCGGTCGCCGTTACCGTTAATTACTTCCTATCCATGAAGGTCGTTTTCAAACACAAGCCAGCTAAAGAAGAAACGAACAAGTAAGTTAATTTAAGCGGTCATCTCGCTGGAGACGGCCGCTTTTTTATTTCGAATGAAAGTTGGAACGTTCTATGTCACTTTCCCTGCTCCTCACCAGCATCGGCATCTTCTTCGTCACGGATACCGATGATCTCGTGGTGCTGCTTCTCCTGTGGCTGGCCGCACGCAATCGCCGGCAAGGTCACGCGATCATCATTGGTCAATACCTCGGTATCGTGACGTTGATTGCCGCATCCTGGTTCGTCAGCCGCGGCGTCCTCCACTTTAATATCGCCCACTGGACCCACTGGCTGGGCCTGGTACCCTTCTTGCTGGGGATTAGCGGCCTGGTCTCCTGGTGGTCAACTCGGCACCGCCAGCCGGCGCTACCCCCCCTCGCCCGCACAGTCAGCCTACCGGTCGTGTGGTCGCTGACCATCGGCAACGGCGGGGACAACCTCAGCATCTACATCCCCTTCTTCACGCGATTGACCGTGGTAGAGTTCGGAGGCGTCCTGATCGTCTTTCTCCTGATGATTGGCCTATGGCTCCTGATTAGCCATCGGTTAGCCCGTTCGACCACCGCCACCGCCTTCTTTGCGCGGTTTGGCGCCTGGCTGTCGCCAATGCTCTTCATCGCGGTCGGCCTGCTGATTCTCTTTTAACCTGTTTCACGTGAAACAAAACGGTTCGCCACGACAATATTGTGACGAACCGTTATTCTTTTCAGTTTACCAGAACAACTGGCCGGCCTGCCAGAGGAGGTAGCCCCCGTAGACCATGACGACAATTCCGGAAAGAATGTTGACCCACAGCATTAACTTCTGTGGCAGACGTTCCTTTAAGAGGCCCAGGATCAGCGTGATCCCGGCGAACCAGATGGCGGTGGCGGTAATCACCCCGGTAATAAAAGGAAAGACTTCGCCATCGGCCAGCGTGCTCCGCAGAGCCCCAAACATCAGGCTGGTATCGATGATTGCCTGAGGATTAGCCCAGGTTACAACCCACGCGTTGACCAGCGACTTGCCCATCGGCATGACCTGACTGGAGCTCGCCAGCCGGAAGCTACTGGCTGACCGCAAGATACCAAACCCAATCCATAGGACCAAGATGCCCCCCAACAACATAATGATCAATTTCACGGTCTCGTGGGCGCCAATCAACGCCCCCATCCCGAAGAAAGCCGCCAACGTCAGCGCCGTATCCGCAAACCAGACCATCACCGCAACGATTCCGGCCCGCGACAACCGCTGATTAATCGCGTTGTTAAAAACAAATAAATTTTGCATCCCGATTGACGAGACCAGCGCGATACTCAACAGTAGCCCGCGGAAAAACATCGACATAACCACCCAATCCTCTCTTTTTATACTAATTTACCAATAATACACCATCTGAATGAAAAAAGCAGCCCCGAGATGAGCTGCTACGTCCCGTAAATCTTAATTCTCTTCCTTAGATGAAGTCGTGGCCCACAAAGCCAGTCTTATCCGCCGCCGTGATGGGCCGAATGACCTGACAGGGATTGCCCGCCGCAATCACGTTGGCGGGAATGCTGTGGGTGACGACGCTGTTGGCGCCGATGATGGTCCCGTCGCCAATGGTTACGCCGGGCATGACGGATACGTTAGCGGCCAGCCAGCAACGATTGCCAATCGTGATGGGCTTGGCGATACAGCCCCCCGTCTGCCGTTCAACCGGATCAAACAGGTGATTGCTGGTGTATAGGCCGACGCGCGGACCAAAGAGCACGTCATCCCCAATTGTAATCTTACCGCCATCGAGCATCACCACGTCATAGTTGGCGTAAAAGTTGCGGCCCACGTGAATGTTGGCGCCGAACTCACAGCGAAAGTTGGGATTGACCACCGGATCGGCCCCGGTACTCCCCACCAACGCCGTGAAGAGGCGCGTCCGTTCGGCCGGATCGTCGGTCGCGTTGAGCGCGTTGGTCTTAGCCGTTGCGCGGTCCCGCGCCGCAATCAATAGCGGATCTAAGTCGTCGTACGGTTTACTTGTCGCCATGTAGGCGAATTTCTCCTGTAAGTTCATTAGCCACACTCCTTTTAATTTTAATCATACAAGTTCTGAAAATCAGTATCAACCGTCCCCTTCAGCGCGTATAATAAGAGCCAAACTAGACTTACAGGAGGATTACTATGAGCCGTGATCACATCATTTTTCAAGCCAGCGTTACCGACGAGGGACATCCGCAATTATCCTTTACCCCGGACACGCCCCAGTATGCCGACGACCAGACCATGCGGGATTTACTCATGCTGACGCTACAGGCCACGCAGGACGTCTTGAACATGTCGGACGACAACTTCGAATTCTTAGTCAATGACGTACTTGCCGAATCCCAAGAACGGCGACAGGAAAACCTACTCAAGCCCACGGATACGGTCAAATTAGTCATGAAGAATCTGCTCACTAATCAACGGGAAGACTTTACGATTACCGTCGGCGACCTGCAGGACCTAACCAATACGGAAGACGTCATCACTATTACGACCAAGACGCTCACACTTTCCTTCATTGCCAACGATTTGTACAAACAGATTAAGAAACCTTTGACTAAAGAGGAGGCCACCCACATCCCCGAAGCATTGGGGATTGACCACGTATTGTACGCCTACAAGTCTAGCCTGGAGGGCGTCAGCCAACTGATTCAGTACGCCCAGGCCCATGACTGCTACACGGAGCTCTCGGACGATGACGATATTTATGACGAGGACGCCCCCGATACACCTGAAGAATTCGAGAAGTTTATGGAACAAGCGTATGGCGACCTTCACGATGGTGGGCAGTCCAACGTGATTCCCTTTCCAAAACACTAATGACGTACACAAGAGTTTGAGCGTTGATCTCAAGCTCTTTTTATTTAGTCCCCACAGTGCCGGAATCTCTGGCAGCCGCAGGTGGTGTTGATGACTAGTTTTATGGCGATAAACTAATCCTCTAACGTCCCGCGCAACACGGCCAGCACCTGCTCCTGAGTGGGCGTCAAGACGTGGGAGGCCCGGTAGGCGATGCTGGAAATGAACTCGGGTTGCGCGTCGTCCAATAAGTCCAGTCGCACCACGTCAACGCGGTGTTGATCGACTAGCCCGGGAAGGTAGGTTACGCCAACATTCTCGGCCACGAGATTCATGATGATGTGGGT
Source organism: Levilactobacillus brevis (assembly GCA_021383565.1). Lineage (NCBI taxonomy): Bacteria > Bacillati > Bacillota > Bacilli > Lactobacillales > Lactobacillaceae > Levilactobacillus > Levilactobacillus brevis. Next base: position 2,189,520 of record CP079699.1, on the reverse strand, counting down.
ATCGCGGGCTCGGAAGACCGCCTCCGGCCGAAAATGGTTACGGCGGGCCAACTGATTGAAAGCCGCGTTGGTAATGAAACTATTATTGAAGAGTACGAACTTTTCCCGCCGTAGCTCGCTAAAGTAAATCCGTTTGCGAGCCGCGAGAGGGTGTGCCGCCGACACAAAGATATTGAACGGTTGCCGGTCAAATTCCTCAGCCACCAGCGTCTTGTACGACAAGGGCTCGGTGGACCCCAGTAACGCTAAATCCACTTGCCCCTCACGTAAGGCGTTGCGCAGTTGAATCGAGCCACCCTCCACCGTTTCAATATTCTTCAGCATGCCGCGGTCCTGGAGATGGGCGGCCACGCGAGGAAAGTAATGGTTTTCGATAATCGGTGGTAAGCCCAGGACGGTCCGTTGCTGAGTGATGTGGGTAATCTCCTGATGCGCCAGATCTAGCTTCTTCAGGATCGCCGCCGCGTGAATCGCTAGTTGCTGCCCACTGGCCGTCACGGTAAGATCATTGTGGACGCGATCACGGAGAAAGAGCTTCGCCGCGAACTCCGTCTCCAGCCGCTTGATGGCGGTGGTAATTGTCGGTTGGGTCACGCCAAATTCTGCGGCCACCTGCGAAAAGTTTTTCAATTTAATTAAGCGGTCGAAATAGGCTAAGTCTTTGGTATTCATTTTGGCATCCCCTTCTGACAGTCTTAGTAGGCCTATTATAAATTGTTTTTATAACAACTGCCAGATTTGACTATACATTTAACGACCGTCTATAGTATGACTTGTAAAGTTAATCATGAACTGGAGGGAACTATTGATGAAATCCACAGCTTCAATCTTAAATAATCCATTTTTAAACAAAGGTACTGCCTTCACGCAAGCCGAACGCCAAGCCCTCGGCTTAGTCGGAACGCTGCCAAGTCACGTCCAAACGTTGGACGAACAAGCCACCCAGGCTTACGCCCAATTCCAAAGCAAGCCCAACAACCTTGAAAAGCGCATCTTCTTGATGACCTTGTTCAATGAAAACCGGACGCTCTTCTTCCGCTTGATGGACGATCACGTGGTTGAATTCATGCCAATCGTCTACGATCCAACGGTCGCCGATTCCATCGAAGAATACAGCCACCTCTTCACCGATCCACAGAACGCCGCCTTCATCTCCGTCGATGATCCCGACCACATCGAAGAATCCTTGAAGAACGCCGCTGACGGCCGCGATATCCGTTTAGTCGTTGTAACCGACGCCGAAGGAATCCTCGGCATGGGCGACTGGGGCGTCAACGGGGTCGACATCGCCGTGGGTAAATTGATGGTGTACACCGCTGCTGCAGGGATTGACCCTGCCCAAGTGCTGCCCGTTAGCATTGACGCCGGCACCAACAACGAAGCCCTTCTGGCCGATCCTCTCTACTTGGGCAACCACCACAAGCGGGTCTACGGTGACCAATACTATGATGTCATCGACCGCTTCGTAACCGCAGAACAGAAGCTATTTCCAGAATCACTCCTGCACTGGGAAGACTTCGGGCGCTCCAACGCTCAGGTCATCCTCGATAAGTACAAGGATAAGATTGCTACATTTAACGATGATATCCAAGGAACTGGGATGGTCGTTCTCGCCGGGATTCTGGGCGCTTTGAACATTTCCAAGGAAGACATCAAGGACCAAAAGTTCGTGACGTTCGGTGCCGGAACGGCCGGCATGGGGATTGCCAACCAAATCCTGGATGAACTGCAACGGGCCGGCCTCTCCGAAGACGAAGCTCGCAAGCATTTCTACGCGGTCGATAAACAAGGCCTGTTGTTTGCCGACACGCCGGACCTGACCGCTGCTCAGAAACCATTCACCCGCGATCGCGCTGAATTCGACAACGCCGATGAGCTGACGACGCTGGCTGCCGTGGTCAAGACTATTCACCCAACTGTCTTGATTGGAACGTCTACACAACCGGGCACCTTCACGGAAGCCATCGTCAAGGACATGGCCGCCCACACGGAACGGCCGATCATTTTCCCGCTGTCCAACCCAACCAAGTTGGCTGAAGCAACTGCTGCCGACCTGATCAAATGGACGGATGGCAAGGCGCTGATCGCCACCGGGATTCCGGCCGGCGACGTGGACTACCAGGGGACGACCTACCACATTGGCCAAGGCAACAACGCCCTGATGTACCCCGGCCTGGGCTTCGGTTTAATCGCCGCCAAGGCCAAGGTCCTAAATGGAGAAACGCTCTCCGCAGCTTGCCACGCGCTGGGCGGCATCGTCGACACCACCCAACCCGGTGCCGCTGTGCTTCCTCCCGTTTCACAACTGACGGAATTCTCCCAAAAGTTGGCCGAAATCGTGGCGCAAAGTGTCCTCGATCAGAAGCTCAACAAGGAACCTATCGCCGATGCCAAGCAGGCCGTGGCCGACATGAAGTGGACGCCCGCCTACAAGACCATCGACTAGTCCGATCTAAAAAACACGCTTGAAGCGGTCTTAACTGTTTCCAGACAACTGAATTGCAAGCCCATCTGTGCCAGCAGGAGTTGGTCATCATTCATTCCTGCTGGCACAGTGCGTCATGACCAGTTGTACCCGTTTTAATCGTGTGCCAAACAATATTTTATCGAAACAAACAACCTAATTAACCAAATTCATGTGAAAGAAGGCCGTTACCCTTGGCTGTTTTATGGAATTCCATCCAAAGTGTCCTCGTTGTTGTTCTAATCATGATTCTCGGCTTTGTCTTGCGGCGACAAGGCTGGTTCGATGACAAGTTCGGCGGCACTATCTCAAAATTTATCAAGAACATCGCGCTGCCCGCCTCAATCTTCGTCTCCGTGTTGAGCCGGTTGACGCGGGGCCAGCTGGTCTCCTTTTCCGGCTATCTGGTTTACGCCTTTCTCGCCGTCATCATTGGCTACCTCATCGCCTTTGGCCTGGTGCGGCTGATGCACGTACGGCCCGGTCGTAAGGGGATCTTCATCAACGCGGTGGTCAACGCCAACACCATCTTCATTGGGTTACCGTTGAACATCGCCCTGTTCGGCGACCAGAGTATGACTTACTTTCTGGTCTACTACATCGTCAACACCGTTTCCACGTGGGCCTTTGGGGTCTTCTTGATTTCAAATGACGACCCGACGAAGCCGAAGGAAAAGCACCACAACCACATCGACTGGAAGAAAGTCATTCCAATGCCACTAGTCGGGTTCCTGGTCGCTTTGATCTTCTTACTGTTAAACATCCCCGTCTTGAAGGTCAGCTTCCTCAATTCCACGCTGACCTACGTGGGCAATCTGGTCACGCCCCTATCCTTGATTTACATCGGGATTGTGCTGGCCGATGCCGGGTTGAAGAGTATTCACTTTGACCGCGATACCATCGTGGCGCTGCTGGGACGGTTCGTGTTATCGCCAATTCTGATGGTCGGCGTGTTGCTGGCCGCCGGACATTTCGGTGCCACTTTCCCAACGCTGGCTTCGCAAACGTTGATTGTCCAGTCCGCCACGCCAATGCTAGCGGTCCTGCCTATCCTGGCAAATGAAGCCCACGGTGACGTGGAATACGCCACCAACGTGGTCACGACCAGTACGGTATTGTTCATTATTGTGGTGCCGGTATTGATGTCGTTGATTCAATTTATTTAGTCTATTAAAACAAGGTAGCGCAGACCCATCAGATAGAAATATCTGGTGAGTCTGCGCTATTTCTTTACACTAATTTTCGTATGTTTCACATGAAACATTTAGTCTAACTTGTCACTTTTCAAAACCACTTAGCCTAATACGTGGTGACCACGGCTCGCATAATCTGCCACTGACCCGCTTGTCGTTGCACCGTCAGGACGGTGTTGAGTGGCCATTCGTGCCGTTGACTGCCGTGAATACTGGCCACGACGCGGTTCTGTCCGGTGATTTGCCAACCAGCGGCCAACTCAACCATTGTGACGTGGTCCTCTACCGAAGAGTAGTAATGCATGGTGCCCCGTTGCATTTCACCCAGCCACTCCGCTCGCGGCTGAACGTAACCCGTCATGTGGGTCAATGTGAAGTTCGGTGCCAACAGCTTGTCCAAAGCCGCGACATCATCGGCGGCCATCGCGAGGTTATAGTTCCGATATAGTTGTAAAATTTCTGAATTCATGGTCAACACGCCCTTAGTTTTAAATCTCAGTTGTCTACTTGCGATTAATGCCCAAGCTATCGCGTACTCCCAACGTTTCATCGTGGGCCAAGCGCATGACCAAATCGGCAATGCTTTGACGCGAAACGTCGTGGCCGCCGAAGGGTTCGCCCTTCTTGGTGACCTGATAATCAGTATCGTTACCGTTGTCAAACCAGCCAGGCCGGATAACAGTGTAGTTCAGGTCAGACGCTTCGACCACGTCGGCGGCGTTGCGGTACCCTTGGAGCATTGGGTTGGTGGCCAAGTTGCCACTGGCGCCCACGCTCGCTGGGATTTCGTTGTAAATCCCCATTGAGGCGATGAACAGGAGGCGCTTGACGCCCGTCTCATCCATGGCGGCAACTAAGCTTTTCGCCATCCCAGCAAGGTTACCACTCAAGGCGGCGAAGACCACGTCCTGGCCTTTGAGAGCCGCCGTCAACGTTGCCGTATCCGTGACGCTGCCAGTGACTGCGCGTTCGCGGTCGGACAGTTGACCTAAGCGCCGGGTATTACGCGCCATCAAGGTCAGTTGATCATCTGTGTGGTCCAAGAAATATTGGCGCGTAACGCTACCTACGGACCCCGTGGCCCCAATAATTAAAACGTTTGTCATGATAAATTTCCTCCAATTCATTCATTGATAAATTCAGTGTAGCCCCTTGCAGTTACTTCAAGGCAAGGCCAATTTCGACTTATTTTTAATTTCTTTGACGCTCACCGGGAACAATCAGGAAGATGGCGGCTAATAAGGCCAATAGCAGCAAGCCGGCACCCATCAGAATGGCGTGTTGGAACCCTGGTACTTGGCCGCCAAAAAGATCTTGCGTGGTCACCAGAATCGATAGTCCCACGGAGCCCCCAATCTGATGCATCACGTTGACGACCCCTGAAGCAGCGCCAGCGTCGGCTCCTTGCGTGTGTGCAACTCCGGCCGCCGTAAAGGGACTCAGGGAGAAGCCTTGACCAATTCCGATGACGACCATTGGCGCGGCAATCCCCCACCAGTAGCCGGTCGTGGGCGTAAACCAACTTAGCCAGAGCATGCCAAGCGCCGTAAGCGCAATCCCAATGACCAATAGGCCACCGTTACCCCATCTCGCCGTCAGTCGTGCAACCTGCAGGGCAATGATAAAGTTCACCACGGTTAAGGGGAAGAACGCGACTCCGGCCATCAACGCGCTGAAGCCCAATTGATTCTGCATCAACTGTGGCGTGATGAACCAGAAGCCCATCATGGCCCCCAAGTAGAGAAAACGCCCCACGTAGGCGCCAATCCGTTCGCGATCGGTAAATAGTCGTAATGGCATAATGGGTTGCCCCGTTTGGTGTTCCTGATAAATGAAGATGCCCAAGAATACCACGGCCAAGAGTAAGGCCGGCAACTTGGCCCAATTCCCGATAATACTGTAGACTAATGCGCTCATGCCAATCAAAGAGCTCAGGGTCCCGACCCAATCCAATTTGCCAGATTGACCGCGGTCTGCGCTGAGCTTCTTAACCGCCAAATCATACATCCAGATACTGATAGGGACGTTCATGAAGAAACCAACCCGCCAAGTCAATAAACTAGCGAAGATGCCACCAATGACCAGGCTGACGCTAGCGCCGATCCCGGCCATGGCCCCGTAATAAGCAATAGCTTTGACGCGTTTGGCTCCCTCGTAAGTGTCCATCAAAATTGCTAACGTGGTGGGCGCCAGAATAGCCGACCCAATTCCCTGAAAGGCCCGAGCCGCAATGATCATCGGCGCATTCATCGCCAAGCCTACCAAGAGCGACCCTAATCCAAAGATAATCAGCCCTAATTGGAAGACCCGTCGTCGACCAAATAAATCACCGGCCCGGCCACCTAACAATAGGAAACCGCCAAACGTCAGGGAATAAGCGCTACTGACCCACGATAGCGTGGCCTGATTCAGGCTCAAGTCGTGGGCAATTTTAACCGTCCCCGTAAAGATAATTGAGTTATCCAAGAGAATCATGAAGTAACTCATTAAGATAACGAGTAAAATCCAATCGAATCGTTTCTGCTTTGCCATGTGTACTTTACCTCTCTCGTTTAAGTGAATGATTAGGAGTTTAGACCTTCATCTGTACTTCAAGGCAAGACATATTTTAAATTTATTTTGGCAGAATCATCTATTTAGATTTCAGATCCTAATAATTAGTATTAATAATTCGATTCAACTAAAAAAGACCGGAACGAATTGTCCCAGTCTTGCCGTATTTTAAACTATTGGGGGCTAGTCACTAATAACCAATAGAGACTTGATGGCTTCCCGCTTGTCCATGGCGGCGTAGGCATCGGCCACGTGGTCGAGATCAAAGCGCTTCGTGAAGACCTTGCCAGGGTGAATCTCACCCTTCAAAACGGCATCCAACAAGACTTCTCGGTCATAGGTCGTCACGGAAGCAATCCCACCGCGCAGACCAATGTTCTTCCAGAATAAGTTATTGGTATTCATTTCGGCCTTTTGGGGAACGCCCACACGACCAACCACGGCACCGGCCCGGCCAACTTTAACGGCCGTGTCCACGGACTGCGCCGTCCCGACACATTCTAAGACGGCATCGGCCCCTGCACCGTCCGTCAACGCCATGACGCGTTCAACGGCTTCATCGCCCCGTTCGGCCACGATATCGGTCGCGCCAAATTCCTTGGCCAGCGCCTGACGATCGGCGTGACGGCTCATGGCAATAATTCGCTTAGCCCCGCGTAGCTTGGCGGCAATCACACCACACAGACCAACGGCGCCGTCACCCATGACGACCACCGTATCCCCGTCCTTAACTTCGGCAATTGCGGCGGCGTGGTAGCCCGTGGCCATCACATCGGCCAGCGTTAACAGGTCGTTGAGTTGGGCATCGGCGTAATCACTGGGTTGACCGGGAACCTTGACCAAGGCCCAGTCGGCGTTCTTGAACCGTAAGTATTCGCCTTGGTAGCCGACGATTTCATCATCGGTCCGGGCGTTTTCACAGTTCCCATCGAAGCCAGCTAAACAAGCCGCACAGTGGCCGCACCCGTGCGTAAACGGGGCGATGACAAAGTCGCCGGGCTTAACGTTGGTGACGTCATCGCCCACGCTTTCCACGATTCCGATAGCTTCGTGACCCACCGGCGTGTTCTTCTGCCGGTCATTAATGCCCCGGTACCACCACAGGTCGGAGCCACAGACACAGGCCCGCACAATCTTTAAGACGGCGTCCGTGGGGTTCTTGACTTCCGGTTTAGGTAATTCTTGAGCTTCTACCTTGCCTGGTTCTAAGAATACTGCTGTTTTCATTTGAAATGCCTCCATTTATTTAGTCCTTAAATTCTGCCACCAACTGGTAAGCTGTGAGTCGGCATCCGGGAGCTCACCAGCCGTCAAACCGATGCCCGGTGCCACAGTAGCAGTGGTGACCAAGCTGGCAAAGTCATCCTCGTAACCGCCCGGCGTTCCGGCGTCCGTGTAAAACGGGGCGATAGTGCCTCGAAAGTTTGGAAGTTGCTGCAAGAATGACCGCACCGGTGTGGATACCTTCGCCGACCAAACGGGCCCGCCCACGAGCAACACGTCATAGGCGCTAATATCGGGGCGCTCATTGGTTAAGGCTGGTAACTGATGCGTTGCCAGTTGCCGGTTCGCCACATCGGACGTGGCATACATGTCATTGGGAAAAACTCCTGTGGCCACCGTGAGGTCTACCCGATCGCCACCCGTCACGTGCTGAAGAGCAGTCGCCAGCTTGGCGGTGGTGCCCGACCATGAATAATCGATAATTAACGTCTTCGTTGCCATGTACAGGTCTCCTTTGTCTATTCAATAACTCTAGTTTAGACCTTGAAGTGGACTTTAAGGCAAGCGCTTTTTTGAAAAACAAGGTTATCAACGACAACCTATCGACAGTTTAGCGTTGATAATCGCTAGTCAGGAAATTTGCCTAAAAAGCAATCGGCGCTTTGCCAGCGTGAGTTCATGTGCCCGAAAGCACCGAAGGCTTAAATTAAAAACGACCACTCAACAAATTTTTATTCCTGTTAGCTGGCCGCTTTAGTTGTGGCTACAAACTTGGCTGCCGGATTCACCAACATCTCTTGCCAATTTTAGCTAGGCATATACTGGCGTATCACCATCCGTGCCAGCCTTCGCAATGCCTAGACTGCTGCGGCTGTGCAGGGTAGGATTTTTGGCAATCTTCACGATCAGATCAGCAATGCTCTTCCGTGAGATGGTGGTTCCCTTGAACGTTTTGCCCTTTTCCGTCAACTCGTAGTCAATCTCATCCTTGTTGGTCATGTACCCAGCACGAATGATGGTGTAGTTGAGCGACGAATCCTCGATCAGTTTGGCCGCTCGCCGCGTATCCTCCATGACAGCGTGCCCAATCGACCGTTCCAACCAGGCGTCAAACTTTGCGGGTAGTTCATGGTACAGACCCAGCCCCGTAATATACAGTAAGCGTTGAACCCCCGTCTCGCTCATGGCACGCACCATGTTTTGGGCCATCGGTTCAAACGTCCCACCTAAATCGGCTAACACGAGATCTTGGCCAGCCAAAAAGCCAGCTCATTGGTGAAAAAAGAGCGACTATTATGTCTAGTCGCTCCTCATCATCACTTCAGTTCATCGTCGGCTGGTTCTGTCGACTCAAGCTTCTCTGCATGTTGCTTCTCCAATTGACGGAGTTCCTCTTCCGTGGCTTCCATGTGATCGTAGAAGTGGTTGAGCTTATAGTTGAGGTGGTCTATCGCGGCCTGAAGGTCATCGCGCTTTTCTTCCATAACTTCCAGTTGTTCTTGCAACAATGCCTTTTGTTCTTTCGTATTATCTTCCTGCGCATCGAATAATTCGATGTACCGTCGAAGATTTTCAATGCTCATCCCAGCTGCCCGCATCTGCGTGACGAACCGAATACGTCGAATAATCCGGTCATCGATATCGCGATTACCGACCTCGGTGCGGTCAATCGCCGGAATTAATGATTCCTTTTCGTAGTAACGGATGGCTGCGGAGGAGACCCCCGTCTTTTCACTGGCTTCTTTAATATTCATCCTAGCTTACACTCCTTGTGCCCTAGTAAACGGGCCGATATTGACCTTCTGTCGCTGGATCTGCTATCCCAATACTATCACGACTGTACTGGGTCGGGTCAGCAATAATGTTCAAGACCACATCGGCCACGCTTCGCCGAGAACCAGAAACACCGTCATACGGCTGTTCCTTCGTCGTTACCGTGTATTTAATATCCCGATCATTGAGCCAAGGTAAACGCAAGGTAGTATAGTCTAGCCCAGAATCGGCTAACAACTGGTCTGATTGCCGCGCTGGCGCCATGCCCGCACCAATCATCTCGAGGTTCCAGCGGCCAAATTCACCGCCCACTTCATTGTAGAGTCCCAATACATTAGTGAAGACGACCCGCGCCACCTGGTGATCCTGCATCCCAGCAATCACGTTTTTCGTGAGTCGGTTTTGCCGGTCGTGATCGACCACGGCGACGAAGACCAAGTCTTGATCAACGATTGCCGCGCTGACCGCGTCGGCATCCGTGATGTCGCCCTCAATCAGCGCCACCCGCGGATTATCTTGAAGATCCTGTAAACGACTGGCGTTACGTAAGAAGAGGGTCAATTTGACCTCGGCAAAAGCATCTTCCGTTAGAATCCGTTGTTCAACAAGCCGGGCAATTTGGCCGTTTGCGGCTAGAATTAAAACATTTTTGGTCATCGTGAAACTTCCTTTCTGAACACTTGAATGACCCTAGGTTAAACCTTCATGTGGACTTCAAGGCAAGTAGAAAGTTGCCAAAAATTAAATTAATTTTGACCCGACTCTCTCAATAACCACTTCAAGGGAACCGCAACCGCATAAGAACGCAAAAGATCTGGAAACGCAATTCCAGACCTTTAATCCCCCATTAATCTGTCGTGAAGCCGTTGCCGTGGCCACCATAATTGGTAAATTTACCATCATGTTCTTGAATTCCCCAGACAACGTACGCACGGTTCCCGACCCATTTAATCTTGTCCTTCATGAACGCCGTGTAGCCGTTCTTCTCCTTATACCAAGAATAGTGAATACTGGCCGGATCCTTGTGGGCTTTTAGCTTCTTAAGCTTGTGGGTATACTTCTTATTGAGCCGATCAATCTTATGCGTGAGGGCCCTGACTTGGCGGACCGAATACACACTGCCCTTTTCCTTGGTAATCGTCTTCTTCAGTTGCTTTAACAATTTAACCTTGTGCTGGAGCACGTCCTTCCACGCGATCGACAAGCCCTTCGCATTTAATGTGGCGGCCTTTAAGACTCGATTATTCTTCTTCATCAGCCGAACTTTCTCGGTGTGCGTCTTCCGTCCATTGGCCGACTTTGCACCGGCCGTTGTGGTGGCTAGGCCCAAACCAACTAATAAAGCCAAGACTGCCACTAACATCGCAATCCCCCGCGCATGGTGTCGTTGCCCGCTTCGCTGCATATCAGTTCCTCCTTATATCACGTTAACCCATCTTTTTACCAATTTATAAGTATAAAAATAAAGCATTTCATTTGTCATTTCAGCTACTATCCCGTATCTTTGAGGTTAGCTAAACTATAGCATCCCCTGAACGGCCGAGCAAGCCCTAAATCTGCGCAATTTCAGCCAAGGCGTAGTGGTCTAACTGCCCGCCCCACCTAGCGTCATAGCAACTTCCGCAATGGGCCGATTGGTCTAACTTTTGCCATAATTATCCTTGTCATCACGGCAGCCAAAAAGGCCAACTGCACTCATCACAGTTGGCCTTGAATGTTAGATTTCAAACTGAAACGCGTGGTCCGTCTCCCCGGAAATATGGTACGCCGGTTCCACGTCGGCGCCCCAGCTATCGATACCACCGACACCACGGACGGCGCCGTAAATCGTCAGGACCGTTCGCCGCGGCAATGGTAACTCTTCTTGATGAGTGGCGTTTTCCAACTCTTCTGGCGTATAAGGCAGGCAGCTGAAGGCAAAGGGCTGGTCGTGTTTGCGGACCGTCAACTGAAAGGCCTGATGGTCCGGATCGGCGTTATTCAGCGTCTGCTCACGAGTCACCGTCACCCAATCGGTCGCCATGTGCATGCCACATTCCTGCGGCACCAGATATGGCGTCACCGGCAAGCCGGCCACGTGATACGTTCCCGGTTGACCACCCGCCAGGCGATCCGGATAGGTCTCACCCGACAGGCCCTGATAGTCAAAGCCACTTGCAGCCGTGGGCAATACCCACCGTAGACCCAATGCGGGCAACTCTGGCAAACCGGCCGCACCGTGGTAGTGGACGGCCACGGTCAAGCGGCCACCCGCGCTGACCTGATACGTCACGTCAACCGTCGTTGTTGGCACGGTTGGTGTCGTATAGGTAAAGGTGATTGCCACCTTTTCCGCCGTCTCGTGGTCGGTATACCGGTTATTTTCGGGCGCAATCGGTAATGGAATTGCACGGTCATTTACCGCCACCGCCACGTGGGTACAGTGGGTAAACATATCCGCGCCCAGCCACATAGCCGAACGCCGAGAAAAGCCATTACCCCGGTCGTTATCCGTGGTGGCTCGCCAAAAGGCCGGGACCGGCGTGCGGTACAGCCATTCTTTACCATCGCGAACCAGCGATTCCAGACCGCCGCGATCGTAGGCAAAGAGGTAGCGGAAATGGTCGCCACTCACCCCCAGCGTCACGTCGCCAAACGTTAATTTTAATTTAGTCATGTTGGCCATAGTAGTAGCGCACCTCCTGTAATGCTGGCTTCGGCGTACGGTCGGCAAAGAGCAGACCGTCTCCGGAAAATTCGTAATCGCTGTGTCGGTCATCAAAGTCCCCGCCGTAGCGCAGAACTGGCCGACCGGTGACGGCGTCCTTGACCCAGAGCGCCTGGTCGATGAAGTCCCAGATGAAGCCACCCTGATACATCGGATAGCGATCCAACAAGTCATTGTAACTGGCCATGCCACCCAGTGAATTGCCCATGTCATGCATATATTCACAGTCCAGAAATGGCTTGGTTGGCGCATTTTGCAGATATTTCTCAATCTCACGCGGCGGGTTGTACATCCGACTCTCCACATCAGAAATGCGGTCGGCGTAGGCGCGATTCTGGAAGACCCCCTCGTAATGGGTCAGCCGCGTCGGATCCACGTGATGGTAGTAGGCATCCATCGCGACCAAGTCCTCACCCGCATAGGATTCGTTACCCAGCGACCAGAACAAAATGGCCGGGTGATTTTTAAACATTTCATAGTTACTCTTGGCCCGATCAAGCACGGCGAGTTGCCATTGCGGCAGGTCGCCGGGCACGTTGTACGAGGGTTCTACGGCACCCATCTTCTGCCAGGTCCCGTGCGTCTCGAGATTGTTCTCGGCCATCATGTAGATGCCGCGACGATCGCACAGGCCATACCAGACCGGCTGATCCGGGTAGTGACAGGTCCGCACGGCGTTGATATGGTTAGCGTCGAAGATGTCTAGGTCGCGTTGCATGTCCGCCAAGGTTACGGCTCGACCGCGATGCGCATCCCATTCGTGCCGGTTGACACCGTTTAAAATCAAGCGTTGCCCGTTCAACGTGATGACGTGATCCTTCATTTCTAGCCGCCGGAACCCAACCGGGTAAGGGACCACTTCGACCATCGCCCCCGTTGCGTCGTGCAACGTGACCTGTAGCTGGTAAAGGTATGGATCATGATGTGACCAGAGGTGGATGTGGGGCAAGTCCGCGGTCAACGCTACCGTGTCGGCAACGTCGCGTTCGGCTTGCCACAGCGATTGGCCGGTCGCATCCAGTAGCCGAACCTGAACCGCCCCGGCGAGTTGCTTGGCCGCCGACAACCGCAGTGTCACGGCCAATTGTCCGGTCGTTAACGCCGCATCGACCCCGGCTCTGATCGTCAAGTCTTCTAGGTGCAAGTCGGGCTTGGCAACCAAGCGGACACTACGAAAGATTCCGGAGAAGCGGAACATGTCCTGGTCTTCTAGGAAAGCGGCCGTACTGTGCTTAAACACTTCCACGGCCAACAGATTTTCACCGGGCTGCAGATAACGTGTCAGATCGAACTCCGAGCGACTAAAGCTATCCTCGGCATAACCGACAAACTGCCCATTCAACCACAGAAACATGGCTTGTTCCACGCCGTCAAACTCAATGCTGACCCGTTTTCCCTGCAATGCCGGGTCGAGCGTAAAGTGTTTCACGTAAGCGCCCACGGTATTCTCAGGATCGGTGCTAAACATTCCCCGTTCGGGCTGATCGGCACCCTGACTATAGGCGGGACGACGATAATGCTTACCTTCCCAAGGATAGGCCGTATTGATGTACTGAATCTGCCCGTATCCGGCGAGTTCGATGTGGCCGGGAACCTGTAAGCGGTCAAAATAACGGCGGTCATAATCTGGTTGGTAAAACCCGACCGGCCGGTGCTGGGGGTCGCGGGCAAACTGAAAGGCCCACGCGCCATCCAGACTCTGAACCAGACTGCTACGGTGCGCCGTGGCTTCCGTTAAGCTTGCATAGCCTCGGTGATCACTGTGCGCTGGCACTTGATTGATCCGGAAGGTCTGGGGATCATCCAGCCACGTTAAATCTGCTTTCATCTGTTTGAGACTTCCTTTCTGAAGCGGTTACAATACGTTCATTATACAGCGCACAGCTGGTCACGTGAATTTGGAACCAGCCAAATTTTTTTCAGACCAACAAAAAGTAGCCAGAATAAGTGATCCTTCCAGCTACATAAAGAAACTACGACATCGTCACCTGACGCGTAAGTTGCCAATTAAACACCTGAACACCTTGGCTATTTACCTGATGATGTGTCACCACCTGAAAACTTTGATCAGAGTAGTACCGTACATTACGCTGTGTATTGGTAACTAGCGTCAGACTCTTAGCCCCCGCCGCACGTACCGTGGGAATGATCTGTTGATTCAATAGCCGCGTCCCCACGCCACGACCTTGAAAATCAGGATCAACCGCAAAGTACACTAGAGTCCATGTCTCTTGGGATGGTTGCGCCATCCCATCGGCACGACTAATCTCAGCCAAACGACCACGGCGATGCCACAAATATGGCCATACTAACCGTAAACCTCCAGAACGAAAATAGTCCCACCATGTAAGCCTAACATTAGGCGCTGCCATGACCCCAACACCAATTAATTGGCCTTGCTCTTCCGCCACCACAAGTTTCCCCTTACGCCAATAAAGCAATAAATCCATGACAAAGTAATCGTTCAAAAACTTATCGTAACCCGTGGTGCCCCGAAATTCCGAACGCAAAGCCATGGTAAATGTTGGATAGGCGTAAAAGGCTCGTGTTAATAGCTGGACTAAGCCAGATAAGTCAGAGCGAATTGCCGGTCTAAATTCCATTTAAACTTCCTCCCCTTTTTCAAAACAATTGTATAATACTGTACAATTGTGTACTATACTCACCATGGACTCAGATGCCAGAACAATTTCGGACTAGTTGTCCGTTTCTGGACATATTTTCCAGAAATATCTTTTAAAAAATTAGGGCCTGTTCTCAAACTATTTCAATAGAATCATGATGGCGCAGATGTATATGGTGGACAAGAAGCTGGTAGCTAGCTTATCGTAGCGTGTTGCGAAGCGTCTAAAGTTCTTCATTTGATTAAAAAAGTCTTCAATCAGGTGACGTTCACAGTAGGTGAAATAATCACAGTCCCAAGGATCTTTGGCATTCTCTTTTGGCGGAATGGTATAGGTCCCATGGGCTGATGTAATTTGGTCTCTTAGCTTTTCGGCACCATATGCTTTATCCGCAATCACGTTTACGTTAGTCAAATCAACAGTTTCAAGTAGTTCAGGTGCCGCAATACTATCGTGTACCTGACCACCTGAAAGCAAGAATTTTAGTGGGTTGCCCAGTCCATCTACTAACGCATGAACCTTGGTGGTAAGGCCACCTCGGCTTCGTCCTATGAATTGGTTGAACTCTGCATTGACTGCGTTTTTTTAGCACCGGTAGCTTTTTGATGAACCCGAATACTGGTTGAATCTAAGCTGATGTTCTCCATGTCTGGATCTTGAGAAAGTTCTTCAAACATTTTTAGAAACAGACCGGAATTTGACCAACGTTGAAATCGGCTGTAAATTGCCTTCCAGTGACCGTAGCGCTCGGGAACGTCACGCCATGCCGCTCCGCTTCGCATCAGCCAGAGAATACCATTGAAAGCCGTTCGGTTATCAATGGTGGCTGGTCGACCGGTACGATAGGCTGGAAACATTGGTTCAATGCGGTTCCACTGTTCGTCAGTTAGTTCATAGCGCTTTGGTATAGTCATGATGTACTCCAATCCGTTTTTGATGGAGTATACCAGAAATCAATGTTTAGGAACAGACCCTAAAGGAAGGTGAATTTTTTCTTTTTCGCTAAGTTAGTTCAATGTCCATTAGGGTATACCCTATTGGCCTTTTTTATTTCTGTGCTATACTAGGGCCTGTTCTCAAACTATTTCAATAGAATCATGATGGCGCAGATGTATATGGTGGACAAGAAGCTGGTAGCTAGCTTATCGTAGCGTGTTGCGAAGCGTCTAAAGTTCTTCATTTGATTAAAAAAGTCTTCAATCAGGTGACGTTCACAGTAGGTGAAATAATCACAGTCCCAAGGATCTTTGGCATTCTCTTTTGGCGGAATGGTATAGGTCCCATGGGCTGATGTAATTTGGTCTCTTAGCTTTTCGGCACCATATGCTTTATCCGCAATCACGTTTACGTTAGTCAAATCAACAGTTTCAAGTAGTTCAGGTGCCGCAATACTATCGTGTACCTGACCACCTGAAAGCAAGAATTTTAGTGGGTTGCCCAGTCCATCTACTAACGCATGAACCTTGGTGGTAAGGCCACCTCGGCTTCGTCCTATGAATTGGTTGAACTCTGCATTGACTGCGTTTTTTTAGCACCGGTAGCTTTTTGATGAACCCGAATACTGGTTGAATCTAAGCTGATGTTCTCCATGTCTGGATCTTGAGAAAGTTCTTCAAACATTTTTAGAAACAGACCGGAATTTGACCAACGTTGAAATCGGCTGTAAATTGCCTTCCAGTGACCGTAGCGCTCGGGAACGTCACGCCATGCCGCTCCGCTTCGCATCAGCCAGAGAATACCATTGAAAGCCGTTCGGTTATCAATGGTGGCTGGTCGACCGGTACGATAGGCTGGAAACATTGGTTCAATGCGGTTCCACTGTTCGTCAGTTAGTTCATAGCGCTTTGGTATAGTCATGATGTACTCCAATCCGTTTTTGATGGAGTATACCAGAAATCAATGTTTAGGAACAGACCCTAGGAGGGACTCCTTTGGATCGTCGTATTCGCAAAACCCAAAATGCGATTAAACATGCTTTAATTTCACAATTAAAAACGCAACCATTGGCTAAAATCAGTGTAGCGGCTATCATCGCGCAAGCCGACATCTCACGCAGCACCTTCTATCTCCACTACGATGATATCTATGATTGCTATAATCAGATTGTCAGTGAAACAATTACAACACTATTGCAGAAATTGGCTAAGACTTACCCGGCCGATAGTACAGCCAGTTTTAGCGAATTAGCGACCACCAGTATTCACTATGTGATGGCGCACCGCGAACTCTTTGAACTAATCACGCAATCCAGCAATCATCAAACTATCGATCAACTTAAATCAAAATTAGTTGAAAAAGTTTTATTTTTCGAACACCTCGACCGCGAAAACCCACAAGATTACTATGACGTCGTCTGTTCCGTCAATGGCATCATCGGCGTCATGACAGATTGGCTGCGTCACGGAACTATTTCGCAAGCAGAATTGACGGTTGTCGTCACCAATATTATCGAACGTATCTAAAAAATCGCGGATCGGCCAACTGGTCAATCCGCGATTGCGTTCATTCATGTTAAATTAGCCAACTTGGTGATTCCGCAGCTGAATATCTTCAACCATATCTTGAATCGTCAGCTGACGCATCTCGTTTTCAGCCGCCCGTTGAATTCGACTGTAGGCACCATCCAACGTTTGCTGAATGTGCGCGCCCACTGGACAATCCGAATTGGTCCGCGGATCAACGTGCAGTAAAGCCGAATTCGGTTCCACCGCTCGAAACACGTCGAGTAGTGAAATTTCGGTAGCTGGTCGGGCTAATTTCGGCTCGGCCGTCCCCGCTCGACTGTCAATCAACCCGGCCTTTTTCAAGGTCGCCATCAACCGGCGAACCACGCTAGGATTGGATTCCACACTGGTTGCGATGGTTGTGCTGTCGAGCAGGCCCTTAGGCGCGATGTGAATGTAGACTAGGATGTGGATGGCATCACTTAATTTGTAAGAATATTTCATGAATCGGTCCTCCAATTTGGTGACCACCCCATCCTCTGCCTAACGCTGTAAAATCTCGTTAATTGCGTCGGGGAGTGGTGTCAATGACCGTCCCAGAACGGATTCTAGATCAGCGGCCGTCACCTTAAGTTCATTATCTTTCATCATTTGTTGCATGCTGGCAAAGACATCGACCATTTCCGCCGCCATACCGCCGGCTAACAACGCTTGGCGGTACGCGTCACTGGAGACCGACTGGAAGTCTGCGGGCTTGCCCGTCGCCTGCTGGACGGCCTTGGCTAAGTCAGCATAGGTCCGCGGCTGGCCACCGAACTCATACACTGGTTGTGGATTCGCCAGTTGCAAGACCTTTGCCGCGGCTTCGGCATATTCCCGTTCCAGGGCGAAACTAATCTGCCCCGCGCCGGCCGCGTAAACACCAGACTTTCTTGCGGCACCAGCCTGCAAATAACTGATTTCATTTTCCAAGTACCAAGCGTTCCGCAAGAAACTGTAGGCCAATCCACTCGACTTGATCAACTTCTCCGTTGTCACATGGTCCCTGGATAGCGGTGATTGCGCCGTATCGGCCTTGGCAAAACTGGTGTAGGCGACGTACTCAACGCCCGCCGCTTGTGCCGCACTCACCACGTTGGCATGCTGTTGTTGCCGTGAAATCTCACCACCGGGAACGGACGAAATAAACAGCAAGCGATCGACGCCCGCCAATGCCGTCTCCAGCGCGGCTTCGTCCGTATAATCGGCCTGGCGAATCGTGATGCCATCTGGTAGTACCAGATGGCCCTTCTTGGCGTTACGGACAATCGCGACAATATTGCTAGCTGGGACGGTCTTCAATAAGTGTTGAATGGCGATTTGACCGAAATGTCCAGTCGCTGCAGAAATAGCATACTTCATCATTAATTATCTCCTTATTTTAACATCTGTTAATTAGATTGCAACAGCTAGGATAAAAATTTCCCGGGTTATTTTTGCGGAACAATCGGGAACATGGCATTGCCACTGGCGGTCTTGTCGGCTGGAACCTCTTCTTGTAGAACATCCCAGTGCTCCGTCATCTTGCCGTTTTCATCAAAGCGGAAAAAATCTACACCGATCATCGTCTTGCCAAAGAAATTGGTGTAGCGCCCATGAACCGCCACGATATCGCCCTCTTCCAACGCAATACTAGGTTGCCAGTTAATTTCATTACCGGCGATAATTCCCCGCAATGCCTCTAGACCATCGGGCACGTTGGGATTGTGCTGTATCCAGTGGTCGCCCAGAAAAGTCTCCACCTTCGCTAAGTCTTTGTCGACAAATGCCGCCTTTAAATAATCCAATGCGCGTTGTTTATTGGTCATCTGTTATCAGCCTCTTTAAATGAATTGAATTTGTTGTTACTTTCTAAAGCGCAGGGATCATCATAACGACTTGTTAACTTTAAGTCAACAGGTAAATCAAAAAAACTGACAATTTCTTGTCAGTTCTTCGACGTTATGCTTAATTCAGCCACGTAACCCCGCGCAAAAACCAACAATCGTGTCGGCATCCTGAGGTACCAGCAGCAACATCACGAGAATGACCAATCCGCCCACGCCGCGAGACAAGAGATAACGCCCCGACCGTTGGCCCTAATTATTTTAGGGAAATATAACCCGGGTTAACTTCGAAAATTTTCCACAAAAGAACATTTGTTCGTTTGTTTATAACGGGCTTTCCGGTATACTAAACGTATCCAAAATTTCGTAGGAGGCCGGATGGCAGCATGCATAAATTCTTTAAAATTGGCGCCGGAATCGCGGCCTGTTTAGCAGCGCTCCTGGTCGGCGGACGATCGAGCAACGCACAGACCGAAAAGCCCAGCGCTTTGGTTAAGGTCGGTAACTTCACGGCCAGCACCGACTTCTTGAACCTCAGTCAATACTTCGAAGTCACCCGCACCATCAAAGTCAAAGTCAACTTCGTCCCCACGCACAAAGTGGGGCACGCACTCAGCCGCGATCTCACCATCCCGGCCGGAACAGTGGTGGCGGGAAATCTCACGAGCACCAAATCCGGTGATTTTCTCGTTCCCACGCTTCAATTGTACTTGGCGCGGCTAAGTTATCCGCTCATCCAGCAGAGCGCGCCGACTGGCTACACGATCGACCCTGGAGCTGGCGCTTACGATCCCCAGGCGACCCTCAAGGCCACGGATAAATTGACGGCGTTTAAGCGAATTCCCGCCCCGGACTTCATGCCCGGCTACAGCCACGGTGACCTGTATCTCGGCGGTGCCCAGGCCGCGCTGAGCTCCGAGGAGACCACTACGGCCAGCATTCGCGTGACCCCCGATGGCTATCTCGAATATATGAAATACGACGCCAAGGCCAACGCGGGACTGGGCTTCATGCAAAAGCCAGCTGGCATGGCGAAGATCACTAAGACCGACTTCCATGACCCGTACCGCGTGCTGTATTTCAGCCACGATATCAAGGGCTTAAAAACCAAGCGCGTCAGTCACGCCGGCCTTTATCAATATCGCGTGACGCTAAAGAACTTACACGACCCCCAACACAACGCTGGTAACGAAGACAACGGCATTGCCGGTACCTTCGACAGTCTCTATCGCATTGGCGGCAAGACCTACTTCACGTTTATTGGATATGACGGGGTTAGTGGCTAGCTAAAAAGGATTGCTCATATTTGGGCAATCCTTTTTAACTAGCCCTCTGTCGGGTAAGCATCTTCGCAAAGGACTTGCCCTCGCCCATCAAACCTGTTATCCTCGACCCAACCAAGGAGGCCCTTACCATCAACGAAAAAGTCATCAAAATCATCCTCGCCATCATTATCCTCGGGGCCACCGCCAGCATCTGTCTGAGCCACTGGAGCACCCGCGCGGAAGCCACGACCCTCGAACCTACCCCGGTAACCGTCATCGCGAACCAAAAGTGAGTAACGACCTGTACTGAAGTGAACCCCTCGAATTGGAGTAAATCCAACTCGAGGGGTTTTACTATGTTTTCAGCTAAAATAAAACAACAAGTCTTAACTAAATATCTTCAAGGAAAATCGCCACAGAAATTAATGCAAGAGTATGGGATCAAAGGCTCCGCGACCATTTATCAATGGTTAGCCAATTTTAAATTGTTTGGTATTCCGGGCTTGGAGAACCATTCAGAGAAGACTTTTTACGACTATTCCTTTAAAATTAAAGTCATCAAATGGCGACAGACTCATCATGCCTCATATCCAGCTACAGCAAGCCACTTCCGCCTAAAGAACCCAGTTACAATATGGGATTGGGAGCGAAAGCTGATTGAGGGACGTTTGAAGCCATTCAAAGGACGGTCTTTAAAAGTGACAGGCAAATCAAAGGATTCTAAAACACTCAAACAACTTCAAGAAGAGAATGAAATTTTACGCATTCGGGTAGCCTACTTGGAAAAACTCGAAGCCTTAGCACAGAAAAAATCTCAAACCAAGAAAAAGCCCAGCTAATCACTGAGCTAAGGTGTAAATTCAACGTCAAATTAGTTGTGGTATTGAAAGCGGCCAAGATGTCGAGCAGTAGCTATCATGATGCTTGTCATCGTAAGTATCAAAACACCTCTTCAACGTTAGTTGAAGAGGTCAAAAAGATTCGACAAAACAATCCAGACTATGGTTATCGCACTGTAACCTTAGCACTTAGGAATAAAGGCATACTGGTCAATCATAAGGCGGTTTTGAGAATCATGCGCGAAAATAATTTATTGTGCACTGCCTTTAAACGGCAAACAAAGAAGTACAACTCGTATAAAGGTACTGTCGGTAAAATCGCTAGAAACCGTCTAAATCGCAACTTTAAGACCAATCGCCCTTTTCAAAAAATCGTGACTGATGTCACCGAAGTGCGTTGGGGTCATCAGACCGTCAATGAACGTGCATACTTCACTGCCTACATTGATCTTTATAACGGAGAAATTCTTGAGTGGGCAATTAGTCAGCATCCAACAGTTAAATTCGTCACTGATCCCTTAGAACGCCTTACAGTAAGAAGACCCAAAGTGCCTTATCGAATGACTATTCACTCGGATCAAGGATTCCAGTACCAGAACTGTCGATATATCAATATTCTCAAAGAAGCTCGAGTCTTTCAAAGCATGAGCCGCAAGGCCACATGCCTTGATAACGCCGTAGCAGAGAGTATTTTCCACATTCTTAAGGTAGAGACTGTTCATAATCACAGTTATAGCAGTTATCAAGAGCTTGCGGCAGCAATAACCGAATACGTAGATTATTACAATTACCACCGGATAAAAACAAAATTGGCCGGCATGTCCCCGGTAAAATACCGGGAACATGCCAGCCAATTAGTAGCTTAGAAATTCACTCCAATTTATGGGGTTCACTTCAGTACGCAGCCGCTACTCACTTTTTTAATCCTGAATATCTAGCCCCAACGCCGCCGCAAAGGTCACGGCCTGCAGGGGGTCAATCTGACAGCCCCGGACCAGTCCGGGGGTAAAGGCGAGCGCCGTAATCTGGCTACTGCGTAAATCGACCAATTTTAGTCGACTTTCCGTAAAATCGGCGCGGGTCAAGTCGCAGCGGTTGAAGTTCAGATACCGTTTAACCGTCACCGCTTGAAAGCTTGCCTCTAGCAACCGGGTGTCGATCAGCGTCACCCCGGTGAGGACGGCCTCGGCGAAGTTGGCGTAGTCCGCTCGCGAGTCGACGATGGTCATATCCTTTAGCCGTGCTTCGGTGAAGTCGCTACCCAAGAGCTGGCAAGCATTGAACGCGCAACGATACAGATAGCTTTGCTGGAATTGGCAATTCAGAAACTGACAACCCCGAAAGTTACAGTCGAGCCACTCACTGCCCTTGAAATCTGTCTGCTGGAAGCGACATTTGTCAAAAGTCACCTCTTCAACCCGAATGTCTTGATTGGAGTAGGTCAACTCGCAATCCACGTATTGATTTCCTGCCGCTACGGCATCTAATGATAGCGTTTCTTCGGTGATCGTCGTCATTTTTTCATCCCCCTGACTTTAGTTGCACCTAGAATACCACAAAAAGAAGCCGCACCGCGGACAATGTCGGCGGGCGACTTCTGTTGTTTCACATGAAACAATTAGCGTAATTGATTCTGACGCTGCATCCCCCACACGTTCGGGAGAATCACGGCGCCAATGATGATGAGCACGCCGACAACCTGAAGCCAATCCACTCGTTCGCCTAAGACCAGAAAGGCAATCGTGATGGAGGCGGGCAATTCCAGTGACGACAGAATTGGCCCAATTCCGAGGTCTAGGTACTGCATGAAGATTGAGTAGGCCACCAGCGGGAAGACCATGGAGAAGATGGCAATCCAAAACGCCCATTTAACGGTATCAAACGTCACCGGTGCCGAGACAATCTGTGGTCCCCAAGCGACCGAAATCAGCAGGAAAGCCCCCACACACAGCAACCACGTCTTACTCATCGGGTCCAAGTTGTTCCCCAGCATCGCGGTAAACTGAATCGTGCAGGCATACGCGCAGGCCGCCAGAAAGGCCAGAAACAGGCCCCACAACGACAGCGACTGCGTAATCGGAAAGAGTCCGGCCGCCAGCACCGTCCCAATCAGGACCAGCACAATGCTGATGACCTGAAGCCGCGATGGTCGCCGCTTGTGAATAATGCTACCCAGCAAGACCGACAACCAGACCGCCTGCATCAGCATGACTGCGGCGGCCGCCACCGGAATTAATTTCAACGATTGAATATAGAAGGTATTGGTAAAACCAGAGGCCGTCCCGGCGGCCATCACCGCCAAGATCTGCTTCCAATTCGTATGTTGATACCGCAGCCACCGTCGCCGCGCAATGTGAATCACGCCGAGAATCACCACGGCACTTAGAAATGACCAGAATAATAGCGGTCCGTTGACCACACCCTCACTCCGGGCAATCTTCATCAGTGTGGCCGGGACGCCAAAACTAATCGCGCCCAACGCCACAAAGAATGGTGCTAACTTTCGCAAAAACATTCACCCCGTTCAATAAATTTCACCCTTTCATTATACGCCTCCTAAACTGCGGATGCCTGCAGATAATCGGGTAAAACTGTCGTGACCGGTGTAAAGTAACCCCGGCGGCCTTGGTGGCTCGCTTGGGCTAGCCAATTTGGCAACACCGGTTGGGGGCAGGTTCCCCATCT
This sequence comes from Levilactobacillus brevis, assembly GCA_021383565.1. NCBI lineage: Bacteria > Bacillati > Bacillota > Bacilli > Lactobacillales > Lactobacillaceae > Levilactobacillus > Levilactobacillus brevis. The sequence continues at coordinate 2,165,884 of CP079699.1, read as the reverse complement.
GAACTCTGGCTAGTCAATACGCGAGGCAACCCCCACTGGTATTTCTGCGCAAGCTACGGTATAACTAATATAGCGCTTACATAATCGGACTTTTCTGCTTAGTCTTTGAATAAATATCTACTTTTTGAATTTTATTTAACGAAAGTGAGGGGGTTCTCGTGAGTCTAGTAACCCGTTATCTGGCGGCCATCAATGCGCCGGCCGTCATCTTCAAGACCTTTCAGCATCGCCCCGAAGTCGTCTTTAAGCAGGGTAAACTACTGGCGGCCGCCTATACCGCTATCTTCCATGAAATCCCCAATCGGGAGACCGCCATCACCGTCTTTCGCCACAGTCAGAATCTCTTCTCCGTCTGCCTGATTCAGGACGAGCACACCTATATCTTGGGCCCCATCCTTCTCACCGATGTGACCAGTCGGCGGCCCAGCAGTACGGACGCCCGTACCATTTATCTGCCGCAGGTGCTGAGTACCTATTCGATTCCGCGGCAGCAGTGCATTGACCAGATTCTGGTGTTGGCGCAATTGCTGCGACTCCCACTGAGCGAGGCTGCCATCACCACCGCCTTTGACCAGGCCATCCCCTCCAATCAGTTCAACGACAAGCTGATTCTAGTGAACTTCGAGGACGAGGGTGCGCACGTCAGCTACGCCTATGAAAAAGCGTTGAAGACAGCCGTCGAGTTGGGCAAACCCTCGATGGTTCACGACGCCTTCATCGGCCTGGTGAACTCTGGGCGTATCGGAATTCTCGCGGACGGCAGTAATCTGCGAAACATCAAGAATTGGGGCATCATCAGCACGTCGGTGACCCTGCGCGCGGCCATTCATGCCGGCATGGATTTTGATCAGGCCTATTCACTCAACGACCATTACGTGCGGACGCTGGAGACGTTGACTACCTACGACGACGTGATGAGTGGCATTGAAACCATGATCAAAGACATGGCGCAACGGGTCCACCAACTCAAGGCCGTCCATCTATCCGCTCCGGTACGGCGGGCCTATCAGATCATCATGAACGGTCCCGAAACCAACGTCACCATGGGCCAACTCGCCAATCAGCTGGGAATTTCTCCCCACTATCTATCTGCATTATTTCACAGCGAGGTCGGCGTCACGATCTCTCGGTTCAAGATTCTCGTCAAGATTAACCGGGCGATTGAAATTCTCCAGACGACCAACCTGCCGCTCTCGGAAATCGCAGCCATCCTAAACTTTGCCGACCAGGCCCACCTGACCCGCGAGTTCAAACGCTTCGTGGGCGTACCACCAAATAAAGCCCGCAACAATCCGCATCTAACGGACGGTTGGCACCTCTATAACTTCACCAACATCAACGTGGGCTAATTATTAATAATTGATTATTAAAATCAGTTAATACTTAAAAACTCATCAACGGCCACACAGCGCACAAACGGGCCGCGGGAAAACTTCCCGCGACCCGTTTGACTGTTAAATTACGCTTTAAACTCCGACTTCACGTCATTGATAACTTCTTTTACATCACCACGGCCCTCACGCAGGTTGCCCTTGACCTTATCACCGAGGTCTCCGGTCAGAGACCCCTTTAACTGCTGGGCCTTACCTGCCACCTGGTCCACCGCACTATCCGCGCGGGACTGTAGGGCCTTGAATTGATCACGATCGGCGACCACCAAGTAGGCCAGCGCCACATTGGCCGCCAGACTGACACCGAGTAGTAGATTCTTCATGGTAAACTGCCTCCTTTGGCTTCGGCTTAACAATGATTATCCTTAAGTATACGGACGCCTGTACGCGGGCGCAATCAATCTGCTCAGACTGACGGTCGGCTGATATTAAAAAGGCGCCCAATCAATTGCTGATCGGACAACCCTTACTTAACTTCAACTCGGTTGGTACAGCTGAGCCACTTCTTTGGCCGTGGGATAGGACTTCTGCGTGCCGCGCCGTGTGACGGTAATAGCGGCGTACTCGTTGGCGTGACGCAAGGCCTGCGGCACCGTGTCCCCCTGCGCGAAGTAGTGGGCAAACGACCCGATGAAGGCATCGCCGGCCCCGGTGGTATCGACCGCCTCGACCTTGACAGCATCGATCAGCTGACTGGTCGTCGCACTGACCCACAGGACGCCACGCGACCCAATCGTAACCAAAACATTCTTGACGCCCATGTCGACCAAGCGCTGGGCCGCGCGGGAAATCTCGTCCATCGACTCCGTTGGCAAGCCAGTCAGGGTCGCCAGCTCCGTTTCATTCGGCGAGAAGAAATCGACCCGTCGCACGTGTTCCATGTCCAAATGGCTATTGGCCGGCGCCGGATTCAGCAGGATCGGCACCCCATACTGGTTGGCCAAATCAATCGCGTGGTAGTTAGTTTCCAGTGGGATTTCTTGTTGCAGAACAATTAATTTTGTATTCTGAATTAAATCGAGATGCGTATCCAAAACGGCCGGCGTGAGTTCGTTGTTGGCCCCTTTGATAATGAGAATGCGGTTGTCGGCGGTCGGGTCGACGAAGATCGGTGCCGCACCACTACTCTTGTGGCCCACGCCAACGCCCGTCACATCAATATTAGCGGCTTTAAAGTTAGCGACTTGCTGCTCGCCAAAGTTGTCGTCACCGACCATCGAGATGAAGCTCACCTGCGACCCCAAGTGGGCAGCAGCCACGGCCTGATTGGCTCCCTTACCACCAAAGCCCATCGAGAAGTCGGCGGCCTCCACGGTTTCACCCGCCACGGGCATGCGGTTGATATAAGTTGTCAGATCAATCATGTTGGACCCAATTACTAACACGTCACTTTTTTTCATACCTGGACACCTCTTTACTTTCTAAATTAACACAATTCACCGTTTATATAAACGCTTACAATATATTTCACAAAAGCGTAACTGGTATGAATAAGTGACTAATTTGACCACTAACGCCTCGACGTATCGGCCAATGGCGAATTGGCCGGTGATTCGCGTTTCATCGGTTGCCTAGACCGATTGACTAACTTTTCAATTATCAGTATGATTGGAGAAGTTGTGCAATTTAATAGAGAAGAGAAGGCCATTCAATGTCCAAGCAAATCAAGCAATCGTTATTTATCATGGTACTTGGCACTTTCTTCGGTATCCTGTGTTCCACCCTGATGAACGTTGCGTTACCAACGTTCATGACCGTCTTTCACGTCAACTCATCGACCGTGCAGTGGATCAGCAACGGCTACATGCTGGTCAGCGCGATGATGATTCCCGTGAGTGCCTATTTGATTAAGAAATTCACGTTTCGCCGGCTATTTATCCTGTTTACCGCCATCTTTCTGGCCGGGACCCTCCTGGGCAGTGTGGCGCAGAGTTTCTGGGTGCTGATCCTCGGCCGCATGATTCAAGCCACCGGTTCCGGTGTCATGATGCCGCTGGTCAATATCCTCGCCATTCGGTACGCCGCGCCCACTAAGAAGGGGGCCGTCATGGGAATTGTCGGCCTTGCCTTCAACTTTTCTCCCATTATTGGGCCCACGTTGTCCGGGGTCATTTTGACTTACTTCTCGTGGCGCTACCTGTTTATTCTGGTGGCGCCGTTCATCCTGATCGACCTGATTCTGGCCTATTACCGGTTACCCAGCGTCCCGACGAACGAATCGCCAACGCTGGACCGTCTCGGTTTGTTTCTAGTGAGCTTCGGGTCCCTCGGCCTGCTGTGGAGTTTCTCAAATGTCGGCCAGTACGCGCTGACCTCACCGTTTGTCGTGGTACCTTTCCTGATTGGGATCGTGCTTACCACCGCATTCATTCGGCAACAACTACATAGTGCCAACCCGCTGATTAACCCCAAGATTTTTAAGAGCGGGCAGTTCACCACCGCTACCAGCCTCAATGCGCTGATCGTGGCGACCATGTACGGCAACACCATTCTATTGCCGCTATTGATTCAGTCCATCATGCACCAGAGCCCCATTATCTCGGGAATTGCGCTACTGCCAGGGGCATGCCTCACGGGGGTCATGTCGCCCATCAGTGGTCGGCTGTATGACCGCTACCCCGTCCGTGTGATTGTCACCACGGGGCTGTTGATTGACTGTTTCGGGACCTTCATGCAAGCCTTTATCGACGTTAATGCTTCGGTGATCATGTTGACGGTGGGGCAGACTATCCGCCAACTGGGATTGGTGTTAATCCTGATTCCGATTCAAACGCACGCCCTGACGCACTTGCCCAACCGGCTCGTGGCCGATGGCGTGGCGACGTTCAACACGTTGCGGCAAATTTCCGGGTCATTTGGAACGGCAATTATTATCGCGACGATTAACCTTGCGACAAAGTTTTTCACGTCCCACCCCAACGCTCCTCAGATGGGGATTCAAGCGGGATTTGCCATGTGCCTGGCCTTTCTGATTATTGCGCTCGGCGTGTCCATCAAATTAATGACAGTCCGCGGCGTCCAAGAAGGTTGACTTCCCACCGGCCCCGTGCGATACTAGCTGATGGTGCCAAACCAAGGTAAGGGAAAGCGATCGGTGCGTAAGCATTCCGAAGGTCGCCGCACCTTACCACAGCAGTCCCGAGTAGAACGCGGGACTGCTTTTTTGTATAAGAGTGCGGAGTAAGCCGCTTAGATTCTGAGCATTAGGGAAATAAGGGGCTTCTGTTCGGCTATGCCGGACAGGAGCGGCTTATTTGTCTAAGCGGAAGAATCTGGCTTACGGAGCACGTTTCAAAGGCCGCAAATCTCCGTAACATAAACTACGAGAGCAAACCTAACGCTCTAAACCAGTCTAACCACTAGCAACTACGCCGGGCAGGAGTTCCTTATTTTTCTAAGCGGAAGAATCTGGCTTGCATAACGCGTTTCAAAGGCCGCAAGTTTCTGGATCATCCCCGCGAAGAACCAATCAAACGGGTCGGACGAGGGTGACTAGCAACAGCCAAACGCCGGTGCTTATCGGGGGCAAGCGCAGGGGGCTGCCCGAGGGAACGCGTTTCAGAGGCCGCAAATCTCCGTAACATAAACTACAAGAGCAAATCTAACGCTCTAAACCAGTCTAACCATCAACGGAGCACACTCAGTTTTCTAAGCAGAAGAATCTGGCTTACCTCTACATACGTCCCAACAACCACAAATCTACCTAACACCAATCCCCTACCGCTCATCCCCCGGCTTATAATCCGCCCAATCCGGCCGGGGTGCGCCCGTAGCTTCCGCTTCCTTAATAGCCGAGTAAAAGGCGACCTTCTGGGTAATGTGCCGGTGATACTGCGCCAGTTTGGCCAACTGCTGGGCGACGCTGACCTCGTGTTCTTTCAGTACCGTCAAGATTTTATCCAAATCAGTCCCCGTTTCCTGATAGCTCAGCAATGTTTGGAGCTCACTCATGCTCATCCCCGAGTTCTTAAAGCAGACGATGCTGTTTAATTTTTCCAAATTGGCCTCGTTATAAACGCGGTGATTGCCCCGCTGTTGCACGTTAGGAATCAAGCCCAAACGCTCGTAGTACCGCAACGTTGATGGCGCCAAGTGATACTGTTGGGAAACTTCTGAAATCGTCAATTCTGTCATGTTTGATCAGTCCTATCTTGCGAAATAAAAAACTTTACTTGAAGCGCGCTTCAAGTGCTATGCTAAATATAAATCAGAAGGGAAGGTTAACCACTATGGAATTTAGAAAGTTGGGAAAAACCGGTTTCAACATCAGCGAAGTTTCACTCGGCACCTGGCAACTCGGGGGCAAATGGGGCGCACCCTTTGACGAAAAGGACGCCCTCGACACCCTGGAAGCCGCCTATGACCGCGGCGTTAACTTCTTTGACACGGCCGATGGGTACCAAGATGGCATGAGCGAAAAGGTCGTCGGCCAATTTATTAAGCGCCACCCCGATGTCCACTACTCGACTAAGGTTGGGCGAAAAGAAATGCCCCTGACCGCGGACCATTTCAGTCCCAAGGCCATCAGAAGATACGTGGAGGAATCCTTGCAAAACATGCAAGTCGATTCGCTCGATCAAGTCCTGTTACACTGCCCACCGATGAGCATCTACTACCAACCCGAAACGTTTAAAACCTTGGACGACCTCAAAAAGGAAGGCAAGATTGCCAATTACGGCGTCAGCGTTGAACGGGTCGAAGAGGCGATTAAGTCGCTGGACTATGACATTTCCAGCGTCGAAATCATCTTCAACATGTTCCGGCTCCGCCCGGCCAGACTCTTCTTTGACCTGGCGAAAAAGGCCAACGTGGGAATCTTAGCACGGGTCCCTCTGGCCAGTGGCCTTCTAACCGGTAAATTCACCGCGGACACGCACTTTGATCCCGCCGACCACCGGATGAACAACCGAGACGGCCAGCACTTCAGCAAGGGCGAGACTTTCTCCGGCGTCGACTACCTGACCGGCGTCAAGGCGGCCCAAGAACTAAAGGAACGCCTCGGCACCGACAACTTGGCCGATACCGCCCTACGGTACATCCTGATGTTTGACGCCGTTTCGGCCGTCATTCCAGGAGCCAGCAATCCTCGTCAAATCGAACGCAACACTCATGCGGCCGAGATTAAGCCCCTGACGGCGGATCAGATGGCCGTTGTGACCGATGTTTACAATAAATACATCAAAGATCCCATCGAATACATGTGGTAATGTCTTCAAGAGCAGTTGGCCTAGGCCGGCTGCTTTTTGTTTGCCACCGATGTTTCACATGAAACATTGGCTAAACGAGATAGTCGGCCGACTGGTGGTCACGTTGCTGGGTCTTGCGAAACGCACTGGGCGTCATTCCCGACCACTTCTTGAACTGCTTACTAAAGCTGGCCTGACTGCTAAACTTAAGCTGTAGGGCGATGTCTTCGATGGAATTCTCCCCGATTTCCAGTAGCACCTTGGCCCGGCTGAATTGCCGCTCGTGCGCATACCCACTGGGCGTAATGCCATAGACGCGCTTGAAGATCCGGTGACCATACGTGGTGCTGACGTTGCGGGCGGCACAGACCGCCTGAAAGGTGCGGCGCGTTCCGTCATCGCGAAAGAGCCCACTCGCCAGCTTCTGTGCCAGGACCACCTCGCGCTCCGGATACTCCTGCGCCGCCGTCACCACCGGCTGTGCCTGAGACAACGTCGTCAGTAGCTCCAAAAAGAAGATCTCCAGCCGAAATTTACGGGCCGTGCCCTGAATATCACGGTCTTCCAATTCCATGAGCGACTGGATGAACTGGTGCGCCGCGCGGCTAACCGCGGAGTCCCGAGGAGCCACCACGTTTCCAAGATTTTTGATAATCTGCGTCTTGAGTTCTAAGTCCCCCACGTTAAAGTGGAAGCAGAAGAACTGGAGTCGATCCCCGCTAAAGTTGAAGCTTTCGTGGGGCGTTTCCGGCGTGATGATGATTGCCTCGCCGGCCTTAATTACCAGCCGACGCGGTCCCATGAATAGGGTCACGCTCCCCTGCAATACCGTAATCAGCTCAAATAACTGGTGCTGTTCCCGGGGATAGTGCCAACTGGGAAAGTTCCGTTGAAAATGACCGGCATACAGATAGATATTCGATTCAATGGTCTGAAACAAGTATTGTTGAGCCATCCAACCCGTCCCCTCTCTAAAAGCTTAGCTCCAGCCTACCATGTTGGCTTTGTTGCGGCAATCCCATTTGGTTTCCATTTGGACAAATTCAAGGTAGTAATCGCCATGGACGATTTTCCTGTAAGCGGTTACGATAAAAGAGTACCCGGGCTTATTTCTTGGAGTTTCGACCCGCTTATACCATTATTGCACAATCATCGAATCCTATTGGAGGCAGTTTAGTTATGAGAAAATTTAAACACGAATTTTGGACCACGACTTCTGGCGACCTCACCCAACGGCGTGCACCGCTGGCCACCCCGGATTACCAGACCGACGCGGCGACGGCCAAGAAGATCATCATCGATCCGACCGACAAGCACCAAGACTGGAAAGGGGCCGGAGCCGCCATCACCGACTCCGCCGCACATTTACTCTGGCAAGACATGGACGCCCAGCAACGTCACGACTTGTTGACCGAACTCTTCGATCCTGAGCAAGGCGGCTTCTCGAGCGTCCGGGTACCTTTAGGGTCGTGTGACTTCCAGAGTCAGGCCTACTACACCTACGACGACATGCCTTACGGCGAGCACGACAACAAGCTGGAACACTTCTCCATTGGCGAAGGCCAACCCGGTGCACCGGATGCGACGAAAGACCTAAAGAACATCGTGCCCGTTTTACAGGAAATCCTGCAAATTAACCCGGCACTGAAGATCATCGCCTCCCCGTGGTCCGGTCCCGCTTGGATGAAAAACACCGGTCACTTGACCCACGGTGGTCATCTGCGCTTTGGCGAATTTACCGGCAACGGCTACACCGAAGAGAACCGCTTCGAATACATCTACGCCCAATACTTCATTCGCTACATTGAAGAATATCGCAAGTTGGGGATTCCGATCTACGGCTTGACGATTCAAAATGAACCTTCGAACGCCGCTCATTGGCCAGCCATGATCTGGACGATTCCTGAATTGGCCAGCTTCGGCTACAAGTATCTGCGGCCAGCGCTGAATCGCGCCTTCCCCGACACCAAGTTATACCTGCTGGACGACAGTTTCCACGCGTTGACCAAGCCAATCGAAGAAGAAGTGACGCCGGCCGAGGCCGCCGCCTTTGACGGACTGGCGGTTCACACCTACTCCGGGCCATTTGAGAACCTCTACAACGCCAACCGGACCTATCCCAACTGGGACGTGGTCATGACCGAACGGCGCTGCATGATGACCGATGACCCCGAAGAGTCCGCTCACATCATGTTCAGCGTGATTGGCAACTGGCTGGTTCACAACGGCCTGAGCATGATTACGCTCTGGAACCTCGCGTTGGATGAACGGGGCTTGCCAAACGCCGCGGATTCCACCGGCCGGGAAGGGGTTGTCACCATCGACCACACCACCGGGAAGGTTCAGCGGAACCTCGAGTACTTCATGCTGCGTAACTTCGGCCAAGACGTACCGACTGGCTCGACCGTCATCGGTTCGACCAATTACACCAAGGACGGCTATACCGGTAGTCTCGGTTCCGTGGCCTTTCTCGGCGCTAACGGCGACATCGTGGCCCACCTCTACAACCCAACGGACACGCCCATCAAGGCGGCCGTGACGGTTAACGGCGATGGCGATCACTGGCAAATCGCGACGGTCCCCGCTTACGGTACGGTCACGCTACACAAGTCCGATGGCGAGATAAACACCTCGACCATCCCCGCCGACGATGACTTTGCACTGAACCCGACGCCGGCCAACCACGATGACGTGGCGCCTGGCCAGAGTGCCGGTAGCCAGCTCGTTTAAGCCTAACGTCTTTAAGCGCAACGTTTATGTCTCGCTGAATTAAATTTGATTCCCAAGAGTTCGGGCCCCGGTCCGAGCTCTTTTTGGCGTCTTAACTGCGAAACTATGCTACGCTTAGAATCGAAATCTCTCCGAAAGAAGGTCTCTGCCGTGAAAATCATCATTGCGCCCGCCAAAAAGATGGTTGTCGATCCCGACACCTTTGCCTGTGACGGCCGGCCGCAGTATCTGGACCAGACACGCCAAATCTTGATCCGGTTGCGGCAACTCGACTACGACCAAGCCAAGGCGCTCTGGCACTGTAGCAACAAGCTGGCCCGGCCGAACTACGCCTGGCTGCAAGAACTCGACTTAACCCGCCAGTTGACGCCGGCCTTGCTGGCCTTCAGCGGCATTCAGTACCAGTACATGGCCCCCGACCTGTTTACCGCACCGGCACTGGCATACGTGCGGGCCAACCTGCGCATTCTCTCCGGTTTTTACGGGATTCTGCGACCATTTGACGGCGTCGTCCCCTACCGGCTGGAAATGCAGTCACGGTTATCCGTTAATCATCACCATAACCTCTACGCCTTCTGGGGTAGTCAGCTGTACCGTGCGCTGACGCCGACGCCAGAACCGATTATCAACCTGGCCTCACAGGAATACGCCAAGACCATCAGACCCTACCTCGCGCCACAACAACCCTTTGTGACCGTCGTCTTCGGTAGTCTGGTCAACGGCCAACTCAAGGTGAAGGCGACGTTGGCCAAGATGGCCCGCGGTGAAATGGTCCGCTTCTTGGCCGAGCATCAGGTCCAGACGGTGGCGGCCGTCACGCGCTTCGACCATCCCGACTGGCAGTACGCACCGGACCGGTCGACGGCTAGTGAGCTGGTGTTTATTTATCGGCACTAGGAGGCCGCACATTCCCCCTATACTCTTACTAATGTAAAAAATCTGGTTTTGGTTGCGCGCCGGGGCGAATCCTTAACTATTCTTTAGAATTACCGCCAATGTTTCATGTGAAACATTGGCGACAAAAAAGGACCCAAGACGTTTGGTCTCAGGCCCCTAGCTTGGTGCGATGATGTCATGCAACGACCGTGACACCGGTCCGCTTCACCGGAACTGTATGGGTTAAGTTGTCCATGACCGGACAGGTGTTCTCGGTAAAGGTCATAAATTCCTGACACTTTTTTTTCGACTCGGGCGTATCCAAATGAACGGCCACACCGATGCGCTCCAGTCCCGGGCGCTGGGCATCGCTAGATTTTAACCCTTCTAGGGTGTAGTAAACATCCCGGTAGGTGAAGCCCTGTTGCTTATTGAAGGACGCCATCACGATGGCCTCGCAGGCCCCGAGCGCTTGTAACACCGCCTCGTGAGGGCTGTTGGCCGTCGTGGAATCAGGCGCTAATTTTACCGTAAAATCGCGAACGGTTGCTTGATATTCTTTCGGTTGGTCGGTACTGGTTACCTGAACTTTAAACGTCTCCATTGCCATGTTGACGGCCTCCTTTTAAACAATCTCAACTTGATCTAATGCGACCGTGACCCCATTTTTCAGCATATCTTCGACCGGACAATTAGCCGCTACCAAATCCGCAAAGCGGCCGCATTCGGCTTGCGAGGCTTGCGTCTTGAACTGAAGGGTATACCGAATTTCTTGAAATCCATTGCGAATGTCTGGGTCACCCATAAAGCCAGCAGCATCCAGATCACCTTCTAGATTGACGGTCATTTGCTCATATTCAAACTTGTTTTCCGGCGCCAATTCAGCCGCCGTTGCTTGGAGGGACGTGCCCAGTGAGCTCAAGAGTAGTTCCACTGGATTCATCCCCGTGTTCGTCCCACCCAAGCTCTGCGGCTCGTCGATGGTGGTATGTACGCCACGAGAATGAACGTCAACTTGTAGACCCGACATGGTTTTTCTGGCCGTTGCTTGATATCTTTCCATTGGTGTAGCCCCCTATTTCGTTTTGATAAGCGCTTACAACTTCATTATAATGAACAGCTGAGCAAAGTAAATAGTTAGCTAACTATCTATCTTTTAATTCGATACATGGTATAATAAGGCATCTAATTTCTTTCGAGGGCGGTGACTTCAATGGCAACATCTCAATTCGACTTGGACAGCTGTATCATGTGCATTACTTCCCGCAGTAGTAAGCTTTTCGCCAATAAATTCAACGACGCGTTGACCCCCATGGGCATCAACCGCAGCGCCTGGATGGCCCTCTACTACATCGATCAGCAGGCCCAAATCCGGCAGCGCGATCTGGCCGAGCTCATCGGCATCACCGGCCCTAGCATGGTCAAAATCGTCAATCAGTTGCGGGCCGACGCGCTCATCACGGTGGCGGTCAGTACCAAGGACCACCGTGCCCGCCTACTCACGCTGACGACGGCAGGTGAAAACCTGTTAAAGCAAAGTATTCCGCTAGCTGAAGCCTTCCGCGAACAGGTGACGGCCGGCATTCCGCAAGCCGATCTGGACACGCTCGATCGGGTGATGGAACAGATGATGGCTAACGCGAACGACCTTTAAGACCAAGCGAAACGCCCACTAACTTTCGATTAAGTTAGTGGGCATTTTTAATTTACGCATCATGTTGTGCCAACCACGTCGTCAACCGTGCCAGATAGGCGGCCGGTTCTTCGATGAAGGCCATGTGCCGACTGTGGGCGAACAGCGTCCATTCGGCGTTTGGCAGGTGATCGACCATCGTCTTGGCGATAAGCGGCGTACAGAGGTCATTGACACCACTGGTGACCAACGTGGGCGTCGTGATCCGAGCGAGTTTGGCCGTGTACTCGTAGTCTCTGAGGGTCCCCGTGGGAAAATACTCGTTGGGTCCCCAGGCCGTGTTGTAGGCCACGGTGCCCGGCCGTTTAGCCCGCCGTAAGAACGCCGGCGAGTCCGCCGTCACGGGGCCGGCCGCGTGACGCGTCATGAAATGTTGATTGGCCGTCTGATAGGCGGGTGTTGTGAAATCCCCGCTGCGTTCGGCTTGCGCGATAGCCGACTGGTCCGCGACACTCATGAATCCAATCATCCGGTGCTGTTCTCGCGCCCAGAGCTGGGCCGACGAAAGCGTGCTGGCCAGTGTGAGGCTCTGAATTCCCCGTGGCTGGTGGTCACACAGATAGATGATGGCCAGCATGCCACCCCACGATTGTCCCAATAGGTGAATCTTGGTCAACCCGAGATAGTCACGCAGGGCCTGCAGCTCGGCCACCCAGGTCTGCGCACGCCAAAGTTGCGGGTCGTCCGGCATGTCCGACTGCCCGCAACCGAGTTGATCGTACATCACGATGGGCCGCCCGGTCGTGGCCGTCAGTTCATCGAACGCTTCGAAATAATTGTGGGTCGACCCGGGACCGCCGTGTAACAGTAACAGCGGCGTTTGCCCGTTGTGCAGGTCCCCCACTATTCGGTAGTAGGTGTGGTACGTTTGAAACGGCATGTAACCTTCTTGTATCTGCATGAAATCACCTCCCTTTCAGCTTAGCAAAAACCCGAGAAGAAAGACAGAATCTGGTGAAATGCTGCCAATTAAAAGGGGCACCGCCAGTCTTTGGCGTTGCCCCTTAGTATTTAATCCTGTTCATCTTCGGCGAGTGTTTCTGGTGACTTAGCTGCTTTCTTATCCGGAAATAGCCGGAACATCACCCAGTTAAAGGCGTCCGAGGCGTAGCCGATCACGAAGATCCCCAGCAACATGGACCCGTAGAGTTGGACAACAAAGAGTGACCAGTTGTGGACGGTGATATTGGTGATGATGAGCATCGTGGTCCCCCAGGCAATGAGCCAGGCCGGCACAACGGTGAATTTCATGATGGTCCCCTGCAGAAACAAGACGATAAAGGTCATCACGCCAAACATCACGGCACTGGGCCATAGCGACGAAAGGCTGGGAATCTGTAGCAGGCGAAAGGCAATCAGCCCCCAGACAATCCCCAGCGCAAAGCTCAGCAGGATGTTCCAGAGCTTGTCCTTGGGAAAACCGGCGCCAAAGAAATACGAGACGGCAATAAAGGCCGCGGATCCCATCCATAGCGACAAGCCCCCCATAATCAGACTGTAGACCAGCGTGAACAGCCCAACGCCAAGCGCATCGAACCAGACTTTTTTACTAATTTTCATGAGCTACCCCTTTTACGTTAAAACGTTTGCATAATTTGTGTAATTGTCAGTTTACAGGATAGCTGATGGGAGGGCAAGGGAAATGGGTAAAACGTTGTAACAAATTGGTTTGATGCTAATTATCAATCGTTAATTATTAATAATAGTGGCAAACTGACTGGTTCTCAGTTCACCACTATTTGGATTGGCCAATTAAGACGTGATATAGTCTAAGATTTGAAATAAAGCCCGCCGATTCTCCGCGGGGACTGGCGTTGCTAGAATATCTGCCGCCGTTTGCTGGAGTACGGAGCCCGCAATGTAAGGGAAGTCATTGATGACCATTTCGCAAACATTAGCGGCCTCCGGTTCGATGTGAAATTGTAGCCCCACGACCCGATGATTCAGGACAAATCCTTGATTGGCAACCCGATCACTAGAAAAGAGTAGCTGGGCCGTCTCCGGTAAGGTAAACATCTCTTCATGCCAGTGGAGAACATTCAGTTGGGCGGATAACCCGGGAATCACGGTACCTTGCCGATAAACCGGGGCCCAGCCCACCTCCTTAGCGGGCGCCTTGGTTACCGGATACCCCAGCGTCTTGGTAATCTGCTGCGCACCGAAGCATGCGCCGAATATAGGAACGTCGCGGTTCAAAAGCTCCCTAATGAGGGCCCGCTCCTGCTTGATCCAAGGATACTCATCGTTAGGACTCATGGGACCACCCAAAACAACGAGTAGGTCCGTCTCATCCGCCGTCGGTAACTGACCGAATTGGTCGGGATGATACGTGTACAGCGTATATCCTCGCTGCCGAGCCCAGCTTACAATGGCTCCGGGTCCCTCGTCAGACGTGTGTTGCAAAACATTTAGACGCATGGTAATTCCTTTCCATCGACGGCAATGTTAGCCTGGGTATCGCCTGCAAATCCCTAGAATGGCCATAGTATAGCACAGTAGCGCGGCGCATGAAACTTACGTCAGACTAGGACTGCTTGGTAGCGCTAACGAGTCGCATATTTCCACGCATGATAATACGTATACAGTCCGGCCGAGGAGAGATATTTGACGGACTTGCCGTGAATCTTCTTTGTCCCCGTGTAAAAGAAGTTAAAGTCATCTTCATAAGCTGCGTAGAAGCCAAACAATTTCTTATGCTGTAACGTCTGGTGATAAACGTAGAGCTTCTTGCCGGTTAAGGTCTGTTCGTGATGCCACTTTCCCTGCTTATGTTGCCGGTAATACCACTTGACCTGGTGCTTCTTTACAATAATCTTGTTCGCACCGATCTCCTTGTCCCAGTTGTACCAGGTTCCCCGCGACCGCACCGGTGTGGTGTGCGTGTAGGCTATTCCCCGCAACGTTTTAGGCGAGCGCGCAGCGGCTGGTTGGGCGGGACCCAGCAGGCCACCTACGACCCCCACGGCGAGTAGTGTGCTTAATCCCAGTAACTTCTTGAACATAACATCCCCTACTTTCCTGCATTTTGAAGTTGGAGACTCTCCCTGCCAACTCCGCCTCTGATTATACAAGTTATGGGCGCCAAATGGTGACGTTGGGGCTAAAAACGGCGTGATTTTGAGGATAAATCACGCCGTTTAGGGAATTATTCCGTTATTTTTAATTTTGCCAAGTCAGCCGCCGAATACGCATAATCCACGTGCGCCATCCCCGGGACATCATCCCAGTGAACGGGGTAGCCCGCGCCGTGCGCACAGAAGACGGACCCCGGCGTGTTATCCAAATCACCGACCGGATCATAATCCGCGGCCGCAACGACTTCCGCCGCATTGTGGCACGGTCGGTAGCCGTCGATCAAACATTCCAGTTGGCCCTGACCGTGCGTGTAGGCATTGACTTCCTGCACGTAACCCTGCATCTCGCTGACCGGGGCCGTTCCCGTCAGAACCGTCATGCCCGCAGCTGCATTGGTACCAGCAGCTGTGTCGGGCGTATCAAACTGCCCATGCATGCGCTGAATATCCGTCATCGCTCGACCGACCTGCTCCTGACCGACCTCCAACCGGAAACGATACCATGGTTCCAGCAGTTCAGCGTGACCAGCTGCCTGCGCCATCATCAAACCTTGCCGTACCGCACGCCAGGTGGCCTCACGAAAGTCACCGCCCACCGAATGCACGATACTGGCACGACCGGTCACCAAGGCAATCTTGACGTCCGTCAGTGGGGCGCCCGTCAAGACACCCAAATGTTCCTTGGCCCGCAGGCTCGTCAGCACTTGATGCTGCCAGTTTTTCCCGAGAATTTCCAAGTCACAGTCGGCCGCAAAGGTGACGCCACTGCCCCGCGGTGCTGGTTGCATGAGGAGGTGAACTTCAGCGTAGTGACGCAACGGTTCGAAGTGGCCCACGCCTTCTACCGCCTGGGTCAACGTCTCCTTGTAGAGAATGCTCCCCGCGCCAAAACCGACGTCGAGGTTGAATCGTTCGCGTAAGATTTGCTGGAGAATTTCCAATTGAACGGCGCCCATGATCTGAACGCGAATCTCTTGTAAATGACTGGACCACGCCACGTGAAGCTGAGGATCTTCGTCCTCCAGCTGGCGGAGAATCGTCAGACACGTGTGAATATCATTGTCCTTGGGGTCCAACGTGTAGTTTAACACCGGCTGAATTTCCGGCGTTCGTCCCGCGGCCTGCTGACCCAACCCCTGACCCGGATGTGTCGCCGTCAGGTTAGGAATGGCACAGACTTCACCCGCAGTCACTTGGGACTGAATGGTGAATTTAGCCCCGTCATACACCCGTAGCGGATTCACCTTTTGTTCGTCGAGGATCACGTCTTTATTGGCTAAAACGCCCCCGGTTAACCGCAACCACGTGAGTCGCTCACCCTTATCGTCGTGAGAAATTTTAAAAACCTTCGCGCCAAATTCAGCGGGGTAGGTCACGGCCTGCGTCCACTGTTCGAGGCCCGCCAGTAGGCTGTCAATCCCAGCCAACTTCAAGGCCGCCCCAAAGTAACAGGGGAAAACCTGACGTGCCTGAATCATTTGACGCACGGTCGCATCAGCCACCGTGCCGCTATCCAAGAAGTCCGCCAGTACCGCGTCGTCTTGCATGGCGAGATCCTCGTAGGACGCCGCTGGAATAGCCCCGTCCGCAGTCGTCTCATCGTTAAAGGCAATACACCCCGGCGAAAAGACCTGTTGGAGCTGGGCCAAGACCCGCTCACGGTCGGCGGTATCCGCGTCCATTTTATTGACAAAGATAAACGTGGGGACCCGGTAATGTTGCAACAGGCGCCACAACGTCCGCGTATACCCCTGAATGCCATCGGTGGCCGAAACCACTAAGATGGCATAATCGAGGACACTTAAAACTTGTTCCGTTTGGGAGGCAAAATCCACGTGCCCCGGGGTATCCAGTAACGTGAGATCGAGGTCACCGTGCTGGAGACTCGCCTGATGGGAAAAGATCGTAATGCCACGCTGTTTTTCCAGATCATCGGGATCAAGAAAGGCGTCGCCGTTATCCACGCGCCCCAATTGCCGCAACGCGCCGGACCGGTATAACAACGCCTCTGACAGCGTGGTCTTCCCGGCATCGACGTGGGCAATAATTCCCGCTACGATGTGCTTCATGGTTGATTTACTCCTTCGAATTGCTCATTTAATTCGCTAAGTCTGGTACGTAGCGACCGCCGTCTTGTTTCGACAACCGTCATTCTTAACTATTATACTATCTCTACCAAGATTAACGAAATTCTGAGTTTCACTTGGATTAAATCAACTCGGCCCTCATCTCCCGGTGACAACTTGTTTCACATGAAACATCTCATGGTCCCGTGACAATACTCCAGATTAATTGGGTCGTGTACGTCGTCCCTGGCTGGAAGTCGCCAGTGGTCACCTTAATGGTTAGCCCTTGCCCCTGTGCCCCGCCGATTGAAGACAAGGTATCGCCAGCTTTGGTCGTCACAAGCGTCTGGTCTGCAGTCGACAAAGGTAACCGCGCCTGTTTACTCCCGGGATCAAAACTCATCGTAGCGGCCAGATTCGCTTGCCCATTGTTTAACGGTGCCGACTGGCGTAAATCGATGCGAGTAGCGGCCTTATTTTGCCGATTATCCGTAATATCCAACAATTCCCCATCCCCAGCGGCTTTCCCTGGTAAATTTTGCCCGAGATTTTGCATCGTTAGGCGGCCGAAATCGACATCATTAGCAACGGCCTTCAATTTGCCATCGGTAAAGTTTAGCTGGACATCATTCCCTGTAAAGGTACCCAGTGACTGACTGCGACTCTTATCGGCGTATCCCTGAAATGTAACGCCGGTTGAATATCTTAAATTTTGCTTCTGATGGTTTATGAATGACACACTAAACGTATGCGTCTTTTCATCCTTGAAACTCTGACCAGTCGCCAAGTAATTTTTCTGCGCGCCATTGTCTGTAGTCTTGTATCCAGCTGGTTTCCCATCCACCTCTACAAGGATGCCGTCCGCATCTTTCGGTAAATTAATGGAAAAGTCACCATCATCTAGTTTAGACGCCGCATTTGTATCCGTCACCGTCCCTGTTATCTGACAGATATCATTATAGTGTACGTTATCGAGCGTAGTTGACGGCTTACTATTCGTGCTTAAATTTTCCACCGTATTCGTGACGGTCACCTTTGGCGTTGGATCTGGAATTACGGTTAGTAGGGCCTGATTAGTCGTAATCGGGTGCAGTTTATCACCGGCATCCTTAATGGTCACCACGGCATAGTAGTGTTGTTGATTATCCGCCTGAGTAGACGCCGGCGTGGTGTAACTCAAGCCAGATTGCCCGTTAATCTTTGTACTGCGTCCTTGATTATCCACGCGATACCACGTGATATTCTCGGGTGTTTGATCGAACTTTCCCCGAATCGTAAACGTTGCCGTTTGCCCCTCATCAACCGTTTGCGAGTCTAGGCCACCACCAATCGTAATCGGTACCTCAGCCGCAACAGACGTCCCATCTGAATTGGTCAGCGTCCCTTTTATCTTGACGACTCCGGTCTCACCACTAATATTCGCCGTCACCTCACCCGTGTGTTCAGAAACGGTTGCCAGGCTCGTATCCGAACTCGACCAGATGATGTCCCCAGTGGCATTTACCGGCGTTGGCGTGGCATGGACATAAGTTTGTTGCGCATCTTTCTGATTGTTATACAGATAGTCGTTATCAGTTGTTACGGTTAAATCTGTTGCAGAGATTGGGACTGGAAAGGTAGTTATGGCAGCGACACGTGAATAGTAGGTCGTTGGTACTAACGGAAGTGTAACAACTTGCGGCCACGTATTTATAATATGATAGTACTTAAATCTTTGTTGATAGTAGACTGTCCCTACCTTCTCAGGCGTCACCATTAAGTTAGCGCCGTCTTTTCCCGGCATATCTTTCCAATTAACCCCCTCATCTTCTGACTGTGCCCATTGGAAATGATCCGTAGCATAAAGATAAAGTAAATCAAGTACAGAATGAGCAGTTCCTGTACTCAACATCTTCTCATGCCCAACAGAGGTATAAACATCCGCGGGTTGTAAATTAAATCCCGTATTCAAATACAAACCCAACATCCCAATCGGTGCCGGGCTAGGCTTCTGCATCCCCGGAATCGTCGCCGCGTACACAACAACCTCGCGTGACTGCGCCATTTGCTGACGAATCCCCATCATCACTAAGACAGCCAGCATTGCGACAAGCAGCCGAACCATCCTCCCCACGATCATGACAAATGCCTCCTCTGTATGTAATCCTTTCCTTGAGCGCATTTTCCGTTTCTTTCAACCAACGCTTAGCTGGATTAGAAGTTAATTAGGTTTACCATCAATTTAATTGTCGTAGGCCCAACGCTCATCCTTCTGTTTAAACTTCTCAACCTAATCAGACTAACCAACCCCTAGTTCTCACCGGCTAGTCCCATCAGAATATCAACTTCACTTTTTCTCTGACTCCAGTATACCAGATAATCACGCCCAAAGACCATTAGAATTGTAAATTATTTTTATTGTATTCTATTATAATTTTATTTATAAAAAAGTAGTGCTACCAGCCAATTCGACCAGTAGCCCTACTCTTGCCCACTAATGGGTCAAAATCTTCATTTAGGTCAAGCAAGTATCTTGTGGTAACTTCAACAATTGTGGTTTACTAAAGTAGTAGCCTTGTTTCAACCGAATCCCCAGCTTCTTGCTGAGGCGATTATCCGCTTGGTCCTCAATCCCCTCTAAAACGAGGCGTAGACCATACTCCGCGCTAATCGCGTGCCAGAAGTGGAGTTTCTGTAAAATATGGGGATCTTTGAAATCCCGGTTGAAGTTCTGCAAAGCAAATTTAATCTCTGAGGCTAACGGCAATAGTTCTTGAACATCCTTAAAGTAATTATCACCCGTCCCCACATCATCGAGGGACAGTTCCATTCCCTGGTCGATGAACCGCTTGAGTTGCGGCAACAGGTCGGCCATCGTGTACTTCTGAGGACCATCGTCTTCGGTTAACTCCACCACTAGTTTCGTGGGGTAGAGTTGTTCTTGACTCTTAATGATGGCGTTGGTAATCGGCGTGGTCATCAACTGCTCGCGACTCACATTCACCGAGCAGTAGCGGACCTTGAGTGATAACACCTTGGTCGTCTCCACGAGAAGATCCGCGATAATCTGCGGGTCGATGGCGGAAAAGGACTCTGGCAGTCGCCAGCCATCAGGGGTAAGTTGTTTCATCAACAGCTCGTAGCCAAAAATAGTTTTAGTGGCCGTATCAATCTGTGGTTGAACGAAATAACGATACGTGATTTTCAATAAAAATACCCCCTAAATGGATGGTTTGCATTAACTATAACATCAGTATACTATAAAAGACCGAAATAAGTTAAAAAAGAAAGGGCTTGTCTAAATGAAAGTCGTGATTATTGGTTGCACGCACGCCGGTATCGCTGCGGTCAAACAAATTCTTAAAAATTATCCCCAGGCGAAAATCGTCGTCTATGAGCGCCAGTCTGACATTTCTTATTTGTCTTGCGCCACGTATTTACATATTAAGGGGACCGTCCGCGCGTTGTCGGACGCCCAGTACCAGGAACCCGCTGATTTCACGCGCCGCGGCGTCGACCTGAACCTAAATTATGATGTCATCCGCGTCAACGCTCACGACCACACCCTGTTGGTCCAGAACCTCATCACCAAGGCCCAGACGACCGTGACTTACGACAAACTCATCATGGCGACCGGCTCGATCACGGCGATTCCCGCCATTCCAGGCATCGAGAATCCCCGCGTCCTGCTCTGCAAGACTTACAGTCAGGCCAATAACATCTGTACCTATACCGCTCAAAAACAAAAGGTCGCCATTATCGGGGGCGGCTACGTCGGCATTGAACTAGCCGAAGGGTATCGGGAGTCCGGGCACGAGGTCATTTTAATTCAACAGCCCGCGCACCTACTCGACGATTACGTTGAGCCGGAGCTATCTGAGAAGATTGCGCAGTTGCTCACGGATAAGGGCGTTCACGTTCTCACTAACACCCGAGTGACCGGCTTTCAGGACGCGCCGGATGGTCAGCTCCTGTTAAATTCAGAGGCCGGCGACTTCGAGGTCGATATGGCCGCCATCAGTGCGGGCGTTATCCCCCAAACGGAGCTTCTCCAGGGTCAGGTTGCCATGGCCCAGAACGGGGCGATTTTAACCGATGACTACATGCAATCCTCGGACCGCGACATTTTAGCCGCCGGGGACGCCGCCGTGAGCCACTACAATCCGATTAAGACGGTGACCTATGCGCCGCTGGTCTCTCACGCCATCCGTCAGGGTGCGCTGGCCGGTAT
The DNA here is from genome assembly GCA_021383565.1 of Levilactobacillus brevis. NCBI lineage: Bacteria > Bacillati > Bacillota > Bacilli > Lactobacillales > Lactobacillaceae > Levilactobacillus > Levilactobacillus brevis. The sequence goes on along the minus strand of CP079699.1, from coordinate 2,144,658 downwards.
CAACGTCTTTGAGCGTCGACTACGAACGATTGGCACCCAGGTCACGACGGGCATGTTGGTCTTCAATCACACGGTCGCCTGTACCGGCCTGACGCTTTCTCGGACGCGGGAAGCCAAGATTAATGCGGCGAGCGTCACCTACACGGGGCCTTACCGTCCAGACTTCATGCCCGACGCCTACCCAATTACCGTGATTTTAATTTACGATCGTAATACACGAAAGGTTCTGGGCACCCAGCTGATGTGTGAACACGACGTCTCGCAGGCGGCTAATACCGTGTCGGGCGTCATGCAAAACGGCGGGACCATCGACCAACTGGCCATGCTGGACATGTTATTTTCACCCAACTTCAACGAACCCTTCAACTACCTAAATCTCGCCGCACAAAAGGCGGTAGATCAAGAAAACGGGTATCTCAGAACTTAACTGAAGAAAAGAGGAATCACCGTGACTGCTTACCACTTATTAACGCCACACAGCGCCACCTGGTTGGCCGCCGCCGAACAGATCGGGACGATTGACTGGCCAGCCGGCGCCCACCTCGCGAAGCGCATGAAGACCGCCACGTGGCAACAGTGGGAACGCGTCGTCTATGCCACGGACGGCGATAAAATGGCCGGCTTCTGCGCGCTGTTGGCAACGGACATCGTGCCCGACACGCCCTACTCTCCGTTTGTTAGCTCGGTCTACGTGAGTCCCGATGATCGCGGTCAGGGGATCAGCTTGCGTTTGGTCCAGCAGGCGGAAGCGGCGGCCCAGGCGGCAGGTATCGACGAACTGTACATCGTTACCCGCCACGTGGGTCTATACGAGCACTTGGATTACGAATTGGTCGATCGCCGAGAAGATCAGTTTGGCCGGCTGAATCGTATCTTGTATAAAAAACTTAGTTAATTAAAGCGCGTCAGTCGGGAGAAGTTACCAGACTGGCGCGCTATTTTTGAAGTCATGTTTCACATGAAACATTTCAAAGGCGGCTTACTCATCCAACTGGACGAAGGCCGTGTGTCCGAGACCGCCACCAACTTGCATGACACTGCCACCGTGACGGAGTTTGCCCAGGTTAACTGGCCGGAAATTGAGGGGCTTCACCAGGTCGGCGAAAGTGCGTTTGGCCTCACGATCATCCCCAGCATAGAAGAGCACCCGGCGACCAGGACCGGCGACCTGCCCCGTCATGAGCTCGTGCGGCAACGTGTTGAAGGCCTTGATGACTCGCGCGTTGTGGGCCGCGGCGGCGATGACCTCGCTTCCGGTCAATGGTCGTGTATCAATCTTTTTGAAATCGGCGGTAAATTGATTGGTCACGTCCACGACGATCCGTTGCTGGTAGTCCGTCACCTGTCGGAGCACATCGGGCGCGACAGTAAAGGGCACCGCGATGATGACCAGTGGTTGCTGCAAGGCCACGGTCACCTCGTCAAACGTCACGTTGTCGGCAAATTCCGCATGCCGCGCCGCCAGACTGGCCGCTCCACCGGCGTGACTGAGGATAATCGTATTGTCCCCGCGACTAAACGTTTGCGTCAAAATCGTGCCGACCGTACCAGAACCTACAACCCCAATTTTCATAGAAATCACCCTTTCAGTAAGACTTGCTAGGACTAGTCTACGGGAGTTTGGTGGCGAAGAGAAGTGATTTGCCTCTTTGGCGTTGTACAAGGCATAATTCGGGGAAAGCTAGCTTTGAAAAAGCCCCCGACTTTCGTCATACTAAACCCAATTGAGGGGGGATTTAGGTGTTTAAACCAGTCAAATACTTAACCATTATCCTAGTAAACGCCGCCTGTTTGTTAGGATTGGGCGCCACGCTATCGGCCACAACGACCGCCTACGCAGTCGCCAAGAAGGCAAAGGTCCATAAGAAGAAAAAGGGACCCAAAACATACAAGGTTGGTAAGACCCGGTACACCATGAAACAGCTTCGTAAGAAATACCACCTGCCCTATTCCAGCAACCTTTACAAAACAATACTATAAGAGTGTTTATAACGGCTACGATGGGCGGTCACATACCATCTATTCGGGTACTTTCAATATTTTTACGAATACCAATCACGTCAAGCATCAAACGAAGCGTTCAACTACTTACTATACCTTTATCAGCGTTTACCTCGTTCGGCCCAAGCATTCCAAACGACCTTACTGGAACTACGAATCCCATGCCATCGATGCCAAAACAGGCAAGATGTATCATCTGATTCGTATTGGTTCGGCCGGTGACAAGGGCTAGCGCAACGCATTTGCTTATCTGTTCACTTAAAAATAACCTACCCACTGTGTCTTGAAAGAAATTTCAAGTCTTGGTGGGCGTTTTATTTTCGAAAGATCAATTCTTTCGAAAACGATTTCACTTACAATTTGGTATCTAAATCCCGGAAAGCGACGGCAATTCCCCTCGTAACTGCTATAATAGCAATAGCTTTTTTACGAACGGCTAACTAAATTTTATAGTAGGAGTTATCACGCACACATGAATAAAATTTTACAAGAACAATTCTTTGTCGATGATCTCTCGGACGATCAAAAATCGGTGATCACCAACCTCAACGCTTACATCAAGCAGGGTCTGACCGGTGACACGTCTTCCGTGGCCATCATCGAAGGCGCTGCGGGGACCGGTAAATCAGTTGTCCTGATGGAGCTGGTGCGGCAGTACATGACCGACCGGCACTACAAGACCTCACTGGTGGTCAATCACCCGGAGCTGTATAAGGCCTATCGCGACCTGGCCGCCTCCATTCCCAACATGAAAGCCAGCGAGATTCGGCGTCCAACGTCGCTAATTAACTACGCACAAAAGAACCATAAGAAATACGACATCATCTTCGTTGATGAAGCCCACCTACTCTACTCCAAGTCTGAACCGTACGCGCACTATCGCGGGCAAAACCAGTTGACAGACTTGATGAATCTGGCCAAGGTGGTCGTGGTCGTTTACGACTTTGATCAGGTCTTCCAGTCTAAGATGTATTGGGACCAGAACTTACTTTATAAGACGATTGGTAACCATCCACATAAGTTATTTAGTATGAACTTCCAATATCGGATGGTCGCCAGTGACGATCAGATCGCCTGGATGGACGACTTAACCGCCGAGAAACCCATGAAACCCTTCCCGGACGATAGTCGTTTTGAATTCAAGATGTTCGACACGGCCGGCGCCATGTTTGACAAGATTAAGCAACGGAATAAAGAAGTCGGCATGAGTCGGATGGTTGCCACCTCGGGCTTTCCGCGAATCGACGGCCGGCACAACGTGGAGATGGATAGCTTCAATCTTCCGTGGGACGAATGGGATCCGCAACGTACCCACTGGGCCAAGCGAGAAGGCTCCATCACGCAGGTCGGCACGATTTACACGCTACAAGGCTTTGATCTGAACTACGTGGGCATGATTATCGGGCCGTCCTTTGGCTACGACCCACAGACGGATACGATGACTATCATTCCTGAAAAATACTCCCACAAGGAAATTTTCAAGAAGCGTAAGGACCGGCATTTCACCCAAGAAGAGTACAAGACTTTCATCGCTAACGTTCTGAACGTGTTGATGAAGCGCGGTAAGTACGGCCTGTACCTGACGGCCTACGACGATGCACTGCGCCACCGATTGTTGGAATTGGGAACGACTGGGAAATAGTTTTTCTTGAAATACATTGGTGTAAAGCTTCCTCTAATTAGCGGTTACCATTGGCTAGGGGGAGCTTTTTGTCTTGGGTGATGCTTTTCAAGATTAAATAAGCCCATTGGAGCGTATCCCATGTTTTCTAAAACCTAGTATACCCGTCTTATTTAGATCAAGTGGGTTTCCGAAATTACCCAACTTACTTCGTATCAGGTGGAGTATTGCTTGATTATTCCAACTTTGGCATGAGTCCTCAAAAGAGACTTATTGAATTCCAAAATATACTTGTTGTGGATTCCTACCTGACTTGTTAAATAACAACATACTCCAAATTTAAATATTCCAATGATATCTCTTCTGTAGCTTTTAGAAGCATTGCCGATCTTTATAATTAAGTCCCGTCATATTCATTGTTAATCTATCCTCAACATTGTATGCTGTAAGAGTAAACTGATCGGTTTGTGTGGTCTTGTAAATATTGCTTATTCGCCAGCACATTGTTGCGGCATTCCCCACAGACGTGGGGGTGATCCTCCAGATGACTTTAATGCCGGCACGCCAATCAAGTATTCCCCACAGATGTAGGGGTAAGTCCCTAATAGGAGACTAGGTGCTTTTTTAATCAGTATTTCCCCGCACCTGAAATATTCTTGTTTCACATGAAACATTTTTCAAATTTCCCCACTCCACCCAACCACCAAAAAGGCAGTTCCGACCTGGAATCCAATCCAGTCTCAGAACTGCCTTTTCCTTCTCACTACCCGCACCTCACACCACCCGCTTCACCGTCTGCAGCTCTCCACGAACCACCAGTCGCTTCGGTTCGCCGCGTCTCGCGGAGGCACAGGTTACCAAGGTGACGAGGCGCTTACCGGGGACATCATCGATGACGTCGATCTGGTGGCGATCAACCACTTGAACGCGAGTAACTTTGTAGCGGTAGGTTTGCCGTTTATCCGTCAGATAGATACTATCCCCCTGACGAACGCCCTTGAGTGGCGAGAACAGGAGGCGTTTGGCCGTCATATAGTGTCCCGCCAGCGCGTAATTCCCCTGACCCATCTGCTGGTCCGCCTTGAGCGTGCCCGCTCCCCGAACCAGCACGGCATTACTGACGCCAACGCCAATCGGCAGGTCCAAACCCACTGCCGGGACGCGAAGTTGACCGACCGCGCCATCGTACCCGCTGTGGCCCACCAACTCGCGTAACCCGTAGCCACCAACCGTCAGTGGTGTCAGCTGCGCAGTCTTCTTATAGTTAAACGGCGTCGTCTTACCACGGGACGCCTGCTTAGCCTGCTGGATACTTTCCACCGTCATCCCCCGCAGCGCCGTTTCGCCCATTTGCGTGATGGAAGACTTTTGCGTCAAACCAAGGAGCACCAGTCCACTCCCCACCAGGAACATCGCCAGCAGCCAGAGGGAACTTTTTCTAAATCGTCGCTTACGTTTGGCCATTTATTTTCCCTCCTTCACCCGGCGATAACGGCGGTAACCCGTCCACGCACCGCCAACCAACAGCAGCACCGCCAGTACCAGTAAGCCTATCTTATACCAATCCCAAACGAATCTACCTTTAGGAATCGTTTGCGTCTCGTTGGGGATACGCTCCCCCGTCACCAGCAAACGATGCGTGTTCACCATATACGGCGTACAGGTCATCAACGTTACCTGATTTTTACTTGTCGACCGGAGAATCGGCTGACGCGTGGCCGCCTTGACGGTCCGGATGGTCGTTACCTCGTAGGTCATCAGCCCGTACGCATTCTTCAGGTAGAATCGGTCGCCGCGCTTCAGCCGCGGAAGGTCCGTGAATAGCGTTGCATTGGGCGCCCCACGATGCGCAGTAATCAGGCTATGTTGATTGCGTTTACCTTGCGGGACATCCGTTCCGTGGACCAATCCCGCATACTTCTGAAGCACCGCATCACTGGTTCCGACAAACACGGGAAGTTCCACGTCAATTTCGGGAATCGCCACCAGCGCTAACGGCGTCGTTTCCATGAAACGGGCCGTCTCGGTCTTAAACGGGTCAATAACCGCCATTCCCGTAGCCGTCGTTTGTCGTTGCAAGGACCGCTGAAGAGATCGCCGGTGGTCCCGACTCGCCGTCTTCAGCTGATTCTTGTAGGCCACTAGGACCCCCTGCTGACGCCACCCGGTCACCAAGTTACTGGCGGCCGGATAACCAATCACGCCTAGACCTAAACATCCCAGTAGGATCACAAGCCATTTGCGCATCGGGAGTCCTCCCTTCTCTAGTTAGCTTGACCGCCGTTGCCGGTAGTACAGGTAACCCGCGCCACCCATCAGGAGTCCCCCGACGAGGAGAAATAGCCAAATGCCCATTCCCCCGGTAACCGGAAGCGCGTAGCTATGGTTCTTAATGGTCTCAATGTGGACCTGACCATCGATTTCAAATTCAGTTGCTTCCTTCAACAAGGCATAACCGGCCGGCGCTTGCGTTTCGATCAGATTATACGTCACCTTGCCATCGTACACGTAGGGCACCCCGTTGAACTTGAATTTTCCATGCTGGTTAGAGGTCAGCGTCGTCCCGTCAGCCTTATTGTCGACCCATTTCACAAAGGTCCCGCGGTTAAAGACCGCCCAGAAGATTTTCCCATTTGAATCGACCTTCTGCACCTTGAACTTCGCGCCGGCTAGCCCTTTTTCGGTCTTGGAATCAACCTTCTTGAACTTCGCCCCACCCAGCGTCAGGTCATTTAAAATGCTAATCTTTGACCCTTTAATGACAAAGTGCTTGGCATCTGGCAACATTTTAACCGCCTTAACGTTGCCTTCCTTGTCCACGGTAAACGTTAGCGCTGTCTTATGGTCCTTGGCACTGGCCTGATTGTAGTAAGGATATAGCGAGTTGTCAGCTTCCGTCAGGACGTATTCGGTCCCAACTTCCAAGTTGCCAAAGGCAATGTTCCCTTTTTCATCAGTCGCCAATTCTCGCGACTCGCCCTTACCGTCCGCCCGTTGTAACGTAAACTCCACGCCTTTCAAGCCCAGATACTTCCCGCTAGTTGGCCTTTCCGGGTTACGCCCGACCTTGTGAATCTCGGGGTCCACGTCCCGGGCTACTAGGTTCTTGGGGTATAAGTGGATGGTCGCCTTGTTAGACAGGGGCAGTCCGATAATCATGGGCGCTGAGAGCCCCGTCAAATGATGGGTTGGCGCTGCGGTTTCCATAATCAGGTAAAATCCCTTATTTGCCAGGTCAGAAAAGGTTAAAATACCCGCTGAGTCGGTCAACTTTTTCGTTTGAACCGGCTGTAGGTTGTACTTCTCTACAAAATCCTGCTGCGCTTGTAAAACTTCGGCCGGATCGGTTTTATCACCGATAATCTCCGCAATCACATCGTCGCGGACCTTTTCAAAATCTTCGGCGGAGGTCTGGCCACTCACGACATTCTTAGTTGCCAGAAATGCCGTCAGATCATAGATGCCAAAGGTCACATCCCCCAATTTCTGAGCATCGTAGGGGGTCACACCATCCGGTAGTTTCAGTTCATCCCCGGTGTTTTCAATCACCTTGTTCGAATCTTCGGGCTGCGTCTCGGCTTCGTCCGTTCGATTGTCTAATTTGTGTAGGTTAATCGAAACCGTGGACGGAGCCGTATCATCAGCGTGAGCCACGGCGCGGCCACCAAGGGCCAAACCACAAACAGCAAAGGCCGCGAGTAATAGTTGTCGTACTTTAGTGAATTTCATGGATTATCCTCCTCTAGGGTGTGTGCGCCAAATGACGATCGACGATAGGGTGAGCGTGAGCCCAATCACAATGAACCAGAAGATGCCATGTCCCCCAGTTACGGGCAGACTGTACGGATCGTTTTTAATTTGCTGCGGGGTGCTCTGTGTCTTGTCCGAAATCGTAAATTTAGTGGTTGAGCCAATGACATAGCCCTCCGGCGCCTGCGTTTCAATCAACGTGTACTCGCCACGCGGGAGCCCCGTAATCCTAAACTTGCCGGTATCGTCGCCCGTTAGCCGGGTAGCCGCCGCCCTATCCGTCACCACTTTTTCAAACTTGCCACTCCGATCAAACGTTAGGTACCCGCCCGCCGCGTTTCGAACGATGAATTCCGCACCCGTCAGCGGCTTGTTGGTGGTCCCATCAATCTTTTGGAACTCATGCGGGTAGCCGCGGAAGAACCGTGTCACCACACGATTCGTGCGTTTGCGCCAAGTGTGACCGTCGCCGGAGTTAAACTCGATGCTGGCCCGGTTCTTGAGTGTTCCTACGAAGTCATCGGCCAGCGTCACCTTCAGTTGAACCGCAAAGGATTTTCCGTCGAACGTCAACGCTTCAATCTCCTGGTCAGACAGTTTATAGACGACCGTCCCATCTTCGGAAATGGTGATATCGCCACCACCGACGTCAATTAATTTGCCATCCGTGTTGAACAACTGAATGTTTTCTTTCGTGACGGTGACGCCCTGTGGCAGTCGGTCGCGGAAGATAATCTCATTCGGCTTGGCGATGGACTCGTTGGGGATACTGTACGTTGGTTGATAAATCGTGTAGTAGAAGCTATTGAGATCATCGACATCCCGGTCAATGGTCACACCATCAAGATTGTTGTTTCCCAGGCCTAGCTCGCTAGTCCGATGAACCGTCTTCTGTGGCGCTGCGGGTTCCAAAGGCATGATGTAGCCACTGGAGAATGACTGCCACGTGAAGCCGAATTCACTTCGGAGCTTAAAGAGCTGCGTCGTCCCAACCATCGGGAAGGACACCGCCCCTAGTTCGTAGTCGCTGGAACCGAGGTAGTCACCCCAGTATTGGTCACCACTGTGATCCTCTCCTGGCGTCACACCGATACCAATGCCTTCATACCAACCTTTGTCGTGCTCTTTAATCAAGGCCTGGGGCGCCAGCTTACCCGCCAAGTTCGACCGAGTACCGGCCCATTCGTGTTGATTGGACTCATTACCATTTAATGACCCGAACGTGAAGTGGGTCTGATAGTCGTCCTGAGCATTCTTCCCCGGGAAGCGTAAGGCTTTCGTCCCATCAGCATTGGTAAACGTCATGTCGATGTCGAACTCGTAAATGCCGTTATACACCATGCCGGAGTAGAAATTGTTGGAGAAGTCAAAGTAGGCTCGACCAGCATTGGCTTTCTCCATCTTTTCATGGTACTTAAGATTTGAAATCTGAATGAGAACGCCCATCTGTTCCGTCGGCGTCTCCACCGTGGTTGATGTGGTATATGCGCCAACATTGGGATAGTAGACCTCGATGGTGTCGGTTTTGTCCAAAGTTGGTTGCCCATTAATTGCGATGGCGTAGGCCTTCTCCCCGCCGTTCTTTTGTAGGTAAGACGAGTGGTAACGCGTCTCGAAGTTGTTGAAATTGGTACCACCGTAATAGCCACCTACTGTAATATTTTGGTCTTCTCCCAATTTCTTTTCGTAGAGCGTGACATCCTTATCCAAGATCGTTCCGCCCATAATCAACTCATCCGACCAGCTTTCCATTTGGATCTGCGCCCGATGAACGGCGATTTCTTCGTTCGCCAGCGCTGACTTAATCGTCGCCAAGCGTTGCACATTCTTCGCTTGCGTAGAGTTTGCGACTTTGGCAACTTCATCACTCACTGCTTTTTTCGTTACTGACTCGCTGGACGTGGTCGATTCTTTTGACTGTGCATTTCCAGTAGTTTGCGAACCTTGCCGTTTATTTTCGCTGGCCTTTTGATCACTCGAGGCCACCGATTCCTTGATTGTATCCTCACTAGTTGTTTCTTTGACAATCGACTCCTTGGTCTGTGTGTCTTTTGCCGAGTCGGCTGGTCGCTGTTTGCTGGACGCTTTGACCGACTCTTTTGCAGAGTCTTTCGTCGATTCCTTTACAGCTTCCTCGGTGTCATCAGCAGTCACCGTGACTTCAGGCAGCGTGAAGGTTTCCACCGAATCAGCAACTTGTAATTCTAGTTGTAAACTGGCAATGAGCAAGGGGTTCGTGACTTCCAGCGGGACGATCACAGCCACCTTTCGCATTTCATCTTGATCATTTCTGAGCAAAAGGTGGTGTTGTCGGTCAACGCGTGCTGTGATATCCTCTTCTGGCTGTAGGTCGGAAATATCACCGATTTTAAATTTAGCATTGTCCTGATCGACTAACGTTACCATCGTCTCCCCCGCTGGCAACTTGACGGTCAGGGCCATCTGCAAGTCCTGCGGTTGATGACTCGTGACTTCTTTAACAGCATTCCCCGTTCGGTCTTGGAGAACCGCCGTTTGAATGATATCTTCCCGTTGCTGCGCGTGAATACGTAGCAATGACGCCAATCCCAAGAAACATCCCAATATCATGATCGCTCGTATTATCTTCTTCATGCGGTAATCCTCCATCTCCCTGTGGGGTGCGAGCCGTCCTCTTTTTTGAATATTTTTAGAATAGCAACGAAGTGTGAATAACTTATGAACTCCATATGTATTTTATAATAACATTAACTTGGTTATCTAGTTATATAGTGAAGCAAGACCGGAATGTTATTAACTCTCGATTTGCCAGCTTAAATCATCCCGTTCAAAGCATTAACCGCCAGTATCTGCTAGATGATTGGGGCTCTTCACCGAAAAATCAATCTGAAACTACCCGCAACATAAAGGCTCCGACATCCCTTTAAAAAGGCCAAATTAAATATGTTCTTAAAATTATTGCAATTAAAATTCAGCGTGCTATACTGTGCTTATAAAAGTTGCAGTTAGTCTTTCACACTAATTGTGCTTAGAATTGTTGCATATTCTTTTAAAGTCTCGTGTACTGCGGTTAGATTGACAAAGGAGAGGATTCCCATCACAACGCGTAATATTCACCTCGGCCCACCACGCTTGCGGACTGCCATCCAAGCGGTTGTCTGGCTGGGAAAAAGCGGCGGTATCATTAGCAGCTCCATGATTGCTAACCGTGTCAAAACCCATGCTACCTTCGTTCGCCGGATCATGACGTCTCTGTGTAAGGCCGATATCATCGCGTCTAAAGGCGGTCGCGACGGCGGCTACTACTTGGAAAAGTCGCCGCAAGACATCACGCTGGCCGATATCTACTTGGCCGTGGGCGCCGATGCTACCCCCAAGAAAGATAAGGTCGAATTTGACTACCCAGAAGGCGAGGAACGGCTGGACGTGTCCGGATTTCAGGAGACGCTCGAAAGCATTCTGGGCGACGCCGAATCCCAGGCGATTGCCTATCTTCAGGGGATTACGATTGGGCAGTTGATGGACGATATTAAGATGATTTAGAAAAGTAAAAGCGCTCCGTAGTCGGGATGGACTGCGGGGCGCCGTTTTAGTTTACAATCTATTAATTTTAAAGCTCAGAATATCATATAGCATACTAGTCTTTACTCTCCAATATGCTTTCACCAAGCCTGTTTCATAAGGCTAGGAACATATTCCAGTTGTTCATCGTCGGCAATTGATAGTCCATAATCCCCATTTCCCCGTCGTCTACACTGACTACATTTTTTCATATCTGCTATACCATCACTTATGATAAGGACTCCCCTCATTAATCATAAACGCCCGGTAAACCTGCTCCGTCAGCACCAACCGCATCAGCTGGTGGGGCAACGTGAAGCGGCCAAATGAAATCTGGGTGTCCGCGCGCTTCAGGACGGCCGGCGTCAGACCTAGCGAGCCCCCAATGACGAAGGTGATGTCCGAATGGCCGTAGGTAGTCAGATCCTTGATTTCCTTGGCAAACTCTTCCGATGAGCGTTCCTTGCCCAGGATGGCCAGCGCGTAGACGTATTCGCGGTCCTTGATCTTACTTAAGATACGGGCCCCTCCGCCGCCATGACCTGGTCCATTTCGGCTTGCGACATGCTTTCCGGCGCCTTTTCATCGGGGACCTCCACGATGGTAAATTTACAGAAACGGGAGAGCCGCTTGGCATACTCCGCGATTCCCTGTTTGAAATACTTTTCCTTCAACTTCCCAACGACGACAAACTTGATGTTCATAATTATCCTCCTGTACACAGGTTGTCCACAAAGTTATCCACAGGTGGACAACCTATCTTCCTAGATGTTGGGGGTAAATCAGTTCCGACCTACGACATCTATTTTTTGTAAAAAAGTCAATCCCTATTTAGTTATCCACCGGTCATTTACGAAACGGACGTTCGGCGTCTCCGCTTACAATCCGTACCACACCAGCATTTCAGTCCTATTAATCTGCGCCATCTTTTTTCTATCCACAGTTATCCCCAGCACCTGTGGATAACTTTTGCACCGCTCTCATTGCCGTTCCAGTCCTGTTCATAACTTTTCCACTGACTAGATGGATTGGTTATCCCCCAAGTTATCCACAGACATAATTTCAATTATTTTTCGGCCTGAATTACCCGTGCGCCTCCCGGTTAGTTCGTTCGGGCGGCCAACCACCGGGTACGTTTTCATTTAACTTTAGCCGACCTTAAACTTCGGCTTTTCATTGACTAGTTTATCATACGCAAAAAGCGGCCGCTGGAAAAATCCAACGACCGCTTTCATTTCGTCTAACTTTCTGAGTTTTCGGTAGTACTGGTCGTGCTCTTCAATTGCGAACTACTCTCGGTCAACTTAACCTTCGTCGTCTGCTTCTTCCCATTATGGTAGTAAGTCATCGACACAGTATCGTTCAGCTTGTACTTGTAGAGAATATCCCGCAGCGTCGATTGGTCAGAAATCTTGTGACCGCCCAACTCCGTGATGACATCATACTTGGACAGACCGGCCTTCTTCGCCGGTGAACCGGACGAGGCACTCATGACCACAACCCCTGCATCCACGCTAGACGGCAGCTTCAACACTGACTTCTGTTGCGCGCTGGAAACGTTGGCCAAGTCGACGTAGGTAATCCCCAACGCCGGCCGAACCACCTTACCGTTCTTCACCAGTTGATTGATGATGTTGACGACTTCGTTAGATGGAATGGCAAAGCCCATCCCCTCAACGCTGGTCCCTTCAGCATCGCTGGCAATCTTCGAGGACGTGATCCCCACGACTTGACCGCCGACGTTAATCAGCGCCCCACCGGAGTTCCCGGGGTTAATCGCGGCATCGGTTTGGATAACCGTGGCATTCCCGGTCTGGGTACCGGCCGAGTTCGTGGTCTCAATCGTCCGTTTCTTCGCGGAAATGATCCCTTCCGTCAACGACGTCGCGTACTGGCTCCCCAGCGGTGACCCAATGGCCAAGGCCGTCTCGCCGACCTTAATCTTATCGGAATCACCGAACGAGGCCACCGTCTTCAGGTCCGCGCCGTTAACCTTCAGCACGGCCAAGTCGGTCACGGAATCCTTCCCGACCAACTTCGCCTGCAGCTGCTTACCCGAGCTGGTGACCACCCGCAGTGCGGATGAGCCGGAGACCACGTGGTTGTTGGTCACGATGTAGGCGGTATTACCGTCCTTCTTGTAGACCACCCCGGAGCCTTCCGAAGCCTCCTCCAATTCGGACTTGGACTTACTGGAGTTCGAGGATGAACTTTCCCCGAACAATTGACCCAAGGTGTTGCTACTACTATTCTGCTTTTGCAGGTTGACCACGGAGACCATGGCCCCCTTGACCTTGTTAAAGGCCTTGGTCGATTGCGTGGAAACGTTGACCGTCACGTTCGAGGTCTTGGTGTTCCCCGTCGAGTTACTGCCACTCGGTACCGCGGTATCATTAATTCCATTATTATTAATATAATTAATACCACCGTAGGCGACCCCGCCGCCCAGTAACCCGGCGACCGCAGCCGTGACCGCCACCTTAGTTAAGGTCAAGCCGCCCCGCCGCTTACGTGGTTGGGGTTCCGGCGTGGGTGTTGGTGTTGCCTGGTTATTATCATTAGCTTGATTATTTTGATTATTATTTTTGTTATCCATAGCATTGCGCAGAAACGCGCTAACCCTCCTCATTCGTCGGTCAGGGCATCAGGCCACCAACCGCAACTTTTTGATAACTCTTATAATAGCTGGATTGTGTGAATTTTTTTTGACAAATGCTTGCCGAAGTCCTAAAGTTTACGGTTTCTTTATAAAGCCACTAAGGGGGTGGCCTCCTCCGGGTTGGTATCGATCAACTGGAAGTCGTGGCCCACGCCGAAGTCGCGGTTCTCCATCATGGAGGCCACGGTTAAATGACACAGCGACTGCATGTTATTGTGCAGACTACGGTGCCCCAGGTAAATCTTCTTGGTGCGGTTGCCCAGCACGTCCATCAACGCGTCGGCCCCCTCTTCGTTGGACAAGTGACCCTTGTCGCCCAGAATCCGTTGCTTCAACGGCCATGAGTATTCGCCCATCCGCAGCATTTCCACGTCATGGTTGCATTCCAACAGGTAGGCGTCCGCGTCGGCAATCACGCCTTCCACGTGTTCCGACACATAACCAGTATCCGTCAAAATCACGAAGGTCTTTCCGTGATAGTGAATCGCGTAGAATTGGGGTTCGGCCGCGTCATGGGACACCGAGAAACTCTCCACGTCAATATCGCCAAACGTCTGGACGGTATCTGGGGCAAACAGGTGCTTCTGCGCCAAGTCGACCTTGCCAATCTTCGGGCTCATGGCATCCCACGTTCCCTGATTGGCATAGACATTGAGCTGTTCGTAGCGCCGCGCCAAAATGCCCACGGCCTGACGATGGTCCGAATGTTCATGGGTGACCAGCAGAGCGTTGACGTCCTGCATATTTCGGTTGATATCGCCCATCAACTTTTCAATCTTCTTCCCACTCAACCCGGCATCAATCATGATCCGTTCGTTGGGACTCTCCACGTAGCACACGTTTCCCGTACTACCGCTAGATAACACGCTGATGCGTAAGTCATCCGCTGTTGCTGTTTCCGTCCGCAAATCCATTCGACCTCTCCTTAAATTCAATACCGTTATAATACCGCATTTCGGCGGACTTGTAACTTATTATTCACCCAATTAAAAAAGTCTGGGACCCGCCCAGACTCCTTGTGTCGCCGAACTTTAGCTGAGCTGTATTTGCTCACACTTTATTTTCTTCTAATCGCTGGTTGTGGCCGTTCCGCTGACGGTCTTGACGTTGCTATCCGACGTCAGAATGGCCCCCGTAAAGGCATTGACGTGCTTCAGCTGCAAGACGCCCGCGTTGCTACCGCTATTGGCCTTGACCGCGATGACCCAAGTCGGAATGTAGACGCTACTGTTCTTCAAGTTAAAGTAGCGGGTATAGGCCAACTTGGTCCACACAATCTTGGTATTGTTGGCGATCTGGTTATATTGGTACAGCCAGATCAGCGCTTTTCGTTCTGAAATGGTTTCCGTCTTTTCCCGCAAGGTCGTGACGTCCGTCAGATACCCCTGCGTATAGCCGGTAACGGTGCCTGCATTGGTCAGGCTAAACCGAATTTCACCATACTTGGAATAAATCTGACCGTCCGTGACGCGTTGCGTGTAGACCACCGTGTTACGACTCGACAGTTGCTGGTTATATTTATACTGACTCCCATTGAGAATCAGCGCCGTGTTGCCCACCACCGTATCTAGAGCCTTATCCGGATGATCGGGGTTCACGCCCGTAATGGCGGTCTTGAAGGTCGAGCTAATCGTCCCATCCGACTGATAACGGACCGTCTGATCCGACAGCGACGTCAGACTACTCTTGATGCTATCGTCATTACTGGTAGACACGTAGTACCCCTCGCCACTCTTCTTGGACGGCGTACCGAACTTGATATCGTCCGTCCGCATTTCCTTGATGATGGTCGTATCGCTATCCGCGGACCGACTCGTCGTCGCATCCGTTTGTCCCGTCGTGTCGTGTTGGAACGCCGCAAACAAAAAGATATCAATTGCGATAAACGCGACTAAAAATAGCCACTCAATTCGCCGAAAATCCATGCCGGACCGCCCTTCCTTTCACCGGATTACTGTTGTTGCTTCAACAGTTGCGTGTAGGTCTTCCAGCTCCCATTGTAGTGCACGTACCACGTCGGCGTCAGGTTAACCACCTTATCCGACGAGGTGGACGTCAGCCACTGATACCCCACCTGGAGGCTACTAATCTTATCTTTACGATAACCCGCCGCGACCAGTTGATCAATGACCGCCTGCGTCCCGGGCAACGTCACCGACTTTTTATCGGTGGGCACGGGAACTTGCAGACTATAGAGGGAGAAGTTGTACCGGCGCACGCCCTGCGAGAGCATCTGAATCCGCGCGGCGCCGTAGTTACTCTGGTTAAAAATGGGGAAGCCTTCCACAAAGCTACGGTACGTAACCGTCGAATTCTTCGCGCTATAGCCGTAGTACCGCAAGTTTTCCATCGGAATCCCAATGGTCTTCACGGCCGAGTAGCTGGCCTTCAATGCCTGACTAAACGTCAACGAGGACTGCAACGCACTGTAATCTTCAAACAGCGCCGTGCCCTGCTTGCTGTAGACCGTCAACTGCCGGGAAGCCCCATCACCGTAAATCGTACTATCCTTGGTCTTCTTCGCCGACACGTTGGTCGATTCCCCCTTATTCAGGAGCCGTGTGGTGAAGTAATCGGTCGACTGCTGGTTGACCAGATAACTATACGAAGGCACCGTGACCCCGGATTTCACGTACGCCGTGGCCGATTGACTCAGCCACTTCATTGTCACGTTAATCCGAAAGAGGTTTTCCTTCATAATCTTACGAATCGCCTGGGTGTCCGAGGACTTGACCGTCACCTGATAGACATCTTGTCGCTTGTCGTCTAGCAGATAGATATGGTCCCGATCATTGAGCGGCACCAGAATACGAGAGAATTGCGTCGTCCGGCTGTTCAGATTGCTACCAAACACCGTGTTAAACATCTTCACGTTAATCGGGCTGGCATACGACAGGAGCAGGCTACTCTTGCGCGTCAGGTAGCGCATATAGGCCGCCTTCGACGAGACGTTGACGCGATTGACGCGGCTAAACTGCCACTTCGTCAGCGCTTCACGCAGTTCCGTGGTCAGGTTAACTTTCCGGTTGTTCAGTAATTCCTGATTGCCGTTCACGTCGCTGTAGACCACCTGCGTCGGGAGGTACACATCCTTTTGCGGGCGCGTACTAAGCTCCGTCGTGGGTGTATTCGAACTGCGCTGGCGGTTGCGTTCGTACTGCGCCGGATTCGTCCAAATCATCGCGGACAGAACCACACTGACGGTAACGGCCGCGGCTAATCCAAGTGGCAAGAGGGCTTTAGTTATCTTCATCCCAAAGATCCTCCTCTTCATACGGCTTGTAAGGCAGAGAAATGTAGAACGTTGACCCCCGTCCTTCACGACTATCGACCCAGATTCGGCCACCGAGTAGTTGCACAACTTCCCGGGAAATAGCCAAGCCGAGGCCTGTACCACCCTGTGCCCGGGAACGGGCCTTATCTACCCGGTAGAACCGGTCAAAGATGCGTGGAATATCCGCACGCGGAATCCCTAAACCTTGGTCAGACACGCTGAGAATCACGTTATTATGGGTCTCCAACAGCCGGCAGGTCACGACGCCCCCATCCGGTGAATACTTGATGGCATTGTTCATCAAGTTATCCAGCACTTGGGTAAAGCGGTCGGTATCAATTTCAACCCACAGGTCGCGCTTGGTGAAGTCGCGCTTGATCGTATAGGTCTTTTCCGGCCGGTCGTCTTGTTTCAACATCATATCGAACCGGTCCAACACGTAGTTGAACAGTTCGTTTAAGTTAACCATTTCTAAATCAAGCTTTTGCGTCCCGGAATCCATCCGTGACAGGGTCAATAGGTCATTGATCATCCGAATCATCCGGTCCGTTTCCTCCTGGGTGACCTTCAGAAATTGCGGGGCAACCTCTGGGTCCTTCCAAGCGCCTTCGGACAGGGATTCGATGTAGGCCCGGACACTGGTCAACGGCGTCCGCAACTCATGAGACACGTTGGACACGAATTGTTTCCGGTCCTGATCAATCTTCTGTTGTTCCGTGACATCGTGGAGCACACAGACCAGCCCGGAGATGAAGCCGGATTCTCGCTGAATCAGGGAGAAGTAGGCTTGAAGGATGAGATCATGGTCCTTGGTTGAAAAGTCCAAGACTAAATCATCCGGGTCCTCCAGCAATTCACGCAACGTATAGTCGTCGCGAATCGCCAAGAGATCCAGAATGGATTTTCCTACGGCACTGTCGGTATCCGTATCCAAGAAACTCGTGGCCGTTTCGTTAATAATGGTGACATTTCCCCGCCGATCGGTGGCAATAACCCCATCGGTCATGTGGGACATCACGGAGTCTAGCCGCCGCCGTTCGGATTCGGTCGATTCTTGCGCCTCTTCCACGCGGACAGACAGGTTATTGACGGCACTGGCCAATTGGCCCAGTTCGTCGGTTCCGTAGACTCGCACGTGTCCGGAGTAGTCCCCCCGGGCAATCCGTAGCGTCTGCTTCTTCATTTCGTCAATCGGTCGGGTAATTGCCCGGGAAATAATGATCGCCATCACGAGTCCCAAGATAATCGCCACAAACGTTGCGGAGAAGTAGATCAGCGTGATTTGATTAATATTTTGATAGACGGAATCCAGACTAGACCGCATGTAAATAACCCCGACTAATTCGCTATTATTTCCCTGAGTGCGAATTAGTCGCGTAATCGTCGTATAGTAACGACTATTATTTTGCGAATTGTACGTGGTGCGGACCACATCACGGTTGTTATAAATCGAATTCTTAATGTTATTGTCGGTGGTCTTTTGGCCAACGATCCCCTGATTATCGACTTCGTTGGTTCCCCGAATGGTCCCCTTGTTGTCGATAACCCGAATCTGGGCATTATTGGTATTGTTGATCTCCGAGAGTGTCGATTTAATCTTCTTATCGGCCTTGGTGGTATTCGTGGTCGACAGCTCGTCCGACAAGCGGTTGACGATGTACGTCTGCACCACTTGTTGGGACTTAAACGTGTTCAAGTTTTGACGTTCCAGCTGCCGGACGAACACGGCACCCACGATCTCCAGCGTTAGTAATAGGAGTAGCGCGAAGACCAGCGCGATTTTAAAGTGAATCGACTGGAAAAATTTAATTTTGCTATTCACGAAGTCACATACTCCTCCAATGCGAGATTTAGCGGCAAACCGCTAGCTTAAGCCTGATCAGAATCGGGGTTACGCAAATAGTAACCAACGCCCCGGCGCGTCACCAACCAAGTAGGATGACTAGGACTGTCTTCAATCTTTTCCCGTAGGCGCCGAACCGTCACGTCCACGGTCCGAACGTCACCGAAGTAATCATAGCCCCAGACCGTCTGTAACAAGTGTTCCCGGGTCATGACTTGGCCGATGTGTTGCGCCAAATAGTGGAGTAGTTCAAATTCACGGTGGGTTAATTCGATGTTAGCGCCCCGCTTAGACACGGAGTACGCCTCGGGATGGATGGTTAAGTCGCCAATCTCGATGTCTTGGTTCTCGGGTTCTTCCGGTTGGGCGTGGGCCGCCGTGTTCTGCCGGCGTAAGTTAGCCTTAACCCGGGCCACCAGTTCCCGGTTAGAGAACGGCTTGGTCACGTAATCGTCAGCCCCTAATTCCAGGCCCAACACCTTGTCGAGCTCGGAATCCTTGGCCGTTACCATGATAATGGGCATGTCATGCTTCTTACGAATCTCACGGGCAACTTCCAGTCCATCGACCTTGGGCAACATTAAATCCAGGATGACGAGGTCTGGATTGCCGTCTTCAACCTGTTGAATGGCGGCTTCGCCATCGTAGGCGACATCCACTTCGTATCCTTCTTTTTCCAAATTAAACTTCATAATATCAGTAATAGGCTTTTCGTCATCGACAACTAGAATTTTTTTAGGCATAATTAAAAATTTCCTCCTTAAAGGGAAATACAGTCCGATCCGGTAATTGCAGGATTACCGGCAGGCCAGCCGTTGGATGTCACGATACCATCGTCAACGGGGCCACTACGATTTTTGTACGGTTTTGTGTTGATCGTTTAAAGTCAAGGAATAATGGATCAGTCGTTGTCACTGACCCGTGTTTTTTAAGGTGCGTTGACCGTCCTGATAAACTTCCAGCGACGGGAAAACAACGCTACTTGAATTATAACACATCATAAAGTTTCTTTCAGTTCAGACCGCAGTAGGGGTTAAGCTTGTGTTAAACAAGTATTTCCCGGGAAATGGCATTCAGTACTAGACGAATCAGCACTTTATGTCCGTTTTATATTTTTTTAGCCGCGTTCCACTCCCCATTCACCGCGATTTGGACCGTTATGGCACTTTTTTTCAAAAAAATTTTTATTTTTCAAAAATCCGGTTAATTCCCGGTAAATCAGGAAATGTAGCCCCCTCAATAACCAATTTTTTGAATAAAAATCAACTTTTTTTCGAAAAGGGGTTGCGCACCCCCCATCCCCATGATATGATAGTTCTCGTTGATATGGAAGACATACAACAGCAACAACTTAATCACATGGGCAGTTAGCTCAGCTGGCAGAGCAACGGACTCTTAATCCGTGGGTCCAGGGTTCGATCCCCTGACTGCCCATAACTACTAATCAGCTTTCACGAAGACATCTTCGTGGTTGCTGATTTTTTTGTGTCCTCAAGTTATAAATATCCGTTTTGCTTATGTTTATTCAGTTTGACCAACACGGCTGGACAGACCCCGAGAATGGGACTAATCTTAACTCGTACGCTATTTGGACTATTTAATGGCTAATGTATCTTGGTCACGCGGCCCATCTAGATTTCGACCGGAGAGGATTGGTTCTATTTATGATGAAGAAATATTGGCTCGGGCTTGTCGGCTGCTGTGCCCTGTTCAGCCCGATCTCAGCAGCCGCGGCGACTAAGAACCCCACGCCCATTAACAACTACCGCTACGCAACGAAGCGGGCCAGTTACTATACCAAATCGACCAGCAAGTACTATCGGTCGGTCTGGAAGTCCGCGCAACAGGCCTGGAACAAAACCAAGGCCTTCAAGTGGTCGACTACCAAAAATAAGCGTTCGCGCTCCTACGTGACCACAGTCAGCAAGAAGACCGGTATCTGGACCAACGCCACCGGCATGGCCTATAGCGGGAAGTCGTTTGATCAAAACGGCCATCAAACGGGGGCCGGCATGTATCTCAACCGCTACGTCCTGAAGCAGTACCATTACACCAAGAAGCAACGGGGCAACGTGGCCATTCACGAGCTGGGCCACGGGTTGGGTCTCGCCCACAACAGCGCCGGTGCCGTCAGCGTTATGGGGCCGACCAACCGCAAATATACGATTCGCAACTGCGACGTTAAGGGCGTCCAGAAGGCCTACAGCACGCCAGTTAAGACCCGCGCCACGCTGACAGCCACCGCTAAACCGGAACTGGAAGTTGACCATGTCAGGGACTACGACGGCCTCAATGGGCTTCAGAACCTGAAGAAGGCCGCTAGCGTGATTGTCGAGGGTGAAATTACCAAGAGTGTCAGTCATCACAAGGCACCGAAAAACTACTACACCACCCAAACGCTCCATATTGACCAGCGATTTAAGGGGACGACCGGTCGCACCATCACGTTTACCCAAGGGGGCACCAAAACCATGGCCGTGGCCGATAGCGAGATTCTCCCGCAACATGAAAATCTCCTGGTCATGCTGGCCAAGAACACCAACGGCCAATATTACGTGATTAATGACGGCCAAGGCATGTTTCTGGATACCCACAACAACAATGGCCATGAACTATTTGAACACGTCTCGGACCACACCATTTATACAGAAGATATGCTCCATTAACTAGATAACGGCGACCCAACGTTCAGTTGTGGGCCGCCGTTTTGTTAGCCTCATTAGGTTTGCTATAAGCGAAATTGTATTCAATTCACTGTATAAAGTGGCAAAACGTTGACTTGGCAGTGTAATTTCCGTAATCTGAAAACTAAATATTATGGAGGAATCTCGCTGATGAATAAATTGACCTTAGGGGGCCTCATCGCCCTCACCATCGCCACGGTCGCCGTGGGGGTGACCATCAAGTCCAGTACCGCCAGCCCCAATTTCACCGTGACCCAGGCGCGCTACAACGGGCACACCCATCAACTCCACCTCAAGGTTAAATCAGCCCGCGCTCAGACGCTCAAAGTAACCTACAAGGGCCGGGAGTTGGCCAAATTGACGACGGCCACCAAGCATCACCAGTTTGACGTCAAATTTCGCGGCTACGGCACGTTTAAGGTCACTAATGGCCATCTGAATAGGAAAGTCGCCGCCAAGCGTTATGCGACCAAGAAACCGGCTCTACACGCCGCCAAGACACCTGCGCAACAGAAAATCTGGCAACCAACCGTTACGGTTCCCAAACACAGCCGCGTCACGCTTAAATTCCGCGGAAAGACCTATCACGTCGCCAGTAAGAATCACACGCAAGTGACGTTTAAGATTCCCGTGCGTTCCCTACCGACCGATCAGGCCTTTCGCCAAGAAATCGTGACCCTGACGGCCAAGCAACCCCACAAGAAGACCAGTAAACCGTTGCATCGCAAGATTGGCTTAGACTTTCCGGCCTAAAAAAACAGCGCGTTCCGTTGTGAACCCGCCGTTACCTGTTCAGCGTGACCGATAGCGGTGAACCGCTTCGAAGAGATCGCATGGGATCGATAACGCAATGAAGCCCACCACACTCTTTAAGAAAAGGATGATGTCTCTCAGCCAGAACACCTGTCTTTGGGAAATAAAATCAATCATTCCCTTGACCAAGAGCACCGGCACGAGTAAACATATAAAAATTTCTAACAAATCAACCGTTTGTCCAATTTGATCTCGCAATATTTTTTGAAAACGCATTAGACCGCCTCCTCCAAGTCGGATCTGCCCCATTCAGTCGCTATTTGTTGCCGGCTAAAGCCTGCGATCCCCCAAATAATCGACCGAAACGGTTCCCCGAGATCCACCTTACTTTCATAGTAAAATAAACCAATCGCCAGCTGATTAGTCTTCCCATACAACTATTCCCCAGTTATTAAACTGCAAAAGCCGACCCACATTGCTGCGGGTCGGCTCTCAAGATAGGGGTTGGTTTAGCGGGTGAGTGGGGTCTCTCTGGGCGAACACTCACGGCTTCATTTTGTGCTACTTCCAGTAGGCGTACTTGTACTGGGCATCCGTCATCATGGTGTACTTCAAACCACCAACCTGACTGGAGACCAGGTGGGCCTTGGCTTGTTGGTACAGAGGGACCAAACCGGCCTGTTGGGTCACGTACTTGTCGGCTTGCTTCATCAGATCCCACCGTTGCTGGGTCGTGTACGCGGAGGTGTTATCAATTTCTTTCATCTGATTCGTAAAGTGGGTGTTGTTCCACTTGGTGAAGTTCACGGAACTAGTGCCATCGGCCATTTGTAAGAAGTCGGATGGATCCCGCCAATCGGTCGTCCAACCATCCAAGTCGATGTCGAAGTTCCCTGCGGACCCCTTAGCGATCTGTTGGGCCAGTGGCATGGACTTGATGTTTAGGGTCAAGCCCGGCATGTATTTCTGCGCCTGTTGTTGCAGGTACTGGGCCGTGTGCTTCTGCTCATCCGTGTCGGCCGTCAGCAGTTCCAGACTGGCCTTCTTGATTCCCAGTTCCTTCTTGGCTTGATTCCACAGCTGCGTTGCCTTCTGGGGATTGTAGCTGAGCAGGTTACCTACATCTTCGGAGAAGTCCTTCCCCGTGGTCGGGTCGTTGCCATCACCATAAGGAATCAGGCTCTTGGCGGCCGCCGAACCATCCTGCAAGACATTCTTGGTCAAGGCCGTCCGGTTTACCACGTAGGAGAAGGCTTGCCGCACCTTGGTATTGTGCGTAACTGTCTTTTTATCGTTAAATTCAAGGAACCGCATCGAACTGTTCAGCGTCGTCTTCAGTTCCTTATTGTTGGCGTTTTGCTTGATGTATTGACCGGACAGAACAGTCTCTTGGACCTTGCCGGACTTGAAGAGGCTGGCGGAGGTGCCGGGATCCTTAACGACCTGGACGTTAACCTTGCCAATCTTGACGTTCTTGGCATTCCAGTAATGAGTGTTCTTCACGTAGGACCAACTATCCGTGGTACCGCTCCAACCGACCAACTTGTAGGCCCCTTCGGACATGGTCTTCGTAGCGGACGTGCCATATTTACTCCCATACTTCTTAAATAAATCGGTCTTCATTGGATATTCGGCCGTGGCCAGAATATCGGGCAACCAAGGTTGCGGCTTGGACAACGTTAATTGTAACGTCGACTTATCCAACGCCTTAACCCCCAGTGCAGAGACCGGTTGCTTACCGGCTTGCACGGCGTCGTAGTTCTTTAAGAACTTCAGCTTATTGGCTACCTGCGACTTAGATTGCGGATTAACCTGCCACTGAAAGGAGGTGACGAAGTCTTGGGCCGTCACGGGATCGCCGTTGGACCATTTTGCGGCCTTCTTCAGTTTAAATGTATAGACAGTCCCATTCTTCGTTGGTTTGACGACCTTCTCGGCCACGCCGGCCACGACCTTACCGTTCTCGTTCAACGTGTACAGGCCCTCTTGCGTCTGGGCAATTAGACTGGAACTGTTAGAATCCCCCGAAATGGCGGGGTTGGCCGTGGCTGGATTCCCAACCATCGTCACGTCTAACGCCTTGTCTGCACTACTCTTTGCCTGTGTGGTCCCACAACCGGCCAGCGCTACGATGGCCAATAAACCGAAACTTAATCCCACTAATTTTTTCATATGCCAATCCCTCATTTCGTTTAAATGCAAAAAGCCACTCGTCTTCGTTGGTTTTTTCAAACCAACAAGGGCGAATGGCTCGCGGTACCACCTTGTTTTATCTCTCATGGCGCTGACACTGATCAGCTCCCGTGCGGTAATGGGCACGACTCAGGGACAACTACCTCGTTCACTGTCCCGACGCTCCGATGCGCTTCACCTTAACCGTTGGATTCGGCTTCCATCATCCCGAACTCGCTGGACACATTGCTTAAGGCTACTCTTCTTTGCTTGGTCTCATTTATTGATATTTAATTTATCATCATTCATTACTGATGTCAATGCTTTTATAAACATTCATTTTTATGTATATTTTCTGAATATTTGGGTAAAAAAAGAGCTAACCCTTATCCCTGTAGGTTAGCTCTCCTGTATATCTCTGGTTCAATCAGTATTATTCTGCTAAAAATTTAACGCGTATGCACTAGTGATGCGTCCGATTCTGCTGTTGTCGAACCGGCGTGGTGGTCGTCGTTTGCCGGCTCACCATTTTCCCCTCTTGACTCGTCGTGGTCTGCGTCTTAATCTCGACGTGACCGCTCCCCGTGGTATTCGTAACTTGAACCGCCGTCTGCCCCGAAGTGGGTTTGACAACGGAGTCGGTGATCGTCGACTGATTGTGTGGCGGTTGCACAAATAGCAACAGCCCCGCCACTAAACCAATCAGCAGGCCACCGATTCCCCTCAATCTTTTTTTCATGTGCTTTCCCCTGATTTCCCTAATGATTCTGACAATTACCTAGTGTTATTATACACCATTCTCTCCAGAACTCATTTAAAAGTTTCCACACGGTGTTGGTTGCCCGTAATAATCACGCCGTTCAACCCCAGAATCACCAGATTGGCCAGCGCTGCAATGATAAAGAGCAACGTATAGGAGGAGTGGTCGATCACGATTCCCCCGAATAAGGGACCGACCGCCTTACCGACCGAGGCCCAGGCGTTGGCCATGCCTTGGTATTTTCCCTTAACCGCGGTCGGCGTCAGGTTGTTGACGATAGCAGGAATCGCCGGAAAGGCCGTCGCCTCACCCATCGTCAGAATCACCATGGCAATCACGAAATGCAGGTAGTCCTTGGCAAAGATCAGTGTGACAAAGGAAACCGCTACGAAAAAGATGCCGGCGTACACCTGCAAATAGAGATTGCTGAAATAGTGCGAGAACCAGTTAATCAGCGCCTGGAAGACCACGATCAGCCCGGCGTTAAGCGTCCACAACAGGCTGTAATCCTTCATGGGAATCCCCATGCCCGTCATATAGACGGAGAGGTTGGAGACCCACTGCTCATACATGATCCAGATCACCACCAGCGAAATGAAGAAGCCGGCCATGATCCGCCGATTCGGTAGCGCAATGTGGACGCTGTGCCGTTCCTGTTGAACCACCTGCCGCTGCATGACCGCCGGCGCATGATAGCAGAGCACCGCGACGATCAGAAAGAGCACAAACAGGCTCGTCGCAATGCCAAACAGCAGGGCTACACTGGTATTATAGACGTAGCCCACCATGGCCGTCCCCAAGACGACCCCTAAGTTCTGCGCGAAATATAACATGTTAAATATGTATCGACCATCGCGGCTGTGAATCGTGGTTCCCAGTGAATTCACCATCGTCAGGGTCCACCCGGAGGCCAACCCCAGGAAGATAAGCGAGATGGGAAACGCCGGCCACCCGTGATTGAAGATCAGACTGCCCAACGTCAGCAGGGACACGCTGACCCCACCGATCGTCAAATAATAGGGATTGAGCCGGTCGAATAGCCGGCCGCCCAGCACACTTCCCACGACATTGGCCAGTGAATAGAACAGTAAGATAATCCCCACTTCCGTAAGCGAGGTTCCCAACCGATTGTGCATGTAGATCGTCGTCAATGGCCAGATAAAGCTCATGCCGATACTACTGAACAGCGCGCCGAGCAGTAACCAGCGCAACCGAATTTCTTGTTTCATCGTGACCCTCCCTTTCCCAAAAGTACGTTAAGCTACATTCTAGCACTAGCCTTCGGAAAATGACCACCCACTAATTTCAAGAAAACGTTTCCAATCCTAACGAAGTAGACTTATCGAAATTTACGTAACCTTTACAGAGGAGATTTTCTAGTATGACCATTTTATTCATCAACGGCAGTCCTCGGCGTCACGGCAACACCGCGACCCTTGGTGAACGCCTACTGACCGATTGTCCCCACACCACCCGACACCTCACGGATTACACGTTGCATTTCGTCCAAGATGACCGGGAGACCGACCGCGACCAGCGCGACACTAGCGACGACTACGAGGCCTTCATGCGCACGGACTTTGCCCGAGCCAGCGATATCGTGCTGGGGACACCCGTGTACTGGTACGGCATGACGGGCCAACTCAAGGTCTTCATGGATCGATGGTTTGACAGCTTTAGTCACGACTTCCCCTTCGCCGGTAAACGCGTCTATCTCTTGATCGTCGGTGCCGATCAACCCGAACGCAAGGCCACGGGCATTGCCGATGCCGTACGCGCCTCCTGCGATTGGCTTCAGATGGACTTTCAGGGCACCGGTATTGTCACGGCCGATGGCGCCCATGACGTGGCGGCCCGCTCGACGCTCCCGGAAAGTTGTCTGGCCCTCCGTCGGCAATTTCTGACACTAACGAAATAATGTTTCATGTGAAACATCTCGTCCGCGCGCGTATTTTTAGGCGACAAATTGTCAAGTCAAGCGCAACTTTATTCCAAAGAAAATTTCTGATGGACTCTTCCAGCCTAAGACCTTACGTGGTCGGTTATTTAATGTTTCAATGAACTGACAGATATCTTGGTCAGTGAGTTGATCTAAATCAGTTCCTTTTGGGAAATACTCACGAATAAGACCATTTGTATTCTCGTTAGTTCCCCGTTGCTGTGGTGCGTGTGGATCTGGAAAATAGACCGGAATACCTAGCTCTTGACTAACTTCACGATATCTTGCGAATTCAGTCCCACGATCCGGCGTAAGCGTACGAACTCGTTTGGGCGTCACAGTATGCAATAAGTCAATCATAGCTTGTGTAACGTTCTTGGCGTTTACTTTGGAAACTCGTTGAGATAGTAAGTAACGTGATTTACGGTCCACCAACGTAACTAAAGCTGAACGTCCAGTCTTACCTCGAACGGTGTCACCTTCCCAATGGCCAAACCAGCTCCGGTTATCACACGACACTGGCCGCTCATGGACTGAAGGAACATCATTAAACCGCCCCCGTCGTTCATTGATTGTTCCTTTGACCTTGCGAGTTTTGCCACGATGGCGGAGTTTACGGGCAAAACCACGAGCGCCACGACTCTTACGTTTAATTCCCAAATTATCACGTTCAATTCCGCGATAAATGGTGTTGTAACTAATTCGCCATCCACTATTTTCGTGAAGTAAACGCCCTGAGATTTGTTCGGGAGACCATTGGTATTGAACGATGCAGCGAAGGACAAAATCTCGTAATTTCAGGTCAGTTAGGAGTCTAGGACGGCGGCTCTTCAGTCGGCGCCTTTGGTAGCTCTCTTGTGCTTTGACAGCTGAGTATGCATCACGACCGCCATTGCGTGTAACTTCACGTGATACAGTGGCTTTAGAACAGCCAATTTTCTCCGCAATAACTTGATAGCTATCGTTTAAAGTGACGCCTAACAGTATGCATTCTCGGTCTTTTAAGGTAAGATGTTTGTACGAACTCATAGCCTAAAATCTCCTTTAAATGATTGTTGTGGTGACTTCATTTTACAGGACTCAGGCTATGAGTTCCTTTTTTATCTTCTTACTTGTTGCACTTCAATTGTAAATTCGTCGCACAAAAAAAACCACCGCTCGGGGAAAGCGATGGTCATCGGAGTAGGGGTAACGTCATTTATAACAATGACGTTAACTATTTTTTCATTATTCCAGGGGAGGAGGAGTACATGAAAAAAGATTGTTAATCTTTGGTAGAAGCAACCGATTGGTTAACTTCTATGCTTCATATAGTAATCTGTAAATATGACGAAAATGTGAACATTCTAGCACAACCCTATGAATTTTACGGTTAAACACCATTTATCCGCTTATTTTTTCAATTTTCACATTAATTCGGGACATCAACTTGATTCATATCAAGTTATCCGCATAAATCTCCCAGCAAGTTCTCTAGACCAGTTCACCCTTTTGGTCCTGTCACACCGCGATCAAATAAAGCCGCCGACCAGTCTCCCGATCGACAGCTTCACTTTTTTATTCTGGCGTATAGGCCACCGATGAAAATTTATTGAATGATTTTACGAAGAGCAACTTGACGGTTCCCCGCGGACCCGACCGGTTCTTCTCAATAATGACTTCGACTTCCCCGACATCCTGATCGCCCTCATCACGTGGATCACTGTCGTTGTCGCCACCGCCATCCTCATCACCGTCACGCTCGTAATAGTCGTCCCGGTAGAGGAAAGAAACGATGTCAGCATCCTGTTCGATTGACCCGGATTCCCGAATATCGGACAACACCGGCCGCTTGTCCTGACGTTGTTCCACGCCCCGTGAGAGCTGGGACAACGCGATGACTGGCACGTGGAGTTCCTTGGCTAGCTTCTTCAACTGCCGCGAAATATCGGAAACTTCTTGTTGGCGACTTTCGTGGTTGGTACCTTCAATCAGCTGCAAGTAGTCGATGACGATGAGCCCCAGGTTACCCTTTTCCTTCGCCAACCGCCGACATTTTGCCCGAATTTCGGTGATCTTGTTTCCGGCCGTATCGTCGATGTAGATGCTGGCCTTGGCCAGGCTTCCCATGGCCACAATCAAGTTTTGCCATTCGTCTTCGGACAATTGCCCCGTCCGCAGGTGATTGGCGTCGATGGAGCCTTCCGCGCACAACATCCGGTTGACCAGCGACTCCGCACTCATTTCCAGACTGAAGATGGCGACCGTCTTATCCGTCTTGGTGCCGACGTTTTGCGCAATATTCAAGGCAAACGCGGTCTTCCCCACGGCCGGCCGGGCGGCTAAAATCATCAACTCGTCGTCATGTAGCCCGGTGGTCATCTTGTCCAGCTCGGCGTAGCCCGTCGACAGCCCCGTAATGATATCGCCCTGTTCGGAGAGCTTATTGATCTCTTCAAAGGAGGTATTCAGCACGTCGCGAATCGGCTTGAAGCCCGACTGATTCCGGGTTTCCGCCACACTCATGATGTCACGTTCGGCGTTATCCAGCAGGTCGGAAACGTCCTCGTCCTGCTGGTACCCTTGTGTGGCGATGTTGGTGGCCGTCTGAATCAACCGCCGCAGGATCGCCTTTTCTTGGACAATCTTGGCATAGTACGTGGCATTGGCGGCCGTGGGTACGGCGCCCGCCAAATCGGCGATGTAGGTAATCCCGCCGACGTCATCCAATTCATTTTTGGCCGTTAATCGGTCCGTGATCGTCACCACATCAATGGCTTCGTCGCGGTCGTTTAGGTCGATCATCGCTTGAAAGATAATCTGATGTTCCCGGCGGTAGAAATCCTCCGGGGCTAGGTATTCCAACGCGTCCACCAACGCATCGGTACTTAAAAAGATCGCCCCGAGGACGGCCTTTTCGGCATCGAGGTTCTGTGGTGGGGTATGGTCTGTGAGTACGTTATTATCCATGCTTAACTAATTACCTCTTCACTGGTGCCTAGACAACATTCCAATTCCTCGCGCTTACCAAAATAACGCAAGCATTAAGACATCTATTCTACCATGTAACGGGTGGTCAGGTAAATATTCATGCTCGCCCGCCATGACCGTTCATCTTGAATCATACACTACTTTGCCCACCCCGGCAGAGATAAACGCCCACCGCGTAAAATTCCCACGAAAAAAGACCGCCACGCAAGCGCAACGGTCTTCATTAATCTCATTATTTTTGCTTCGCCGCCACGTGCACGCGAATCTTCGCGGTGACTTCGGAATGCAGCTTGACCGGCACGTTGGTGTAGCCCAGCGACCGAATCGGTTCTGGGAGTTCCACCTTGCGCTTGTCAATCTTCAAATCGAATTGCTTCTGCAAGGCTTGCACGATTTGTTTACTAGGAATAGACCCGAACAAACGGCCATCTTCTCCGGCCTTTGCCACGATCTCAACGACTGTCTTGTCGTTTTCCAAGTGCTTTTGCAGGTCCTGGGCTTCGGCTAAGTTCTCCGCCTCGCGCCGTTCCTCTGCTTTACGTTCACCCTTCAACTGGCTCATCGCGGCCTGATTGGCTTCCTTGGCCAATCCCCGCTTGATCAGGAAGTTTTGGGCGTAGCCATCAGGAACATTCTTGATTTCGCCGCGCTTACCCTTACCGCGGACATCCTTCATAAAAATGACTTTCACGTCGGTCACTCCTCACTTTTAATTCATGCTTATTATTAATCCTACGCCGAAACCCAGCGAGAAGCAATTAACTATTTAGCCGCGTCAACCGGCTCCTCGGTTGGGTTCAGAATATCCAGCAACTGCTGTTTAACCTCAGCGACCGATTTATCACTAATCTGGGTCGCCGCATTGGAGAGATGACCGCCACCGCCCATGTCTTCCATGACCAGCTGGACGTTGATCTCACCCAGTGACCGCGCGGAAATGCCGACTCGACCGTCAGCGCGACGGGTGATGACAAACGACGCGTCCACGCCGGACATATTCAGCAGGTCATCGGCCGCCTGAGCCGCCGTGACCGGATCGTAGGTTTGGTCCTCTTCGCCCGCAATTAAGGCCATGTCTTCATTCACGAACTCAACCATTTCAATTAAGTGGTTGCGTTGCAGGTAGCTGTCGACATTTTCCTTCATGTACTGTTGCATCTCGATAGAATCCGCTCCGGCAGACCGCAAGTAACTGGCCGCGTCAAACGTCCGGGTCCCGGTCCGCAACGAGAAGTGCTTGGTGTCCACGAAGATCCCCGTCAACATCGCCGTGGCTTCCAGCTTGTTGATTGGTTCGCCCTCTTGGGACTGGTACTCAAACATTTCGGTGATTAACTCACAGGTCGAGCTGGCGTACGGTTCGATGTAGACCAGCAGGGGGTTCTCGGGGAATTCTTCGCCCCGCCGGTGATGGTCAATGATCATCACGCGGTTCTCCAGGCGGTGGTAGAGGTCCGCCGAGATGGAAATGGACGGCTTCGAGTGGTCCACCATCAGCAACATACTCTGCGCGGTGGCCTTTTCCAAAGCTTCCTGCGGGGAGATAATTGCCGCGTCGATGTCGGGATAGGCTTTCAGGTTATCCAACAAACGTTGCACGTCGGAATGGACCGTTTCCTTATCCAAGACGATCCAACAGGTCTTGTGGTTCATCTTGGCAATCCGCCGAATCCCCAGGCAGGCGCCCAGCGAATCCATATCGGGTTGCGTGTGCCCCTGAACAAAGATCTGGTCGGACTCGTTCATCAATTCCTGTAGTGCTTGGGAAATCATCCGCGCTCTGACCCGCGTCCGCTTCTCCATCGGGTTGGTCTTCCCACCATAGTAACGGGCTTCCTGGTCGGCGGCCTTCACCACGACCTGGTCCCCACCCCGGCCCAGCGCCAAATCCAGATTACTCTGGGCTTGGTCGGCTAGCTTGTTCAGGTTGGGATCGCCATATGCAATCCCAATACTTAGAGTCAACGGGAAGTTTTGCTTAGACGTGGTCTCTCGAATCGTATCCAGAATCTTGAATTTATCGGCTTCGATGGCCGCCAACGATTTGGCGTAGGCCAGCACGAAGTAGTGGTCATCATCCAATTGTTTCAGGTACATATCGAACTGCTGAACCCAGGCCGACAGCTCGTTGGTCACGTAGTTTCGCAGGTTAGAGATATCCTGGTCGGTCATCGACTGGGTAACTTCATCGTAGTTATCCAAGAAGACCTGACCAATAGCAATCTTTTCGTTATCGTATTGTTCCTGAATCAACTGGTAATGCGTGATGTCGTAGAGGTAAACGGCATGGAAATCGGGTTCCACAAACAACGTAAACCGTTTATCGCGCCATTTCACGGTCGTCATGGTCTTGGGTTCAGCCGTATTAATCAGCTGCGCCAAGTCCGCGTCGACATCGTTAATCGACCGGCTCAAAACATCGGTATCGCCGAAATAGTGCTGAAGGTAGGGATTGACCCATTCCACCTGATCACTATCTCCCAAGATCATCACGCCTGGTGGCATCCGCAACAGGGCTTCTTGTTCACCCTGCTGAATCCGAAAGGACAGATCGGAAATGTACTGCGTGGTGTCGTCGCCAATCTCCGCCATGGTGTTGAAGACCATTAGCGTGGCGATGCCAACCAGAACTAGGACGACAATCCCAAAGATCCAGTTCAGCAGAAACGACAGAACAATTCCAAGAATGGCCAGAGCAGCCGTCATAATAGCGATGCCACGCAGACGCCGGTTCTGTAAGAACTCGGGTATGTTGGCTCGCGAAAATAATTTTTTCATTTTGCTCCTCATCTGATTCATCTGGGAAAATTCGTTTTACTTCCCACATCGCAAGCGACTCACGGGGGAAGCAAAAAGTTACAAATAATACCTATATTTTATCACACTAGCCCCTAATCACAAAATCAACGTTCCGCACTAAACCGCGACGTGGCGGGCTTGCCCTTGATCTTTGGGGGATCATAACTTTAATTGTGCCACGGAACCGTTAACCCACTGATTTTTACCAAAAGCCTTGACCTTGACGTGACGTCAGCCCTTATCATAAGCTCTAAGCAAGAAGGAGGTGGTCGCCATGACCTACAGCATTCAACAGTTGGCCCAATTCGCCAACGTCAGTCCCCGCACGCTGCGCTACTATGATCAAATTGGTCTCTTACCGGCCCACCGCAACCCGGCCAATGGTTACCGGGAATATTCGCCAGCCGCCGTGGACCGCCTGCAACTGATTCGTTATTTTCAGGCATTCGACTTTAGTTTAGCCCAGATTCAGGTACTCATGGCCCAATCCCCCGCCGAGCAGACGGTCGTTCTAGCCACCCAACGCACCAAACTTCAGGCCAAACGCGACCACCTCACGACCTTGCTGAATACCCTGGACCGTACCTTAGCGGCCCGCACTGGAGGTCCCCAAATGACAGATTCGGAAAAATTCGCCGCGTTTAAACAGCAAGCCCTCGCCGATAACGAGCAACAGTTCGGTGACGAAGCCCGCCAACGTTACGGCCAAGACGCCGTCGCAACCAGCCAGCAAAAATTCGCCGCGCTAAGTGCCGCCGACTACCAGGCCATGCAGGAAACGGAGGCGGCCTTAATCGCCCAGCTAAAGGCAGTAACCGTCAGCCAAGAGTTAGGCAGCGCGGCCGCTCACGAAGTCTATCGGCTGCATCGTCAGTGGCTATGTTTCACGTGGAACAATTACACCCCGGAAAAACATCGCGGCCTGGCGCAACTGTATTTAGCCGATGAGCGTTTCGCCCAATACTACAACCAGCGGGTGGGCTGGGCCACCGCTACCGAAACGTTAGCGGCCATTATTCAACGCTACGCGCGCTAAAAAAGAGAGTGCGCCAAAAGGCGATTAGTCGGTGAGCATTAAGGCTGATAAGCGAATAATCCCGGTCTTGGATGATTTGGTTGTCAGTTTTAAGCGGAACCGGCTGCCTTTTGGCGCACGTTTCGGCTATCTAAATTGGAACACAAGGGTTGGAGAAATTTTGTTCCAAACTCTTGTGACCGTCAGCTTGAGGTGGTCGAACTATCTTATGGTTCACGCGAACCATTTAATTCAGGCCCCACTCGGCATCCCCAGAAAAGTAAGCGCGACCGTTAACCTTGAAATTCGTCCAACTAGCGGCTGTATCATAGGTGTCATCGACCGGCGTGTAGCCCTGAGATTGCTTGCTCCCCTGTTTAATCGTCAGCCGATAATGATGTGGACCAATCTTACGGTCGGCAAAACCCTTCAGTGGCGTTCGGTAGTCAATCTTGTAGCTGGTCCCCTTCTTCACCAGCTTGGTAATCTTCACACTATCCGTGGGCTTCTGCTCGGCAAAGTCGTTGTACACATTCCGGGTCAGCCAGTTGTCGTCAATCTGCGTCATCCGAGCCTTGGTGTAGGTCTGAATGTAATTGTCCAACGTGACGTAGAGCGCCGCCGAGTAGGTCGGCTGGTTAAACTGGGTCGTAGACATCACGAAGCCCTTACCCTGCCGTAGCAATTGCGTCCGGATCGGGGCTCGCAACGTCTTCACGTAGGTAAAGTTGGCGGTGTTAAAACGAATAAGCTTATTGCTGTATTTAATCCGGTGGTAGCGCGCGTAGTGAATCGGCCCGAGGATCAGCGTCGCCTTGGTATAGGCATTCGGGTACTTACCGTAAAAGACAATCCCGTCGACCCGTAGCAACTTATTCTTCTTCACGTGAATCGGCTTATAGCCCGTCTTGGTTTTCTCCTTGGCGCCGATATCCATGGCGTGTTTGGTCCGGACGTAGGTCGTGTAGAGCGGTAAATCCTTGGCCTTGGTTTTAGTGGCCGCCTGTGCCGTCACGTGACCGCCCACCGCGAGCAAAGCGATGGCGAGTGCCAGGGCCCATTTATGTATTTTTTTCATGTACTCCCCTCCTGAGATCAGTGTACGAGGTTTGGGGGTAAAAAGATAGTTTTATTGCGGGAGATTATCTCCCTTCAGAAAATGTTTCATGTGAAACACTACTTATAGACTGCCAGCTAAATTGGTCGTCAAGCGCCAACTAAATTTTAAAATCCCGGTTGACTTTCTGAATTCTCGTGCTAAACTAGCAATTATTAACAATTGATTAGAAAAATTAAAAAGTGATGATGAAGTCCAGTAGCACCGATTTTCCCCTTGTTAGCGAACCCGGTTTAGTGCAAGCGGGTCAAGGGTTTCGGCGCGAACATCCCTTCGGAGCTGTTTGCTGAAAATAAAGTAAGTCTATACCGGTAGCAACCGTTATCAATGCAGTGAATCGCGAGTGTGGTTCGATTTCCCAGTAGATCCTAGACTCTGGGGCCGTCCCTCTAGGAAGCTCGCCGTTCATGGATAGCGCTACTTTTTGAGTAGCAAAAAATAAGGTGGTACCGTGCAGACTGCACCCTTACGGAGAATTTTTTCCGTAAGGGTGCTTTTTTATTTCAGAACCATTCTAATCAGTTGGTATTCTAGGAGGTTTTTCGATGAAACATCTTGCTCTAACCGCGCCGCTTGCCCTACTCTTACTCGTCACCCTGAGTGGCTGCGGCAACGCTGCCGGTAACACCACCAAGAATCGGACGCTAAACGTTACCCTTCCCAGCGAACCCGCCACCGCCGACCCCAACAAGTCGACCGACACCAACAGTGGCAGCGTCATCTCGCAAACCATGGAAGGTCTCTACACTTACAATCAAAACGGTAAAATCGTCGCGGGCGTAGCCACCAAGGTCGTCACGCCCACCAACCACGGCAAGACCTACACCTTTAACCTACGGCAGAACGCCAAATGGGCTAACGGTCAGGCCGTCACCGCCCAAGACTTTGTGACCTCGCTGCGTCGCTGGGTCGCCCCGAAGACCAAGGCCCAGTACGCCAACAAGCTGTCGGCCATCACCGGCTACACGGCCATCCAGAATGGTAAGGCCGACCCTTCAACGCTAGGCGTCAAGGCCCTCAGCAAGACTAAACTTCAAATCACCCTCAGTAAGGCCGTCCCTTATTTCAACGACCTCGTTTCCGACTACTACCCGTTGAATACCGCCACCGTGAAGAAATACGGCCAGAAGTACGGCACCAACGCCACCAAGACCATGAGTAACGGTGCCTACAAGTTGGTCGGCTGGACCGGAAGCAACTCGTCCTGGACGTACGTGAAGAACACCCACTACTGGAACGCCAAGGACGTCAAGATCAAGAAGGTCAAGGTCGCCGTCACCAAGGATGAAAGCACCGCAGCCACTTTATTTAAGAGCGGTAAGGTCCAGGAGACCACCGTTAGCAGCCAATACGTCCGAGCCAACGCCAATAACCGCGAGCTCCATCAGACGTTGCAGGGTCGACTCCAGTACCTCTACGTGAACAGTAAGCGGTCCGCAACGAACTCTGAGAATCTGCGCCAAGCGATCTCCTACGTGACGAACAGAAAGACGCTGACTAGCAAGGTACTCCAAGACGGGTCCAAGCCCGCCCTCAGTGCCGTTCCCCGCGGGGATCAGGCCAACCCGAAGACAGGCGAAGACATGGCCACCCAACTGGGCAATCTTCTCCCCACTGACGTTGCCAAGGCCAAGACCTACTGGGCCAAATACTTAAAGGAGACCGGTAAGACTAAGGTCACACTGAATCTGTTGACCGACGATACCGATGATGACAAACACGTGGGCACCTACCTTCAATCCGTCATGGAGAAAAACTTCAAGGGTCTCACGGTTACCACGACCTCCATCCCCCACGCGCAACACGTGGCGCGAGACTTCGCCGGCACCTTTGATCTCAATCTGACAGGCTGGTCCACCAATTTACTCGACGCCTCAGACTTCCTTGATTTGGCGGCCAAGGGGAACTCGGTCAACTTCACGGGCTGGAACGACCCGACCTTCAATCAACTGCTCGCCAAGGCGGAAAACGAGACGGGCCTCACGCGCTACAACACGCTGATGGACGCTAACCAACGGCTCATGGCCGTCAAGGGTTACATTCCCCTGTATCAGCCGTCCCAAGCCAAGCTCGTCAGCAAGGATGTTGGTGGTCTCAAGGACACCCTGCTCCACGCCGCTCAGTATAAATATGCTTATTGGAAGTAAAGTCGATCCGCTAAACGATTAAGCCATCGGCAACGCCGCCCGTATCCGCATTTCCAACGACCCGCACCACACCGACATCCTCAAATGTTTTTCGTGGTGTTGATTCTAGGAAATACCGGGGCTGTGCGGCGTCCCACCAGACTAGATTTTATTGACCGTCTTCATTTAATCCCTAATATTCAGGAGGCAATCTTATGACCAAAACCACATTCTTTAACCTTACGCTATTCGATGGTACCAACGACCAGAACCAAGCCAACGCCTGGTTCACCGTCGATAATGACTCCGGCAAATTGGTCGACCGTGGGCAGGGCACGCCCGCAGCCGCCGACACCAGCGTGGACCTCAACGGGCAGTATGTCATGCCGGGCTTTATGAACGTTCACGTCCACGTCACCGCCGATCCCCAGTCGCTTCAGGGCAAGGAACATTCCGAGGCCGAGGCGGGTGTACTCGCCTTTACCAATCTTCAGACGCTACTTAAATCCGGCGTGACCTACGTGCGGGGATGCGGAACCGGCTACGATGCCGACGTCAAACTCAAGCGACTCCAACAGTCCGGCCAACTCCCCCACACGCCCCACATGCTGACCTCGGGCAAGGCCTTTTCGATGACCGGGGGCCATGGCGATTCACCCCATGGTGGTCACGCGGTCGATTCTCCGGACGAAATGCGTAAGGCGGTCCGAACCGCCTTTAAGAACGGGGCCGAAAGCATCAAGGTTATGGCGACCGGCGGCGTCATGACGCCGAATGATTTCATGGAGGACGCCCAGCTCTCCGTCGCCGAAATGCACGTCGCCGTTGAGGAAGCCCACCACAAACGTCGGGTCGTGGCCGCGCATGCCGAGGGAAATCCGGGTATCCAAAACGCCTTGGACGCCGGCGTGGACTCTGTAGAACACGGCTTCTACGTCACCGAAGATGAGGCCCGCCAGATGGTGCAACAGGGCACCTACCTCACGCCAACCCTCATCGCCGAATGGGTTATCCCCGAACAAGGCCCCGGCGTGCTGCCCGATTGGGAAGTCAAGAAGGCCGCCGATGCGCTGGACGATACCTACGTCAACATGCGGCGCGCCTTTCAACTGGGAGTCAAGTTCACCTGTGGCACCGACGCGGGAACGCCCTTTAATGGGTTTGACCTGACCCCCCAGGAGTTCGGTCTCCTAACCAAATTAGGCATGACCCCGGCGCAGGCTTACCAGTGTTCCACCCGCAATTCCGCCGCGCTCATGGGTGTTGATCAGGAATACGGGACCCTCGAGGTTGGCAAATTCGCCGATTTCCAGGTGCTCAAGGCCGATCCGTTGGCCGACACCGCCGCCGTTGTTCAAGCCGATAAACAGGTCTACTTGGGCGGTCACCGGGAATTCTAACTCACGTTAAAATGCAGTGCAGGCACACGGGATCCGACCCCTGGTGCGCTTGCACTGCGTTTTTCTGGTTATCGCTGATTGACTAAATATTTATTTCGTTATGTTAACGATTTACCAGTTGACATTCATCTTATTTCCGTTAAACTGAGGAAGACTTCCTCAGTTTCAGGGATAGGATGGGTGCAGTGACAGAAATAAGCCGTGATCTAAAGAAGTCGCTGGCAAGTGACCAGCGACTTCTAAATTAGACCGATAAATCAGCTAAAATTGGGATAACGATTTAGAATTGGCGTAAGATTTGGCGGGAGAGCTCATCGGTCGCCTTGATCGCACAGAAGACGTCGCGGGCTGTCACGGCAAAGCCCATGTTGTGAATCGTTTCGCCGGGTTGGACGGTGAGTTTGGCTACCTTCATGAGATCGTCATCGGTCGCCTCGTCCAAATGCAGGTCCGCTAGCGTGGTCGGGAGCCCCAGATTGGCTTCAAACTCCAGATAACGCTGGAATTGATCGTCGCTGGCCCCCTCGAGTACTAGGTTCACTAGCGTCCCAAAGGCGACTTTCTGCCCGTGTGAGAGGCGATGAACGTCTCCCGACAGTGCGGTTAAACCGTTTTGAAAGCTATGAGCCGCGGCCAGACCAGAGCTTTCGGCGCCGACCCCACTCAACAAAATATTGGCCTCGATAATGTGGGCGAGCGCCGGCGTCACCACGTGGTTGGCCGCGGCGGAAACGGCCTGTTGCGTGTATTTAAAGAGTAGATCTTCGCATTTCTCCGCTAGCGCAATGCCGGCCGCCGTCTGATCCGTCTGTAGCGGCAGTAACGTGGTCGCGCGGGCTCGGGCAACCGTCTGGGCCTCGACGTTGGTCGACAGGGCATCGGCAATGCCATCGATTAAGAACCGTACCGGCGCACCGGCAATCACGGTCGAATCGACCAACACGAGATCGGGATTCTTATCGTAGAATTGATACTTGAGAAACTCCCCGTTGGCCGAGTACAGGACGCTCAGGCGCGTGCAGGGTGAGTCGTTAGATGCCAAGGTTGGCACGATGACCACCGGCACGTGTAGCTTGTCGCCAACGGCCTTGGTCGTGTCATTGGTCTTACCACAGCCCAGGGCAATCACGAACTTGGCGTCTTTTTCCTGCCCAATGGCCTGAATCCGCGCGATCTCTTCCGGCGAACTTTCACCATTGAAATGAACGTGTTCAATCTTCAATCCATCTGCCGTCAAGTTCTGATAGAACTGCCCACCAATCAACTCCCAAACAATGTCATCAGCAATTATGAGCCCATGATCCCCAAACGGCACGATATACCGCGCGGCGTGAGGCAACAGCCGATCTCCCTGAACATACGTCGAGGGACTTGCAAAAGCAGTAATCATTTCCTAGACCTCCAATGTTAAGTTGATACCTTCAGTCTACTGAAAACGGGCCAGAAGCTAAGCTAAATACTTATTTAATTGGGAATTGGGGTAGTGGCTGGGCGCAACTAACGAATTTAGTTGCGTTTTTAAATTTTGGCCAAAAAAAAGGACCAACACCTAAGTGTCAGTCCTTAATCGACTACTCTTCGCTAACGAATGGCATTAAGCCCATGATCCGTGAACGCTTGATAGCAATAGTTAACTTCCGTTGGTTCTTGGCACTAGTACCAGTTACCCGGCGTGGTAAAATCTTACCCCGTTCGGAGATGAACCGACGTAATAAGTCAGTATCCTTGTAATCAATGTATTCGATGTGGTTGGCTGCAATAAAGTCAACCTTACGACGGCGACGGCCGCCACGACGTTGTCCTGCCATGAGAAATTCCCTCCTCGTATTTTAGTGTTTAGAACGGTAAATCATCATCGGAAATGTCAATTGAATCGCCAGTGTTCGCAAACGGATCAGCTGAGTTGTTCCCAGCATTGTTGCCGTTGTTGTTCGCTGCCGGATTCGAATTTTGCGCTGGGGCCGTCGAGGACGGGTTCCCACTCGTAAATGGATTGGCATTTTGATTCTGATTCTGTTGAGGAGCATTATTCGCTGGGTTACCGCCGTAGTTGTTGTTACCGGCATTGTTGTTCGCGTTGCGAGAACGTGGTTCGAGGAATGAAAAGTCCTCGACAACAACTTCGGTAACGTAAACCCGTTGGCCTTGTTGATTTTCATAATTCCGGGTTTGAATCCGACCTTCAATCCCAACAAGGGAACCCTTGTGGAAGAAGTTCGCAAAGTTTTCCGCGGACTTGCGCCAGATGACACAACTTATGAAATCAGCTTCCCGTTCACCAGATTTGTTGGTGAACCGCCGATCAACGGCCAAGGTAAACGTGGCAACAGCAGCACCGCCTTGGGTGTATCGTAAGTCAACATCCCGTGTCAGTCGGCCAGTTAGTACTACTCGGTTGATCATTGCTGAATAACTCCTCTCAAAATTAAAAGTTTAAAGTCAAATTAGTCTTCGCGCTTAACGATCATGTGACGTAAGATACTGTCATTGATCTTGGATAAACGGTCAAATTCGTTCAAGGCTGCATCGTCATTAGCGTTTAACGTGATAACGTGGTAGATACCTTCGTTAAAACCGCCAATTTCGTAAGCAAAACGACGCTTGGACCAATCCTTTGAATCAAGGATGTCAGCACCGTTATCCTTAAGCAACTTGTCGAAGCGTTCAACCAAAGCGGTCTTTGCGGCATCGTCAAGGTCTGGACGAATGATGTAGGTAATTTCGTATTTAGTAGTTTCCATGAATGTTACACCTCCTTATGGACTTCAGGCCCCCGCTGCAATGCGGGAGCAAGGAGAGACTCTAGCGAAAGCCAGATACTCACAAGCTAGTAGTATAGCATAAAACATTTAGTTAGGCAAATCGGGGCCGACCGACTAGCGCTGCCTGATGTTACACTCCTTAACTCCGCAAAAAGGCGTTAAATTTTTTATTTTTTTAAAATTAATTAACTTTCGGTCATGTGTAGCACGACCAAACCGCGACAGGCTGGGGTCTAATTACCTTTCTTGGCGGATCCTGCTGATTGCGTTGCCGTATCTTCCGCCTTCAGCGCATCCCGCGGTAGACCATCATTCATCAAAAATAACGTTTCTTGGATGGCTGCCCATTCACTCATCATGACAATTCCCCCTGATCGGCAGCTGGCTTGAACGTCGTCGCCACTTCTTTTGCTGCTGACGCTACCGGTTGGGTTCCCGCGTAGGCTTGAACCAGCAGATAGTAGTCGTCTAGTAATAAATACTGCGAGTTCTGGGCGACTGTCCACTTAATGCCTTCAATGAGTACTGGAATCGCCCGCTCAGGCTGATTTAATGCCAAGCAAGTTCGCGCATACTGATTATAAATAATTCCGATATTTTCATTGACCTCCAGCAAGCGTTTCTCCCGAATAATTCGCAAAAGATCATCAAACACACTGAAATCAGGCTTATTCGTGATTAGCGCCTGTAGGCTGTTTTCCATTGCCATGATTAAAAGTTCCAGCGTTCGATAACGATTGGGCCGTTGGGGTATCATCATGGTCCGGGCCGTATGTAAGTTGCGTAAAGCCGTCGCCGTGTCCTGCGTTGCCTGATAAACTGCACAACTGTAGTAGTAATAGTACGTTTTCAAGTCCTCGTCCGTTTTCAAAACCTTCACCTTCTCCGGCTTCTCCATGTAGGCCATCAGCTCCGCAAATTTGCGTTGCGCATAGAGTCGGTGGACCTTGCGGCTAAATATGGGAAGGCGCCGAATCGGATAGTTCTGCTTAAGCCCCTGTGCCAATGGCAACCCTAACCGATCACATAACCGGGCCAACAGAATGGCATTGGGAATTTCCGTCCCCTGTTCGATTTGCGTAATCATGGATTGCGCGCAAATGCCCGCGGCTAACACGGCCGGAGGCATCCCCACTGCCTGACGCCGAACCTGCAAAAGGTGTCCTAGTCGTGTCACCGTCGTCGTAAAATCCGAGATAGTCGTCGTCATGGCCTAAAAATCCTCCCCATAAAAAGCGCCCAGCAACTCACCAAATTCGATGTTGAGTTGAGCTTACCAGATCCACCAAATAAAGTAAATACTTTTAACTATATACAATTATTTAAATATTTTGAATTGTGGTATTTATATTTAGCCGTACCAAGCCCCTATAATAACGTTTTACCTTATCGTTTCCCCATTCAGCTTACGGCTAAACGACTAAAATAGGGGTTGTATACCGCCGCAAAATATGGGTTAATAGACTAACAGAATCATCGCAATTTAAAAAGGACCGCCCAACGCAAGTTGAACGATCCTTCATTCCTGATTACCCAAGTTAGTTTTGCCGTTTGAACCAATTCAATCCCAGAAAACTCAAGCCCAGTACACCGGCAATGGTTGCCAGCCAGCCCGTTGATTGTTCGTCGGTTTGTGGCAACGTGGCCTCTTGACTCTGTTGCCGCGTGGCTGGTTCCGCGAGTTTTGTCGCTGAGGCTTGCTGATGCGTCTTCGCCAAGGCGACGGTTGGTGCGGCCTTCGTTGCTGTCCGTGTAGTCGCCTGCTTAATGGCTCTTGGCGTCGTCTTCTTCGCTGGACTTACCATATCGGCGTCTCCGCCGTCAATCGTGGC
The DNA here is from genome assembly GCA_021383565.1 of Levilactobacillus brevis. Lineage (NCBI taxonomy): Bacteria > Bacillati > Bacillota > Bacilli > Lactobacillales > Lactobacillaceae > Levilactobacillus > Levilactobacillus brevis. The sequence goes on along the minus strand of CP079699.1, from coordinate 2,101,641 downwards.
CCCGTCACCACCGGTAACAACATCGACAGCACCATCATCAACGTTGGTATCCGTGTCTGGCGTTGTCGGGCTGGTCGTGTCCGGCGTTGTTGGGTCTGGATTTGTCGGATTTGTGGTATTTCCCGTATCCGTATCAGGTTCTGGCGTCTTTTCAGCCTTCTGCCAAACGTAAGTCCCCGCCATCGTGGCGCCATCGTAAGTCGCCATCAATTCAGCGGCCGTGTAAGTTGGGCCATTGGGCTGGTCGACCGTCCCGGTGCCGACAAACTGCCAGAGACCAGTGTAATCAGCGGATGGTGTGATTTCGGGAAGGGCAACGTCGTACTCGAATCCAGGGTAGCCAACGTTAACCAAGTTCGTCTTCTCACCTAAGGTTAAAACCTTAAGCCCAGTTGTTCCGTTTAAGGCATCCGTTACAAATTTTGACGTCACATTCGTTAAGTCAAGCGTCGTGAGGTTCGTATCATGCTCCACCAAACCAGACACAAGCCCCGTAAAGTTCATGGTTCCCAAATTAAGACTAGTCAAATTAGGCATATCGGCAAACATCCGAATGGTCTGAACCCCCGCCCGCAATTGCCAATTGCTAAGGTCTAATGACGTAAAGCCCGTCCCCCGGAACATATTCGCCATCATACTCGTCTTGCTAACGTTCCAATTTTCAACATCCGCAGACGTCAATAACTGGTCACCTTCAAACAAGGCGGATAGATTAGGACTGCTCTTGCCCCAACTATTACCTAATTTAACACTGGTCAAATGCATGTATTGTTCGCCGCCCAACGAAAACTCTGGCTCGTTATTGGGGCCTTGGAACATGGCTAGCATGTTATTAACGTTGGCCATGTTCCAGCTACTGAGATCAATGCTTTCCAGCGCAAAGTTAAAGGCAAACATACTCGTCATTAAGTTGACTTTAGACGCATCTACGTTGTCCAGGCCCTCATAAGATTTAACCTTATTCCAATCATAAAACATCTCCCGACAATTCCAAGGCAGAACAACCTTATCACCGAACACAACCTGTGTGACGTTGCCCTTCACACTGTCCATCTCGGCCGCCGATCCCAACGTCCCGGCCCCAATGGTCATAACACCTTGGTTGTCCAACGTCCAGGTACTCGTTCCCCAGGTACCGGTTTGAACTGTGGGAGCCGCGACTTCTTTAGCTAACCTTTTTATATTCATGTTGGGCCCCTTTGCAGGTGCTGGATTATTAGGCTCTTGTCCAGACGTCGGCGTTTCTGATTCAGTTTCTGTTTGGACTTGTCCCGGAGTATTTACTGCCAGTGTCTCTGGGGCGGGGTCAACATTGTCATCGCCCTTAACAAAGCCGTCTCCATTCTTATGAACAGGCGGCGTCCCATCATTTGACGGAGCAGCTGGTGGCTCTGACGTCTGATTCTCGCCCGGTATTACATCCTGTGTGCCAGTATTGGCTTCCTCAGTAGATACCGGATTATTGTCTTCTTGTGAACTCTTGAGCGAAGCTTCTTGTGCTTGTACATCATTAGCCGCTGGTGCCACCTGCGTATTTTCCTGTTCAGCATTATTATCATTCCCTGGCTGCGTATCCGCTTGCGCCGTGTCAACTTGGTATCCCACGCCAGCGATAACACCCAAAATGGCTAAAGTCGTCAACTTTTGTTTCGATTTACTCCCCAACTTGTTAAGCATGACGCTACCCCTTTCATGTGTAACACTTCTCAATATCTGTCTGACTATAGTATAGGACACATTTAGCAGACTGTCTATACTGCTTAACAATTAACATCTATTTTCATTTCTATAATTATTGGTGAAATGAAATAAAAGTATAACCGATAAATGATTCCGTTATGAAAGCCACCTTACAAAACGCCGATTGTACACATTCTCGCAACGTTATCAACCGATAATTAAATTAGCTTGGACGTTGTGGCCAACCAACTCCTCACAACTAAGCCACGAAAAAAAGGGAATTCATCAATTAGTAAATTCCCTTTACGATTATTTTTACATTTCGCCTTTCATAACAGCTCTTATGGCCGCTTCCGCCACCATCGCCAGCTCAGTCCCAACACGAGTAAGTTACCCAAAAGGACAGCCATAGTCTGACGTTGCTCACCAGTTGCCGGTAAGGTCGCCTTGTGACGCCGAGAAACACTGCGCTTGGGCGCCCTAGTTTGCGGTTGTCGACGCTGACGACTAAGATGCTTCGTCATTGATGGTCCTGGCTCTCCCAGATCAGCCGCGCCATTGGCTTGTGCCATTGGCCGAGACGCTTCCTGAATCCGATCACCATCCCCACCGTTTGTGACCACTGCGACTGGCGCCGTCGGTTGCTCTGTCCCTGGCGCCGGTGCCGGTCTTGGACTGGGTGCCGGTTGGGGCTTGGGCTCCGGGGTCGGTATTGGTTCTGGATTAGGTGTCGGCTGAGGCGCCGGATTAGGGCTCGGTGTTGGTCCCGGACCTGGATTCGGTTCCGGGGTCGGAGTCGGGGTCGGTGCTGGGGGCGTCGTCGGCCCCGGATCGGGCGTAGGTTCTGGGTTTGGGTTTGGGTTTGGGTTTGGGTTTGGGTTTGGGTTTGGGTTTGGGTTTGGGTTTGGGTTTGGCCCTGGCGTCACTGCGCTCTCCTGGCTAAAAATCAGCGTGACTTCCTCCCCGTCATCCTCACTATAACTACCTGGCAGACCAATTGTATTGATTAGCGTGTATCCCGCCAAGTCGGCCGCTATTCCCGTCATGAATTGTTCCGTACGATACGGTGTTCCTGGCTTGCCTTCAAACATCTGTGCAGGGTGGAGCACCTTGTTCTTCTCATCAACGTAGTTCACCGTTACCTGCCCCAGGAGGCGATACGTCAGCTCAATCAGCTGTGGTTGCGCAGTGAAGCGGCCGTCTTGTGGCAACTCCGTGTCGAGATAAAAGCCGTCAAACTCTGGCGCCTCGACCACAAACCGTTGCCCAATCTTTCCCACTAAAATTTGGTCCGGTTTTAGCCATCCTCCCCAATTTGCATTGTGGTAGCGAACCCTAACGATGCCTAAATTACTCCCCTTCTTCACAAAATAAAGCGTCACTTCACGGCCTTCTCGTGCAAACGTCCCCGTTAATGAGCCCGTCGCGTACTCAAATCGGTAGCCCTCCAAGTCCGGCTTAATCGTGTAGTCTTTATCGATGATCCCCCGCAATTCTTTCGCTGGTCGAATAGCCTCGTTAGTTGTAGCATCGATATAATTCACGGTTACGGGCGCACTCGGCACCTCCCGGACGTAGGTTCCGGCCATCGCCGGCGTATAGTGTTCTTCTAATTCCGGCACCGTTAACTGCGGTCCCAACGGATGATCCGCCGTTCCTGAGCCGATGGCGTGCCAGAAGTCGTTAGCGTGAGGGGTGCTCGGGTAGTTTTCCTCCGTCATGCCTAATCCAGTCGTCGCGCCATCGTCACTCTTTAATTTGACTTTCGGTCCCAACGTTAACGAGGACAAGTTCGGCATGCTGCCGAGCATCCTCTCCACTCGTTTGCCCCAATACTGATAGCTATTATTATAGTCTAAATGACTCATGTCAAAACCAGCCAAATCTAGATACCTAACCTTGGTGTTCCAAAACATCGCATTCATTGAGGCCGCACGTGGCGTTTGCCAACCACTAATGTTTAAACTCTTAAGGTCACTTTCCGCAAAGACTTGCTCGAAATCGACGACGTTGCGAACATCCCACTTATGCAAGTCCAAATATTGAGCACCGCTTTGCCCCAACATCTGTTCCATCGTCGTCACTTGATGGACGTCCCAGTTTGCAATATCTAAATACCGGGTAGGCGCACCCCGAAACGTCAGTGCCAAATCTCGTAAACTAGTCGTCTGCCAGCCAGAGAGGTTGATATGATCTAGCCAGTAGCAACGCCAGAACAGCTGTCTCATCGTGGTCACCTTGCGGACATCCCACGTGTGTAAATCCAAGCTCTCGATTCGGGTATGCATGAAAACACCACTGAGATCCGTGACCTGACTGGTGTCCCACCGATTACCTAGCTGTAAATATCTTAAATTGTCATCTTCGCCAAACATCCAAAACATCGACGTATTATTAACCGGATGCCAGCCGCTCAGGTTCAAGCTGACTAAGTTAAACATACTATAAAACATAAGACTCATGCTCTCAACTCTTGCTACATTCCAATGGCGTAAGTCGAGGGCCCGCGCGCCGCAGTAACCAAACATGTCGTCCGCTTGCGTCAACCGCGACGTATCCCAAGTACCCACTTGTAAATTCTCTAGCTCCTCCGTACGCTCAAACATATCTGACATACGCTCAACATGACTGACATCCCAACTCCGAAGATCCAGCGCCCCCAATTGCTTATCGTCATAAAACATACTGCTCATGTTCGTCACGTGACTGGTATCCACGTTAGCCGTCCCAATCACGACTTGTAAACGGGGAAAGTTAGCAAATAACGTATATGACTCTTCGGGGAGAACCACACGACCGGTAAATTCGATCTCGGTAATCTTATCCTTTGGCCATCTCGCGTTTCTCCCCAACGTCCCCGAACTAATCGTTAGCACGCTATATTCAATCTTCCATGAACAAGTTCCGGAGACCCCACTCATGTCCGTAGCCGCCGACTTGGCCGCCCTCGTCGTTTTCACTTGCGCTATCGGTTTATCCTTGGTTGTCGATTCGGCCCGTACTGGCTGCGACCACGTCATCACTCCCACTGCTGCTAGGCTCAGAATCAGCCCCATCTTTAGCATAACCACCATCCGCTGTTGTTCCTGGAACGTCCCTAGTCCTTTCACGTTTTTCTCCTCCAACTTAAGTTATTGTCGAAAATTATGGTCTAGACCAAGTATAGTCACTGAACAACCAGAATACCACTAAAATCGTTTACAATTTAAATTATATTCACCGCCTATCGCTGGACACAAAAAAACTAGCCCTGCCCACTTGGACAAGACTAGTTCGCTGACATTTAACTTAAGCTTGTGGTGCATCGGAATCTGTCGTAGCTGGTGTGGCATCCGTTGCCGGCGCGTCTTCACTCGCCGCATCGGTCTTATCCGCCTCATCGCTGTCGTCTTCCTTATCGACCTTGGCCATGGTGGCTACAGCGGTGTCATCCCCTAACCGAATCAGGTGAACCCCTAAGGTTGCCCGACCCGTCTCGGAAACGTCACTACCGCTAAAGCGAATCATGACCCCCTTGTTGGTGACCAGCATGATATCCTCGTCGCCATCTAAGGTGGTCAGGCCTGCCAACGGTCCGTTCTTCTCGGTCACGTTGACGGTCTTAATTCCCTTACCGCCACGGCCCTTGATTGGGTACTCGCTAGCCGGCGTCTGCTTGCCATAACCCTTTTCGGAAATGACAAACACTCGACTATCCGGCTGAAGCACGCTGGCGCCAATGACAAAGTCGTTGTCACGTAGGCGAATCCCGCGCACCCCAGTTGCTGAACGGCCCATCGACCGTACGTCCTTAGCCGCGAAGCTAACGGCGTACCCCAAGTGCGTCCCGATAATCATGTTGGCCTCGCCACTAATAATGGCCACGTCAATCAACTCATCGTCTTCCTTGAGGTTAATGGCCTTCAGTCCGTTACTCCGGATGTTGGCAAATTCATCAACCGGCGTCCGTTTGACCGTCCCCTGAACCGTAGTAAAGAAGAGGTCTTGGTCGGCGTTTTCGCCCGGATTAGCCACGTTAATGACCGCTTGAACGTGTTCATTATTGTTAATCCCCAGCAAGTTAATCACGGGGATTCCCTTGGCCGTCCGCCCGTATTCAGGGATTTCATACCCCTTCATTCGGTAGACCTTCCCGGTGTTGGTAAAGAACAGCAGCATATCATGGGTTGAGGTTGCCACGAGGTGTTCGATGAAGTCATCTTCATGAACGCCCATGCCTTGAACCCCTTTACCCCCACGGTTTTGCGCCTTGAATTCGGACGTTGGTAACCGCTTAATATAGCCATTATGGGTCAGAGAGACCACGACGTCCTCTTCGGCAATGAGGTCTTCGTCTTCTAGACTCAACACTTCACCGACCATTAATTCGGTCCGGCGAGCATCCCCGAACTTGTTTTGAATTTCCATCAATTCATCATAAATGATGGTCTGTTGGCGTTCCTTGGAGGCCAAGATATCCTTGTAGTCCTTGATGTTCGCCATCACGTCGTTGTATTCTTTTTCGACCTTTTCGCGTTCCAAACCGGTCAGACGAACTAACCGCATGTCCAAGATGGCCTGCGATTGCTTGTCCGACAAGCTGTAGCGCGTCATCAATTCATTCTTCGCCACTTCGGCGGTCTGGGACTGCCGAATGATGGTGATGATGGCGTCGATGTGGTCGAGGGCGATCCGCAATCCTTCCAGGATGTGCGCTCTGGCTTCGGCCTTCTTCAGCTCAAACTTGGTCCGGCGTTGGATAACTTCCAATTGGAAGTCCAAGTAGTACTGCAGAATGGCCTTCAAGCCCAGAACCTTAGGAGCCCCGTTGACAATGGCCAACATGTTAATCCCAAACGAGGTCTGCATGAGCGTCATCTTGTAGAGGTTGTTTAGAATCACTTCGGCACTGGCATCGCGCCGCACGTCAATCACAATCCGCATCCCGGTCCGGTCGGTTTCATCGTTAACGTCGGTAATGCCTTCGATCCGCTTGTCGCGGGCCAATTCGGCAATCCGTTCAATTAACTTAGCCTTGTTGACCATGTACGGAATTTCCGTGGCCACGATCCGTTGCTTGCCGTTCTTTTCCTCTTCGATATCAACTTTCGCCCGTAAGGTAATGGTGCCCTTCCCGGTCTCGTAAGCCCGGCGAATAGCAGCCTTACCCATCACGATCCCCCCGGTTGGGAAGTCGGGGCCTGGTAAGACCTCCATCAACTCAGCCAGACTGGCATCGGGGTTCTTCATCAAGATGTGTAGGGCACTGATGACTTCCGTCAGGTTATGTGGCGGAATATTCGTCGCCATCCCCACGGCGATCCCGGAAGCCCCGTTGACTAACAGGTTCGGGAACCGTGATGGCAGCACAACGGGTTCGCGTTCGGACCCATCGTAGTTATCTTGAAAATCAATCGTGTCTTTATTAATGTCGCGCAGCATTTCCATCGCGATCTTACTCAACCGCGCTTCGGTATACCGCATGGCAGCGGCCCCGTCACCATCGACGGACCCAAAGTTCCCGTGACCGTCCACTAACATGTAGCGATACGAGAAGTCTTGCGCCATCCGCACCATGGATTCGTACACGGCGGAGTCCCCGTGTGGATGGTATTTCCCGAGGACGTCCCCGACCATCCGGGCAGACTTCCGGAATGGCTTATCGGGGGTAATCCCGAGTTCGTGCATATCGTATAAAATCCGGCGGTGGACTGGCTTCAAGCCATCCCGCACGTCCGGTAGTGCCCGTTGCACAATCACACTCATCGCGTAGTCCAAGAAGGAGGTTCGCATGGTTTGTGAAAGGTCAACGTCGGTAATCCGACCTATATTGTAATCTTGATCAGCCAAATTTTTACCCTCCGTTCTTCACTAAACATCCAACTCGGCGAAGGTGGCATTGTCCTCGATGAATTCCCGTCGAGGCGCAACCTTGTCGCCCATCAACATGCTAAATACTTGGTCCGCGTTGATGGCGTCCTTAGCGTCGACGCGCAAGAGGCGCCGATTTTCCGGCTTCATGGTCGTTTCCCAGAGCTGTTCGGCATCCATTTCCCCCAGCCCCTTGTACCGTTGAATCTGCGGCTTCGGTGCGGGTGGCAATTGGCCCAACAATTCCTTCAATTCATCGTCGGAATCCAGGTAACGTTGCATCTTCCCTTGCCGCACCCGGTATAACGGTGGGCAAGCGATGTACACGTACCCGGCATCCAATAATGGCCGCATGTAGCGGTAAATCAGCGTCAACAGGAGCGTCCGAATGTGGGCGCCGTCGACATCGGCATCGGTCATGATGATCAGCTTGTGGTAATTAGCCTTTGACACATCAAAGTCGGAACCGAAGCCAGTCCCCATCGCCGTAAACATCGACCGAATTTCTTCGTTCGCTAAGATCCGGTCCATCGAGGCCTTTTCGACGTTTAAAATCTTCCCCCGAATTGGTAGGATGGCTTGCGTCAACCGCGAACGGCCCTGCTTGGCAGAACCACCGGCGGAGTCCCCTTCGACGATGAACAGTTCAGAAATGGCCGGGTCCTTGGACGTATTATCGGCCAATTTCCCGGGCAGGTTGGATATTTCCAACCCACTCTTCTTCCGGGTGACTTCCCGGGCGCGTTTCGCCGCAACTCGAGCCTTGGAGGCCAACGTCCCCTTGTCCACAACCTTGCGGGCAATGTCGGGATGTTCCATCAGATACCGCATGAAATGATCCGCAAACGTATGGTCCACGGCGGTCCGAGCATCGGAGTTTCCCAACTTGGTCTTGGTTTGGCCTTCGAATTGCGGATTCGGATGCTTAACGGAAACTACGGCCGTCATCCCTTCACGGACATCATCCCCGGTCAGGTTGGGCTCGTTATCTTTCATCAATTTATTTTGGCGCGCGTAATCATTGACGACCCGCGTTAAGGCCCGTTTGAACCCTTCCTCGTGCGTCCCACCTTCATAGGTGTGAATGTTGTTGGTGAAGGTCAACAGATTGTTGTGGTAGTCGTCCGTGTATTGCAGGGCCACTTCCACGGTAATCCCGTTTTCTTCCCCCTCGACGTAGATTGGCGGTTCGAAGAGCGTGGTTTTATTTTCGTTTAAATAGTCAACGTAGTGCCGAATCCCACCTTCATAGTGGAAGTCGTCCTCGGTTGGCGTTTCCGGCCGTTCATCACGGATAGTAATCCGCAAGCCCTTGTTCAGGAAGGCCAGTTCGCGAACCCGGGTCGTCAACGTCTTGATATCAAACGTCGTCGTTTCCCGGAAAATGTCTGGGTCCGGCAGGAAGTGGACGATCGTCCCGTGACGATCTGGATCCAGTCCCTCTTCCATCACGTACATTGGCTTCTTCACGTGGCCGCGTTCAAAGGTAATCCCGTAACGTTTGCCGCCACGAATGACTTGGACTTCCAAGTGGGTGGACAGCGCGTTAACGACGGACGCCCCAACACCGTGCAGGCCACCGGAGACCTTGTAGCCGCCACCGCCGAACTTACCGCCGGCGTGCAGGATCGTGTAGACCGTTTCCAGAGCGGGCTTCCCCGTCTTCTTTTGGATGTCGACCGGAATCCCCCGGCCGTTATCCGTAACGGTAATACTGTTGTCCTTTTCAACCGTGACGTGAATGGTATCCGCAAAGCCCGCTAAGGCTTCATCGATCCCGTTATCCACAATTTCCCAAACCAGGTGATGGAGACCTTGGGCACTCGTCGAGCCAATGTACATCCCAGGCCGTTTCCGCACCGCTTCCAGACCTTCTAGGACCTGAATTTGGCTGGCATCGTATTCTCTGGCTTGTTCCGCCTTAGTTTCGTGTTCTTTTTCAGCCACTGATTAATCCTCCTTTGTTGCCGGATCGCCACTTGCGGCCGATCCATCGGCCACCACGGTCCCATTGTCCACGTGAAAAATGGTCGGGTCCTTGATCAGCTGGCGGGTAATCCCGCTCAGACTGGTGGTGGTAATAAACGTCTGTACCTTATCCTGAATGGCCTTGAGCAGATGGGTCTGTCGGGCATCATCCAATTCAGAAAGCACGTCATCAAGTAATAAGACCGGATATTCACCGGTCTCTTCTTTCATCAGGTCAATCTCGGCGAGCTTCACGCTTAACGCCGTGGTCCGCTGTTGCCCCTGAGAGCCAAACGTCTGCACGTTCTTCTCGTTTACCCGAAAGTGCAGGTTGTCACGGTGCGGTCCAACCAACGTGGTACCGCGGTACAGCTCCTTTTCTTGGTGCTCCTGATAGAGCTTCGTCAACGCCGCACAAATGGTCTCCGGGTTCGTCAGTTGGTCCTCGGGAACCTGGGTCGCATAGTGAAACGTCAACATCTCTTTTTGCTGGGAGATCTCGGCATGAATCGCCTGTGCCCAGTGCTCCAGCTTATGTAGCATGCGCAGCCGCTGGGCAATAATCTCCGCGCCATACGCGGCCAGTTGGTCGGATAACACCGACAGAAACAACAGGTCACGATTTTGCTTATGCTGTAAATCCTTGAGGTAGCGGTTGCGCTGCTTCAGTAGCGTCCGATACTGGCTCAGATTGTACAGGTAGCGCGGATTCATCTGGCCAAACTCCATGTCCATGAAGCGCCGCCGAACAGTTGGGGCGCCCTTGACGATGGCGAGATCTTCCGGTGCAAACAAAATCACATTGAGCTGCCCGACATACTGTGACAGTCGCGCCTGCTCAAGGTGATTCACTTTGGCGCGCTTTCCTTGACGCGAGAACGTTAATTCTAGTGGTACCGTCCCCACGGCCTTGACCACGCGGCCACTGACCTTGGCCGTCTTGGCCTGCCAGTTCACGAGATCGTGATCATTGGCCGTGCGGTGGCTGCGCGTCAACGCAAGCACGTAGATGGCCTCTAATAGATTGGTCTTGCCCTGTGCATTTTCGCCCAATAAAACGTTGATCCCAGGACCTAACGTGAGATCAGCACTGGTATAGTTCCGAAAATGCCGCAGCTGCAACTCTTGCAAATACATTATTCACCCTGCTTTGAGCGTATAAAAAATAATCCTGTATCAGGTACTTCCACCGTATCACCAGGATACAGCTTGCGGCCCCGCCGGTTGTCCGGCTCGTCATTGATATTGACGGTATTTTCCCGCAAATACCATTTGGCTTGACCGCCAGTACTGATAATGGATTCTTCCTTGAGTAACTGGCCTAAAGTAATGTAGGGCGTCTCAATGAAAACTTCTTTTTTCACAATTTCACCCCTTAGTATTCTTCTCTTATATTATACCGCATTTTAGGGAAAAGTACAGTTTAACTGCTTGATTTTTGCGTTCTCAGCCGATCTAAGCCATTCTTGATATTTTTGGTAAAAAGTCGGTAAATTTGCTCTAATCCAAAAATAACGGCCTTATATCGATTTTTTTGTTTTTTCAAGCCTTTTTTCAGTCAATTTTGGAAATTTATGAAAATCACGAAGCATATGCGCACGCAATTAGCCCGTTTCACGTGAAAAATGCGGGATTTTCCCAGTTATTTTCAGGAAGTTACTGGCCCAATTTCCGCCTCATTGCGCGGATTGGTCAATTCGGGGAATTTGGTCGGCAACTGACGGCTAGCCGGGGGCTTTGCAAGCGGGCATGAAAGTAGCGCGTTCTCTGGTCCCTACCAGCTTGCCGGTAAGTCTCCGTTTAGGCGCACTGGCTAATCGCCTGGTTCTACACGCTTTAACCAAAAAACGCCACCTCAAGAATCGAGGTGACGCAACGTTAACGTTAACTTTAGAACGTCCGAACTGGCGTAATCAGTTGGATAAAGTTGCTGGTGTCTTCCGTTGGGACCAACGTGAATGGCCGCAGCGCGGAGGTGAAGGCCACGCGGATCGTCGTTTGGCCAAATGACCGTAACGCGTCCTTCATGTAGTCGGGGTTGAAGGAAATCTCGAGGTCATTCCCCGTAATCTCCTTGGGTGCCAACTCTTCTTCCACGTTCCCGACGTCTGGGGAATTACTGAAGATCGTGACCTGATTGTCGGCCGGTGTCAACGTCAGCTTAACCACGTTGTTCCGCGATTCGTGAGACAACAGAGAGGCCCGTTCCACCGCGGCCAACAATTCTGGTGCTTCGAATTCAACGGTCGTCGAGGCTTCCTTCGGGATTAACCGTGACGTGTCCGGGTAGTTGCCTTCCAGCAACCGAGAGTAGAACGACGTGTCACCCAATAGGAACAACACTTGGTTTTCGGAGAATTGCATCTTCACGTCGCTGTCGTCATCCCCGATCATCCGGGAAAGTTCCGTTAGGCTCTTCCCGGGAATGATCACGTCAAACGCCGCATCCGTTTGGGTTGGCAGTTCGATTTGCCGTTGAGATAGCCGGTGACTGTCCGTGGCGACCGCCAAGAACTGGTTGTCAGCCAAGACGAAGTGCACCCCCGTCAAGATCGGTCGACTTTCTTGGTTGGATACGGCAATAACCGTTTGACTAATCAATTCCTTGAAGACCGCACCGGATAGCACGACGGAATCCCCCGCGTCAACTTCTGGTAAATGCGGATAGTTGTTGGCGTCTTGACCGTTAATGTTAAAGGCGGCAGACCCGGACGTGATTTCGGTTTGGAACCCGTCCTTGACCGTGACCGTCATGGTTTGTTCCGGTAAACGTTTAACAATTTCACTGAAGAAACGCGCTGTGAGGACAATCGATCCGGGTTCGTCAATGCTTAACCCAATATCGGGATCGTCCGCACGAATGAGTGATTCAATCGAAATATCGGCGTTAGACCCAGTGAGCAAGAGCCCGGCATCACTGGCCACAATCTTAATGCCCGTCAATATGGGAATGGTGGTCTTTGATGAAATGGCACGTGAGACGTTGTTGAGTTCCTTAATGAAGGCCGCCCGGTTAATGGAAAATTTCATAAGTTGAGACACTCCTTTTTTTAGTGGTGCGTAGTTGACTTAATTAAAAGAAAAAACAGTAGCCGTAGTAGAGCGGTGTATTCTGTGGATAACTTTGAAGAACCACTTGTGTTACTAGCTTTTCCACCTGTGGATAACTTGTGGAAAACTTTAGCCCTTTTCCATTTTTATCCACACGCTCCGTGGGCCCTAGTTCTATCATACCGCAAGTGGTCACTAAAAAACCGTCACGAGTCTGCTGGTTAGCGTCGACTCGGACGGTTTCGTCCTAACGCCGGAGTTCGTCTTTCAGATTATCAATATCTTTTTGAAGTTCGGCGTCTGTCTTGAGGGAATCTTGAATCTTATCGTAGGCGTGAATGACGGTGGTGTGATCCTTACCGCCGAACTCGTTGCCGATTCGGGGTAGTGAGGCCTCCGTTAGCTCGCGCGACAGGTACATGGCAATCTGCCGGGGGACCACAATCGCTTGCTTACGCTTCTTCCCTTTCAGATCCTTGAGCGAGACGTGGAAATAGTTGGCGACGCGGTCCTGAATCACCGGAATGGTAATTGCATCGGTGGCGTTAGCCAGGTTCAGGCTCTTCAACGCTTCGGCGGCCAAGTCGGTGGTAATCGGTTGGTGCATCAGCTGGTGGTAGGCTTGAACCCGTGCCAGCGCGCCCTCTAATTCACGCACGTTGGAGTCAATCTGACCCGCAATATAGCTGAGCGTGTCATCGGGGATGTCGATCTGATCGGCATCGGCCTTGTTCCGTAAGATGGCGATCCGCGTTTCCAAATCCGGTGGCGTAATGTCCACGGATAACCCCCAGGCAAACCGCGAGACTAAACGGTCTTGGAGCTTAGGAATCTCGTTTGGTAGGCGATCGGAAGTCAAGACAATCTGCTTCTCATCGTCGTAAAGCGCGTTGAACGTATGGAAGAACTCTTCTTGGGTTCCTTCCTTATTAGCGAAGAACTGAATATCATCGACCAGTAGCAGATCGACGTTACGGTATTCCTGTCTGAACTGCTCCTGCGTCCGGGTTTGAATCGCATTAATAAAGTCATTCGTGAAGGCTTCGCTGGTGACATATTTAACCTTGGTATCCGGGCGATCTTCCAACATTTTGTTGCCGATCGCGTGCATCAAGTGGGTTTTACCAAGGCCCACGCCACCGTAGAAGAACAGCGGATTGTACATCACGCCGGGTTCTTCGGAGACGACCAAGGCCGCAGCATGGGCCATTTGGTTGCCTTTTCCGATGACGAAAGTGTCAAAAGTGTAGCGGGAATTCAGCGCCGTTTCCTTCATAAAAGTGGGTGTCGGCTCACCGGTCTCGGTGACCGTGGTCGCCGTTGGTGCGGCGGTCTTCGCCTTACGTGTCGCCTGTTGTTGGCGTTCACTTTCAATGATTAAAACGGGTTGAATATCTTCGTGAGCGGCTTGGTATGCGTATTCTACCAATTGCTGGTCCAGGTGTTGATGGGTCCAGTAATCACGATGCAGGGGTGACGGAAGTTCCAACGTCAATTGATTGCCCTCTAAGGCAATGGGCTTGGCCGTTTCGATCCAAGTCTTGTAGGTCGTTGGTGTGTTATTTTCTTCAAATAACGCCTTGATATCAGTCCATAAAGTTGACATATCTGGCACTGATGAATCCCCCTATTATTTTTTTAGAATGTCATTTTCCAGATGGGCGCACGAGGCCCAAACGAAAACGTAAGTCCAGTGTAGCATGAAGAAAAAAAGTTTTCCACAGGTCATTTTGTGTTGTGCATAATTGTTTCACAGGAAGTGAATAGAGTTATCCACAGGCAGTTCAAAAGCTGTGGATAGTTTTGCTTTAACTGAGTTATGCACAGGGAAGTGTTATCTTAAAACGCGATAGTATCAAGTGTTTCACAAGTTATCCACAGAATCAACCGAGCCTAAAATTTAGAAATAAACAGGCTGTGGAACAGTGGATAACCTGGTGGGAAAGTCCGGAAAAACTTTTTTCTAAATTTAGAGTTATCCACAGCTGAAGTGCATGAAACAAATTTCGCCGGGGACAACTTTTTCTTGGAAATTCAAAGTTCCTATTTCCATTCTCCGGAATTTATGCTAATATGTTCAGGAAATGCATTTAGTATTTGTCTGGCTTCACCAGATAAAAAATAGTCATAGTTAAGAGAGGAGATTTTACGATGAAGCGCACTTTCCAACCAAAGAAACGTCACCGTTCACGTGTCCACGGCTTCCGCAAGCGTATGAGCACTAGCAATGGCCGTCAAGTATTAGCACGTCGCCGTCAAAAGGGACGTAAAGTATTGTCTGCATAGGCCGCTGATGGTTCAGTGGTCTTTTTATTTTATCTGCGAGTTGACTGGAACTCTAATCGCTCGCGGACTGTTCAACAAATCGTTGAGAATTTTGGAGATGCACCATGCGAAAATCTTACCGCATTAAGAAAGAAGCGGAATTTCAGCAGGTCTTTGAAACCAGAAATTCAGTCGCTAACCGGCAATTTGTGGTGTATTCAATGGAAAAGCCTGATCAATTACATTTTCGAGTTGGCATTTCGGTCGGTAAAAAGATTGGTAACGCAGTCCACCGTAACTGGGTGAAACGCCGGATTCGGCAGAGCTTACTCGAGTTAAAGCCACATTTGAAGCAAGATGTGGACTTTCTCGTGATTGCTCGGCCTCGGGCAGACGGCATTTCCATGACCGATGCGAAGAGCAGCCTGATTCATGTTTTGAAGCTGGCAAAACTGCTAGATTCCAACTATAGCGAGGAATAAAAGTGAAAAAGTACAAACGTACCCTACTTATGCTAGGTATTGTGAGTTTGGTCTTTATCCTTTCCGCTTGTAGCAACACGCCAATCACGGATAAGAGTACCGGGATTTGGGACGGCTGGATCGTTCTGAACTTCTCCCGGGCCATTATCGGGTTGGCGCACATGTTCGGCGGAAGCTACGGTGTCGGGATTATCATCTTTACCATTATCGTGCGGATTATCTTATTGCCGCTGATGATCTTCCAGACCCGCAGCATGCGCAAGACGCAAGACCTCCAGCCACAATTAAAAGCCTTACAAAAGAAATACTCCTCTAAAGATCGCGAAACGATGCAAAAGATGCAGGCCGAACAGCAGAAGCTGTATTCGGAAGCGGGCGTTCACCCAATGTTGGGTTGCCTGCCGGCTGTGGTTCAGTTGCCAATCATCTGGGCCTTGTATCAAGCGATCTGGCGGACGGCCGTGTTGCGGTCCGGAGATTTCTTGTGGCTCCAATTGGGTCACAAAGACCCGTATTTCATCCTACCGATCTTGGCCGCTGTCGCCACGATGATTAGTTCGTGGTTAAGCACCAAGTCGATGCCAGAATCGAACTCGATGAGCACCATGATGGTTGTCGGGATGCCCGTGATTGTCTTCTTCACGGCCTTGAACGTGCCATCATCTCTGTCCCTATACTGGACAATCTCATACGTGTTCCAAGTTGGTCAAACCTTGTTAATTCAAAATCCGTGGAAGATCCAAGCGGAACGCGATGCCAAGGATAAGGAAAAGCGAGATCACGATCGGGCGGTCAAGAAGGCCATCCGGCGTGCCAAGCAAAGCAAACGCAAGTAACAGAACGCATAAATGCATTTTATCGACCCGCGGCCAGAAATGGTTGTGGGTCTTTTTGTGTAAGAGCGTGCAGCAAGCCGTTTAGATTCCGAGCATTAGGGAAATAAGGTGTTTCTGTTCGGCTATGTCGGACAGGAGCGCCTTATTTTTCTAAGCGGAAGAATCTGGCTTGCGAAACGCGTTTCGAAGGCCGCCAGTTTCCGGATCATCTAAGCAAAGAACCAACTAAACGAGTCGAACCAGTATAACCAGCAACGACCAATCTTTCCCACCTAAACACCACCACCCACTAAATTCCCTTAAATAACCAACATTGCCTCACCTCCCAATCAGCGTCCTATACTTACTACTAATGTTATTTCAGCGAGATTTGTTGCGCGATTTCCAAGAGCTTAGACAATCCTTAAACATTGTGGCTTGCCACGAAGCGGGTTTCCCGGAAAATCACAAATTTCAAACGGATTACCGGGCGCGCCGCAACCGTTATGGTATACTAAATTTTAGCGAAAAAGACATGGAGGAATGGACGATGACAATCTACACGGGGAAAACGGAAGAAGCGGCGATTGCGGCGGGATTGGCCGCACTAAATAGTCGTCGCGACCAAGTTGTTACCAAGGTGGTCGCCACTCCACGGAAGGGATTTTTGGGCATTGGTCGGCGTGAGGCCATGGTTGACGTGGTCTTGAAGACGGTGGCTGAGGACTCAGCGGCACCGGTGCAGTCGGCACCCGCTAAGCCAGCAGTCAAGGCCCAATCAGCGGCCGCTGCGACAGCGACGCCCGCCAAGGCGGCCACGCAATCAGCCACCCCAGCCGAACCAACGGTGACGCCCCAGGAACGCCGTAAACGACGCGAGGCGGCGATTAATGCCGTGCAGGATTACTTGGCAACCATTGTCGAACAATTGGGCATAGACGCCACGATAGACGCTGAGGCGGGGGGCCATCGTCAGGTGCGGTTGGTCTTCACCACGGATAAGGAAGGCTTGTTGATTGGCAAGCACGGGCGGACCATCAATGCGCTACAGAGTCTGGGCCAGTTATTTTTAAATCACCACGGGGCCGCCCATGTGGAATTGGAATTGGATGTGGCGAACTACCGGGAACGGCGCGCGGCCACGTTGACGCGCTTGGCGGAGAGTACGGCGCGTGAGGTGGTGGCCACGGGTAAGCCGATTTATTTGGACCCGATGCCGTCGTTTGAACGCAAGCAAATTCACGCGGTCCTGGCCAAGAACCGGTACGTGACGACCTATTCGGCGGGGAAGGAACCCCACCGCGCCGTCGTGATCGAGCCGGCATAACTTTCGTTTGACAAACGGCCGATTACCCCTTATAGTGAAGACAATCATTCTTATCAAGTTTACGATAAAGTAGTGAAAGTACTTTATCCACGCACAGTTAGGTGGCGTGGAGTAGGTGCTTTTTTTTATGGCGTTAAATGATACGCCCGGGCCGAAGAACGGAAAATTCCGGTCCGACTGACGGAACTTGATCGAGAACAAACGACAGAAGAGAACACAAAAGGAGGATGGCTCATGGCAGTCACCACAACAGAATTTGATACGATTGCAGCGATTTCGACCCCGCCTGGTGAGGGGGGCATTTCCATTATTCGGTTGAGCGGTGAAGAGGTTTTCGCCGTTGCCGGTAAGTTGTTCAAGGGTGCGGATTTAACCAAGGTGCCGAGCCATACGATTCATTACGGCCATATCATGGACCCCGAGACGAACGAAGAAGTCGACGAGGTCATGGTGACCGTGATGCGGGCGCCTAAGACCTATACCAAAGAAGATATCGTCGAGATTAACTGTCACGGTGGTATCGTGGCAACGAACCGAATTTTACAGCTGTGCCTGAGCTACGGCGCACGACTGGCGGAACCCGGTGAGTACACCAAGCGGGCCTTTTTGAACGGACGGATTGATCTGACTCAGGCCGAATCCGTGATGGATCTGATCAGAGCGAAGACGGATAAGTCCATGAAGGTCGCCTTAGACCAGTTGGACGGGGACTTGTCAAAATTAATTCGGCACCTGCGTCAGGACATTCTCGACGCCTTGGCCCAAGTCGAAGTCAACATCGACTATCCTGAATACGACGACGTGGAGACCATGACCACGAAGATGCTGCTGGAGAAGGCCCAGGAGGTCAAGAAGCAGATTCAAGCGTTGCTGGCCACCGCTAAGCAGGGGAAGGTCCTGCGAGAAGGCCTTGCCACGGCGATTGTCGGGCGGCCTAACGTCGGGAAGAGTAGCCTACTGAACCATCTGCTACACGAAGACAAGGCGATCGTGACCGACGTGGCCGGGACCACGCGTGACGTGATTGAAGAATACGTCAATGTCAAGGGAGTGCCGTTGAAATTAATCGACACGGCCGGTATCCGCGATACGACGGACAAGGTCGAAAAGATTGGGGTTGAACGTTCGCGTAAGGCCATTAACACCGCCGATTTGGTGATGTTGGTGCTTAATGCCAGCGAGGCGTTGACTGCCGAGGATGAACAGCTCCTGACGGCGACCGCCGACACACAGCGCATCCTGATTTTGAACAAGACGGACTTACCGCAGAAGCTCGACATGACGGCGCTCAAACAAGCCGCTGGCGATAGCCCCATCATCGAAACATCCATCCTGCAGAGTGCGGGACTGGATAAGCTGGAAGAAACGATTGCTCACCTGTTCTTTGACGAGGGCATCGAGTCCAGTCAGAACACGGTGATGGTCACCAACGCCCGGCACATCGGCCTGCTTCATCAGGCCAGCGCGGCCTTGGACGACGTGATGCACGGGATTGCCGCGGGGATGCCCGTGGATCTGGTGCAGATCGACATGACCCGTGCCTGGGATTTACTGGGTGAGATTACCGGGGACAGCTATCAAGATGAGCTACTCGATCAGCTATTTAGCCAATTTTGTTTAGGAAAATAAGTTAAAACCACTAAGAGACCGCTTGACCGCCGCCAATCCGACGATCGGGCATGGAGGGAAAGAACCATGACTGAAGTAATTGAATATCCGGGACAGGACTACGACGTTATCGTCGTCGGAGCCGGTCATGCCGGTAGCGAGGCCGCTCTGGCCGCCGCGCGGATGGGCAACAAGACCCTGTTAATGACGATCAATCTAGACATGGTGGCCTTTATGCCATGTAACCCCTCTGTCGGGGGCCCTGCCAAGGGGATTGTCGTGAGAGAAATTGATGCCTTGGGTGGTGAAATGGGCCGCAACATCGACAAGACCTACGTGCAGATGCGCATGCTGAACACTGGGAAGGGCCCGGCCGTCCGTGCCTTACGCGCCCAGGCGGATAAGCACGCTTACCACGCCGAAATGAAGCACACCATCGAACGCGAACCCAACTTGACCCTGCGTCAGGGGATCGTGGATGATTTGATCGTCGAAGATGGCGTCTGCAAGGGGGTCATCACCAATACCGGGGCCCGTTACCAGGCCAAGGCCGTCGTGATTGCCGCTGGGACGGCCGCACGGGGCAAAATTATCATCGGGGAATTGATGTACTCATCCGGTCCCAACAACTCCCAACCCGCCAATAAGCTGACGGCCAACCTGCCGAAGTATGGCTTCAATCTGGAACGGTTCAAGACCGGGACGCCGCCACGGGTGGATGGCAACACCATTCACTACGATGAAACGGAAGAACAACCAGGGGACAAGGAACCCAACCACTTTAGCTTTACCACGCCGGATAGCGCCTACCTGGACCTGAAGAACCAGCTGTCTTGCTGGCTGACATACACCAACCAGAAGACCCACGAGATCATCAAGGCCAACTTGGACCGCGCGCCAATGTTCACGGGGGTTATCGAGGGTGTGGGTCCCCGGTACTGCCCATCCATCGAAGACAAGATCGTCCGGTTCGCCGATAAGCCTCGGCACCAACTCTTCTTGGAACCAGAGGGCCGGCACACGGACGAATGGTACGTTCAGGGGCTCTCAACGTCCATGCCAGAAGAGGTTCAGCAGAAGATTCTCCACTCCATTAAGGGTCTGGAAGATGCCCAAATGATGCGGCCGGGCTACGCCATCGAATACGATGTTGTGTCGCCTTACCAGTTACGGCCAACCTTGGAAACCAAGCCACTGAAGAACCTGTTCACGGCGGGGCAAACCAACGGGACGTCTGGGTACGAAGAGGCCGCTGGTCAGGGACTGTTGGCCGGAATTAACGCCGGTTTGCGGGCTCTCGGCAAGCCGGGCTTCACGTTGAAGCGTTCCGATGCCTACATCGGGGTCATGGTTGATGACCTGGTGACCAAAGGGACTAACGAGCCCTACCGTTTGTTGACGAGCCGGGCCGAATACCGCTTGATTTTGCGTCACGACAACGCCGACCTGCGTTTGACGGCCAAGGGGCACGAACTGGGCTTGATTAGCGACGACCGGTACCAAGCCTTCTTGGCCAAGAAGGCGGCCCTGAAGGCAGAAATTGACCGGTTGAATAGCATCCGTATCAAGCCTAACGAGAGTATCAACGCCTTTATCGAAAGCCATGGCGACAAGCCGCTCCAAGACGGCGTGTTAGCCGCGGTCTTCCTCCGGCGGCCTTACGTGGACTACCAGACGCTCCTCGACTTTATTCCGGCGCCAGAGCAGCCGCTTGACCGCCACATCGTGGAAGAAATTGAGATTTCGCTGAAGTATGCCGGCTACATTAAGAAGGCCGAGGATAACGTGGCGAAGTTGAAGCGGATGGAGGCCAAGGCGATTCCGGCGAACATCGACTACGATGCCATCGATGGTTTAGCCACTGAGGCGCACCAGAAGCTAAAGAAGATCCAACCCGAGACGTTGGCGCAGGCCAGCCGAATCAGCGGGGTTAACCCGGCTGATATCGCGATTCTGAGCGTGTACATCGAGCAAGGAAAGATTGCCAAAGTCAAATAAGATAAAGCAAAGGACGATCACCAAAAATGGGTGATCGTCCTTTTTGTAATCATTGGATTAGTTATTAATAACTATAAAATTATTAATAATAGTGATACAAAACCTTTACACGTTCTTTGCAGAAACAACACGTTGGTTGGTTAACCTGAATGATGACCAGGCTTAAACGAAATGCACGAGGCATCGGGCGAGATGTGAAAGTGGTCTTCACTTTCGATCGGGGCACAGTCCGCGGCGATGGTGACAAGGAGATGCGCTTCTTCGGCAAAGGCAACTGGTCAGACACGTGATTTCAAAGGGTGAGAAGCTCGGATATAGGCGTACGTAAACGATATTTCTGGTCGTGAGATAAGACCGCCTATGTAAGGTAATGAAAAGCGTGGAAATACCTAGGAATCACGACCGACCTTCGGTAAAATTGAACACTGGGGAATTAAATCTCGAGTAGGGAGTTTTACGTTATGAGAATTGGTCTGTTGAGTCTAGGGATTGTCTTGGTTCTAGTGAGCCACGGGTTACACCACCGCACGCTCCGCCAGTTGCAACAAGCAACGACCGTACGGCCCACACATAGCCGCACGGTGTACCATGGCTTTTTATACTTAGGGTTACTGTACGTCGCCGTTGGCCTGTGGCGGCCGGCTTGGCTGGACGCCCGGGTGATCGGCCTGCTACTACTGGTCGATGTATTGGCGACGGGAACAAGTTACTATCAGCATCGGCAACGCACCTATCCGCCGGCGACGCGTGACTTGTGGCGACGCCAAGCGTGGTACTTAGTTGGTAGCCAGCTATTGTTGGCGGCTGTGTTACTGGGGACGCTGGCCACCGTGCCAGTGTAAGCAATTGGTTATTTGGAGTACCCGTGAACGTAAAATGAACGGGAATTTTCAGGGGGACGAGTAGATGAAGCGTTATTCACCAGCAGCGGCGCAACAAGCCCTGCTGCAGATTTTAGACGAGGTGAACCACCAGCAAGAAACCGTGGTGGTGACACCAACGGACGGCAATGATGCCAATTCGGCGGTCATTGTGGCCAAACATGAATGGGAAGCCTTAAAGGCCGCACTCGAAGCGGCCCAGCAGCCTGTACGAGAGGAAGCCGTTCTCGATCTCGACAAGATTGAGTGGGGCTAATAAAAAGCCGCGCGAGATCGCGCGACTACAGGTCTTAGTATTTGCCACTCCCCATGATGAATGCCCGGGCAATTGAGGAAATTAAGAAAATGATTTGCAGGGTAAAGTCGATTCGGTTCAACGGGTTTCTGTCGGTCGTGCTCTCAAAGACATTAAAGTGCAGCATCGCAGTAATCAATGAACTAAAACAGAGAAAAGCAACGATTTGGGGCGTCTGAAGAGTAAGCATGGCAACTAACAGAACCAGTGTCAGAATGGGAACGATAACCTTAGCTGGGGTGGTTGGAAAACGTGTTTCGGTCATGGTCTTCACCTCGTTTCGTTAAATGAGAATATGAGATTTCAATTATAACTTGGTACCATCATACCAGAAATTCTGGTTAAAGGGGGAAGTTAATGCCTCAAAAGTAAAATAAATCACCGAACGAAAAAATCGCCCGCTAGCGCTAGACCATTCAACGTTAACGGGCGATTCGTGTCAATTTTAAGGATAAAGGCTTCAGTTTTAACTGGTGGTATCACGGTAAGGCGACCCACCCGCTATCGGGGGTTAGGCCAACAAGAGTTGCTTGAGCGTCGTGAATGAGTCAACCTCATGCGTTGGGTGATAGTTAGCCGAGCCGGCCACGTGCCGGGGGTTGAACCAGATGCTGTCGAGATGGGCGTTGGTCGCTCCGAGAATATCGGAGTGTAGGCTGTCACCGATCATGACGGTATTGGCTGCGGACATGGTCGGATACTGGGCGAAGATGGGCGCAAAGAAGCGCTTGTCTGGTTTGTCGAAGCCCACATCTTCGGAGATGAAGACGTTGTCGAAGTAGCCGCTCAGACGAGATCCGCGTAGGCGGTTAAGCTGAATGGACTTGGTGCCATTGGTGCCGGCGATGACCGTTACACCAGCGCGTTTAAGGTCAGCGAGAAAGGTGGTCGCGCCGGGTAACGTGTAATAGTTGTGATCCAGCATCGACTTGTACTGCTTTTCCAAGGCGAGTCCGTCGACCCTGACCCCCAGTGCGCCGAAGGCTTGGGTAAAGCGGCGATCTAGCAACGGTTTGCGGTCGGCGCCCAGTTCAATCTGGTGCCAGATGTTGCGGTTAATCTGCACATAGGTAGCCAGGCCGCGTTGGACATCGGTGACGCCGTTTTCCTGAAGTAACTGCGTGACCCCCTCATTTTCACCGCGGGTAAAGTCAAGCAGGGTATCGTCTAAATCAATGATGGCATATTTTTTCATGGGCGCGCACCTTTCGAATGAGTTTTCCTGATTTTAGCAAATTATCGCGAAAAGTTCCAATCAAAGTAAAAAGCGTTGAGAACGAGCTGTCCCCAACGCTGGTGTCTTGAAACTAGTCGTGCGCCCAAAGGCGATTGACCCATGCTTCGAAATTTAAGCTGGTTTGTGTTGCGCCAGCTGTCCCGCACACCACCCGAGGATGATGCCGACGAGCGCCGGAACCGCCCAACTGAACCCTTGAGCGGCTAAGGGAAGCTGATTGTTCACCGCGAGAATGGCGCGACTCCACCCGGCCTGTTGCAGGCTCGTGGGGAGCGCGGCCACGGCCGAGAAGATGGCCGGAATCAGTGTGAATAACATGGCTAAGCCGAACAACCAGCGACTCGTGCCTAATAGCGGTGAGAGCACCGCGAGGACGATCAGGACGATGGCCAAGGGGTACAGGAACATCAGAACCGGCGTCGAATAGCTGATTAATTTAGTCAGCCCGACGTTGGCGAACAGACAGGGGAGGGCACTAGCGAAGACGATCAGCCACGGATAGGATAGCCGCGGAAACATGTCGTGAAAGGTATCGCCAAAGGCCGAGATTAAGCCGATAGCCGTCTTCAGACAGGCGATGATGACGATTAACGCCAGTAGCAGGTTACCAAAGACGCCGAAGTACTGGTTGGCAATCTGCGCCAGCGTAATCCCACCGTTGGCCGCGGCGGCGAATTTGCCCAGACTCATGGTGCCCATCAAGGCCAGCAGGGTGTAAATCAGCCCCATCAGCATCACGCTAATGGTCCCGGCCTTGATGACGTCTCTGGCAATCTGTCCGGGTTCGGTGACGCCCAGCGCGCGAATGCTGTCGATGACCACAATCCCGAAGGCTAGTGAGGCCAAGGCATCCAGCGTATTGTAACCCTCAGTAAAGCCGGTGGCCAGCGGACTGGCCGCATAAGCGCCCCGGGCGGCGAAGTGAAAGCCGCCCATGGGTTTGATGAAGGTGGCGAGAATTAGCAACCCTAGCAGAATCAAGAAGATGGGTGTGAGCCATTTACCGATGTAGGTCATCAGCTTTCCCGGATTCCGCGCGAGCCACCAAGCCAGCACGAAGAAGAGGATGGAGAAGCTGGCTAGGACGAGACCCTGATGCGCCCGACTGACGAACGGCGCGAGGCCAATCTGATACGACGTCGTAGCGAGTCGCGGCAGGGCGAAGAAAGGCCCCACAGTCAGGTAGAGGAGCACCGTAAAGGCGTAGGCAAACGGCCGGTTGACGGTCGTCGCCAGGTCGAAGACGCCCTCGCTGCGGGTCAGGCCGATCCCGGTGACCCCCAGTAAGGGGAGGCCAATCCCAGTGAGCAGGAGGCCGATGATGGCTGGGCCGACGTTTTGACCGGCTTGTTGCCCTAGAAAAACGGGAAAGATCAGGTTACCGGCACCAAAGAAGAGGCCGAACAGCATCATGCCGATGAAGAGCAGTTCCCGCCAAGATAATCGAGTTTTCAAAGTAATCGCAACTTTCTATTGTAAGTACGGTCGTGCAGACCATAGGTAAGCATAGCAAAAAAAGGCGCCCAATGAAACGGGCACCTCTTACAAATTTATTTATCAGCGACGGTGAACCGGGTTTGGTGATGTTGCGGGTGTTCCAGTTCGTCGAGAATGGCCACGGCCATGGTTCCGGCGGATGTGCCAGACTGTTGCTCGGCGTTGACCAGCAAGTCGTCGTCACCCATCAGGTAAGGCGTCGCTTCACCGGGGTGGAAATCCGCGGCTGGTGAAACGCCGACCCAGTTGACGTTGTCCACATCGCGCAGAAAGTTGAGTTCCTTCAATTGGTTCTGAGGGACGCTGAGAAAACTGGCCGCATTGGGGTCCTTGGCGATGTCGTGGACGAACAAGTGGTGATCGTCTCCCGTTTGCAGGCTCCCGGCCCCCAGAATGAAGACCACTCGGGGTGTCGTGGTGGTCCGTAGCTTGGCAATCAGATTGGCGGCGAGGTCGACATGCTGAAAGGCCAGGCTAGGAGCAGTGGCGAAGGCGTCGATGACCACGTCGGCGGCCTCCAAGTCGGTGGTGGTCAGGGCAAAGGCGTCCTGAACCTTGGTCGTGAGTTGGGGATGCGTTGGCAGTTGAGCCAATTTATCCGCCGAACGCGCCAGCGCTGTGACCGTGTGGCCGCGCCGTAAAGCCTCCGCCACGAGAGCCGATCCAGCCATCCCAGTTGCCCCAATAATTGTTATTTTCATAAAGGAACCTCCCATATTTTGCTGGGATCAGTATACCGGTTTTTAGGGTGACCGCCAACAATTAAGCCTCATCGTGGTTGCAGGTGTGGTAGAGTAGGAGAAAACGCCGAGGGGGCAATCGAATGAAAAATGTGGTTCAAGGACAGTTGGTACACTTAACGGAAATGCGAGACGGGGATGCCGAGTGGTTGCAGGATACGCAGTGGGAGCCCGGCCTGCTGCGCAACTTATCGGCCGATGCTCTACATCCGTGGACGGCCGCAGAGTACGCCGAACTCGCTGCCGATCCCGACAGTGACGACCATTTCTTCTTCATGGTCCGGGCTAATGCCGATGATGGCCTGCTAGGCTGGGTCCTGTTAGACGAGATTCAATTTAAGAATCGCCGGGCGGAACTGGGGATTGCGTTGCCCGTGGCTAGCGATCGCGGTCAGGGCTACGGGGTGGATACGCTCAATACGATCTTGTCGTTTGCCTTCAATGAACTGGGCCTACACAAGGTAACCCTGGACGTGAACGCCAATAATCAAGCGGCACTTAGGGCGTACAATGCGGTCGGCTTCGTTCGCGAAGGCATCAACCGTGAGGCCGTTTATCAGGACGGTCAGTGGCTGGATTTGTATCAATTCGGTATCTTAGCGCAGGAATGGTGGGCTGTTTCACGTGGAACAATCCCGGATGAAAACACCACCACCGACTAACGCGTCGCCGGTGGTGTTTCACATGAAACATTTAGCCCGCGGGCCACGGCGAATTCGTCGTGACGTGCGCGTTGAGCCCCGCCTGTTCACGGCGACGTTCCTTTCGTTGGGCTGTTCGCTGCGGGTAACCGGCACAGAGGTAGCGTTGTTCGTCCGTGACCGGGGTGACGCTGGGAAGCGGTGCGGTGACGGACTTGTCGTCAATTACGTAGGTAATGAAGCAGGTGAAGCCGACGAACCGCTCGCCGGTCGCGAGATTTTCGCCAATGATTTTCACGAAGACTTCTAGCGACCGCGTACCGGTGCCGCTGACGTAGGCCTCCAGAATCATGGAGTCGTCGAGGTGAAAGGGCCGCAGAAAGCTGACGTGGTCGAACGAGGCGGTCACAACGGTCTTGTGCGTGAGGCGAACCGCCGCGACGGAGGCACTGTCGTCGACCAGCGAGAGAATTTTGCCGCCGAAAACGGTTTGATGTTCATTTAAATCTGGTTGAAAGACCCGATGTGTCGTCACAATCAGCGTGGCGTTACAGGGAACGGGTGTAAGTTGAGTGGTCATAGACATCCTCCATTTCATAAAGAGCTACGCCCCCTATTTTACCAGACGTCCCGTTAGGTTACAGGATTATTAACTTTTCGCAATATCTGAGGGGATTCGTGGAGGTTGACCGGACCGCTTTGCTATACTGAAGCTAAATACAGCAGGAGGGGTGATCGTGTGAATTATCGTGGTGAACCGTTGGACTTGATTCCAACGTTGGATTTGGCGCAGGCCTATCCGTTATTAGAGTGCACGCTGAGCCTGAGCGCGCCCGTCGACCTTGCGCGCCTCCAAGTGGCCGTGAAGACGACCCAGACGGTGGTGCCCCAGGTGCTAAGCCGCTATAACCTACGCTGGAATCGCTTTGAAGACCAGTCTATCGACGCCCAACAGGTGATTGAGGAATACGATGCCAGTCGTGATCCGGGCCGCGGGCAACTGGACGTCTTGCAGGGCCCACAACTCAAGATTCAGGTGATCCACTTTGCGGATTACGATCAGTTGCGGTTGGTTATGAGCCGTCTGTTAACGGATGGCGAGGGGTTCAAACACTACCTGTATCTGTTAGCCGCCGCCTATGATGGCCAAGATCTGACGAACTTTGTCAATGAACGTAGCGTGCGGCGAATCATGAATTATCTGCGGCATCCCCACCGGCCACTGCCTCAGAGTAGCGATGCCCCAGCGGCCGAGCGCTTTCCTCAGTTGGCGGGTAACGTGCACCATCACAAGGGTGAGGCGTTGATTCCACGAGTCGAAAGCCAGCAGCTCCGGCGGTTGGCACGCCAACAAGGGGTGACCATGAACGCGGTGCTTCTGTCGGCGTACGCGCTGGCGCTGTTTTCCCTGACGGGTGAGCGTCGGCTGGTCATCCCCTATCAGGTCGACCTGCGACTGCACGGGCCGGTCGCGGCTACTAACGTGGTTCAGGTCGCCAATCTGACCAGCCAGATGCCGGTGACCATCACGGTAAGGGAGGCCGATACCTTACAGGACGTGGTGGCACGAACCCAAGCGACGATGACCCGGCTTCACGAGAGCCTGGCCTATCTGCCGCCATTGGTCGAAATCAACCGAATGAGTCGAGCGCTACCGCCAGAACTGGTGCGGCGATTGGCGGGAAAGCACCGGGAGTCCGCTGCGATTTCCTTTGCTAACTTCGGACACGTCGATCAGACGCGGCTGAACTTCGGCAATATCCCGGTCACCCAGATTTACTTTGCGGGGACCTACCGCACCATGCCGAACTTTCAATTGACGGTCAGTGCCTACCACGATGCGTGGACGCTTGCCTTTCGGATGTTGGGGTCGGAACCGGATTATCAGTTAGGCATTAAAATTCTAAAAAACGTGGTGACCCAGCTCAATCAGTGGAGTCACGGCAACTAAATAACGCGCCTTACCACAAGCTGGGTAGGACGCGTTGTTTTAGTCAAATGTAGAAGCTGGTTTAACGAACGGTTTCGGGCTGTTGCGGCTGGTTCGCGAGCTTGAGAAAGGCGTCGAGTTGTTCGGTGCTGACGCCGATCATGATGGCGGAACGTAACGGCATGTTCTTCATCATTTCGCTGTTGGTGTCATCACCGGCTAGCGCGTCAAAGTTCTTCGCGATACCGGTCGCTTCTAGGGCCGATCGGAGTTCGGGCCGGCTCATCACGGCGCCGATGTAAGTGTTCGTGGTGATGGGTGCCGTTGTTTGCGGATTCCAAGCCAGCGTGATGTCTTGGTGCAGGTCAAGATCACGCGAGGACCGGCCAACAAGGATGGTGTAACGGCCATCGTCCATTTGCCAGTTGCTGGTGTCCGCGTTGTACCAGCTAAAGGCGCGCCGGGGAAGTGTCCGCGTAACAGTCTTAGTTTCACCGGCGGCTAAGGTCGTTTTGGCAAAGTCGCGGAGTTCCTTAACGGGCATTTCCACTTGGCTAGCGTGGTTGGCCACGTAAACTTGAGAGATTTCTTGGCCGGCGACATCGCCGTCGTTGGTAATCTGGTAGCTGACCTCGACGCTCTGATCGCGGTCGGTAACGGTTAAGTCGTGGTAACTGAAGTGGGTGTAGCTTAAGCCGTAGCCGAATGGAAAACGCACTGCGCGTTGTTTCAAATCGTAGTAGCGGTAGCCGACAAAGATATCGTCATGGTAGGTTTCGGTCAGAGGACTCGCGTTGAACGTCCCAAAGGTTGGGTTGTCGGCGAGCTTGAGCGGGAAGCTTTCGGCTAATTTCCCACTAGGGTTGACGGCACCGGTCAGCACGTCCCAAGTGGCTTCACCCACCGCCTCACCGGCTAGGTAGGTTTCGAGAATCGCCGCAACGTCGTCGGCCCAAGGCATCTCAACGGCGGATCCGTTTTGAAGGACGACGATGGTATGGGGATTGACCGCGGCGACCTGTTTAATCAACTCGTTTTGGTTATCCGGTAACGCCATGGTCGTTTTGTCAAAGCCCTCGGACTCTAAGGCTTCGGGCACCCCGGCGAAGATCACAACTTTAGCGGCTTGCTTGGCAGTGGCGACGGCTTTTGCAAGCTGATCAGCGTCTGACTCGGTGGCGTCTAGGCTGTAGGCGGCTTGGTAGTTGGCATTGCCAGCGGCTTGGGCCACTGCTAGTGGCGTGGTGATCCGGTAAGCGTTGACGTGGGAACTCCCGCCCCCTTGGTAGCGCGGTTTGTCCGCCAGTTCACCTAAAATGGCGACGTCTTTGATCGATGCTAGTGGCAGCGTCTGGTCGTCATTTTTCAGCAGAACCATACTGTTAGCAGCAAGCTTACGCGCGAATTCATGCTGGGCGTCCTTGTCGTAGGCCTTAGGTTGACTGTCCACGTGCCAGTCGTGGACCATTTGCAGGACGCGCTTAACGGCGATATCCAGAGTGGCTTCGGTTAAGTCGCCGTGCTTGACGGCTTCGACGATTTCGGTCGTGGATTGTGGGCCTTTCCCGGGCATCTCGAGGTCGAGTCCGGCTCGAAGCGCGGCCACGTGATCGGCAACGGCGCCCCAATCGGACATGACGACGCCGTCGAAGCCCCATTCGTCCCGTAAAATCTTGGTTAAAAGTTTAAAGTTTTGGGAGTTTAGCGTGCCGTTGATGGCGTTGTATGAGCACATCAGCGTTGCTGGATGGGCGTTGACGACGATCCGTTCGAAGGCGGACAGGTAGATTTCACGAAGGGCCCGTTCACTCATGTTGGACGATGACGTGAAACGTTGGTTTTCCCGGTTGTTGGCGGCGAAATGTTTAACGCTAACGCCGACGTCTTGGCTTTGAACGCCTTCGACGTAGGCCGCGCCTAGTTCACCGGCGACGAGGGGATCTTCGGAGAAGTATTCGAAGTTCCGGCCAGCGAGGGGACTACGTTTCATGTTGATCCCGGGTCCTAAAAGGACGCTGACGCCTTCATTTTTGGCGGCTTCTCCGAGGTTCTCGCCTAAGGTGGTTAGAGCTTGCCGGTCAAAGGAAGCGGCGGTTAAGGCGGAGGCGGGGAACGTGATGGCCTTGACGCTTTGGTTCAAGCCCAAGGCGTCCGCACTGTCGGCCTGTTTCCGTAAGCCGGATGGGCCATCGGTCATCATGATCTTCTCGAGGTTTAACCGGTCAATCCCGGCCGTGAACCAGAAGTCCTTGCCGGAAACGAGGCTAGCCTTTTCGGTCAGGGTTAACTGTTGAATAAAGTTGTGTGTGATTGGTGATGTCATAAAGAAGCTCCTTTTTAACTAATATATAAAGCGTTTTCATAATCATTTTATCAGGATTGGTAGCGATGTGAAAGCGGTTAATCAGAAGCGTAACGGTCTTAAGTTGACCTGAGACAATGCCAGTGGGAAGCCGACTGCTACCCTAATTAGCAAAAAGCCCCATAAAACAACGCGCCCCACCAAAACTCGGTAGGACGCGTTGTTTGCGTCTCCCAGGTTCGAGAGACGGTTCAAAATTTATTTAGTGTTGGTGCTAACTGCTCGTTGTTGGTGTCGAACCAATCCCAGCGCACCGGCGTTGCAGACGACTAGCATCACGGCCATGGCAGCGTAGGATTGTCCGGTCAGTCCGACTAGCGGTGAGGCCAAACCACCGCAGGCGTTCTGTGCCAGTCCAATGACGGCGGAGGCGCCCCCGGCGTTCTTGGTGGCTTGGTCCATGATGATCGTCACTGTCAGCGTCAACAAGGCCCCAATCAAGATGACCATGGCCAAGACTAGACCACTGACGACCCAGACGTTAGGCGGGAAGAGCAGACTGGCCAGAAGCACCAGACTCACGCCCACAGCGATTGCCAGCAAGCTGGTAACCTGTTGGCGGTTGGAGTAGCGCCGTGACAGCTGACCTGGCAGGTTGCTGCCAACCACGATCCCCAGGCCGTTAAAGGCATAGAGCAGGCTGAAGGTTTGTGGGGCCATGCCAAATCCCGTTTGGAACACGAAGGTTTAGGCAGAAATGTAGCTGAACAAGCCACCATAGACCAGTCCGGTGGCCAAGATGAGCGGCCAAAAGGCGGGTTGAACGACCAACCGTCCCATGGCGCCCAGTGAGCTGTGGAAGCCGCCGGTCTGGCGTTCGCTAACTGGCAGGGATTCGGGCAAGCCTAGTGCGACCGCAGCCGCGATGACGAGGCCAATCACGGCCAGCAGGATGAAGATAGCTTCCCAGTCGACGTAGTGAATCATGAAGCCCCCAATGATTGGTGCGATGATCGGAAAGACCCCGTTGACGGTATTGAGCAGGGCGTAAAACCGGGTCAATTTTTTCCCGGAGAAGAGGTCTCGGGCCACGGCGCGCGCCATGACTTGACCGGTAGCTCCGGCGAGTCCCTGAATGAAACGCAGGATGATTAATAAAGTGATTGAATGAATAAAGGCCATAGCCAACGAGACCAAGCCGAAGATGACAAAGCCCGCAATCAAGGGCCGCCGGCGGCCGTATTGGTCAGAGAGTGGCCCGGCAATCAGTTGGCCCAAGGCGAGCCCGATCAAGCAAGCGGTAATGCTCAGTTGCATCAGCGACGCACTGGTGGCAAACTGGGTACGCATCTGCGGCAAGGCTGGCAGATAGAGGTCGATGGCCAAGGGACCGGTCGCACTGACGGTTCCTAAGAGTAGCGTTAGCCAGATTTGCCGGCGGCGAGTAAGCGTAGGATTCAAAAGCAGTCAGCCCTTTCGGTATAATTATTAATTTCGCAATAACCAGTGAAGACGGCGCTGGGCCGCCACTCTACTGCAGAATGGCGGCCCAGGTCATTGTGTACGGTAAAAGCGTATTGCTCCATTATTGCTGGAAATGGGGGATTTTGCAAGACCTAACGTAACAAGAATCTTTCAGTTTGTTCTCAAACGCGTAAAGTTTGTGTAAAGCGTGGGATCACGGGAACGTAAATGTTATGATTGAAAATGACCCGCGCCAGCCAAAATAAATGTGCGAACGGCGGTGGGTGGTGTATGATAATAACATAATTAGAGATTCCCGAAAATAAGGAGTGCCAACATGAAGAATCTAAAGGAAGTTTTGAGTTGGATTGTGCCGATCGTGATTGGACTGGCCATTGCCTTAGCCCTCAAGCAGTTTGTCTTTACGCGGGTGCGGGTCGATGGGCCATCCATGGAACCCAATCTGGACAATAACGAAAAGGTTTTCGCCTGGAAGATGTCGAAGGTCAAGCACCTTAGCGTTATTGTGTTCGATGCCCACGGTGAAGACCCAGCGGCTAAGCCCAACACCAACTACGTCAAGCGGGTTATTGGGTTGCCGGGCGATACGGTGAAGAGTAAGAATGGGTACATTTACGTCAATAACAAGCGGATTAACCAGAGTTTCATCAGCCAGAGTGAACAGACCTCCGGTACCGGGAACTGGACGTTAGCCAGCCTGCAACGCCAAAATGATTGGCAGGGTGGCAAGAACGGTAAGATTGCCACGGTAGTGCCGAAGGGCAAGTACTTCGTGCTGGGTGACCACCGGAGTGTTTCCAACGATAGCCGTTACTGGGGCTTCGTGGACAAAGACAAGATTGTCGGCGTTGTGAAGGTGCCATTCTGGGCCTCCAGCAAGACCAAGCGTGTCAACATCAACTCGTTGGCTTATTAAATTTAAACTGAGACGTCGTGGCTTTCCCGTAATTTGGGAGGGGCGCGACGTTTTTTCTAGTTGGAGCCATTTTTTTCGAAGTAGCCGCTTACATTTCACAAGGATAGGCGTATTGTAGAGGGTATATGAAAGATGCTGGGTAAAGATTGTGAAAAAATAAGACCGATGTCGGGGAGATGACCGTTATCAAAAATACGTTGAAAGAGCGTTGGCTTGCCTTGATTCTAGGGCTCGTGATCAATGCCATGGGCAGTGGCCTCACCGTGGCGTCCAACATGGGGGCGAGTCCCTGGATGGCGTCGGAAGTGAATCTGAGTGAATGGCTGAAGGTGGAGATTGGCTGGCCGGTCTTCATCGTCAGCTGTTTAGCGGCGGTGGCCAATCAATTTCTCTTACGCCGCTGGGATGCCCGGCGATTCTTCGGTGAAATTGGCTACATGTTCTTCGTGAGTTACTTCGTCAACTTCTTCACCAGCTTCTTCTATCGCCTGGGTATCCTGAGTTGGTCGGTGGTGACCCGCGGCGTGCTAGCCATGGTGGGGGTCGTCATCTTGTGTATAGGGATGTCACTGTACCAGCGGGCCAATCTGGTCATGCACCCCAACGATGATACGACGAATATTCTGCGATTTATGTACTGCCACGGCAACGTCTTGCGGGCGCAATCGCTGAATTTCATTGCCCCCGTGGCCATTACGGTCGTGAGCTGGATCGTGACCCGGCAACTGTTTGCGATCAATCTGGGGACGATCTTCGCGCTGCTCTTTACCGGCATGCTAGTGAACCTAACGGACCGCTTCATCTGGCCCGGCCTGAAGCATAATTTCGCTGTGAAACCAGTTAAGGAGGCGATTCATCATTAAAAATACGCTGACGCAACGTTGGCTGGCCTTGTTTTTAGGCCTAGTGGTCAACGCCTTTGGCAATGGTCTCTCGGTGGCGTCCAACATGGGAACCAGTCCCTGGACGGCCTCAGAAGTCAATCTCAGTCGCTGGCTGGGGACCAGTGTGGGCTTAGCAATCTTCGTGGTCAGCTGTCTGGCCGCGTTGGTTAATCAACTGCTACTGCGTCATTGGGATTTTCCACGATTGTTAGGCGAGGTTGGTTTTGTTCTGTTCTTTAGCTATTTCGTCGATATCTTTTCCACGACGTTTACGCGACTGGGTATCATGCAATTGTCGGCGGGGGTGCGGCTTCTGCTGGCGATTACCGGGATTATTATCTTCTGTGCGGCCATCTCGATGTACCAGCGGGCCAACCTGGTGATGCACCCCAACGATGACACCACGAATATCTTGCGGTTCCTCTACTGCCACAATAACGTGGTGGTGGCCCAGCTACTGACCTTTACGCCACCGGTCATCATTATCCTGGTCTGCTGGCTCAATACCCATCAACTTTACTCGGTGAACTGGGGGACATTGTTCACGCTGCTCTTTAACGGCACGCTGATTGGCCTCGCAGATCGCTTAGTTTGGCCGGGATTACACCACAACTTTCGGGCCAAGTCGGCTCGGTAGGTCGCTTGACTTTTAACAGGTTTTAGAATATGCTTGCGCACGTAGTTTACGGAGAAGGAGGCGGCTCATGGCCACCACGGAAAAGGATTCAGACATTGTTAAATGGCTCTCAATCGCCAACCGGTACACCAGAATCGCACTAGATCGGCGGTTACAGCCCTACCGCTTGAATGCCAGCATGTACTATTATATTTTGCGACTCCATGAGCATCCCCGGCTGACTCAGGATAAGCTGATTAGCCTAACGTACCTGAACCCCAGCAACGTGACGCGGGCAGTGAATCAGCTGGTGAACCTCGGCTACGTGCGCAAGCGTCAGTCGAAGCTGGATCGGCGGGTCTATGAGCTGTCGCTGACCAAACGCGGCGAACGACTCTATCCGGAGATTGTGAAGCTACGGCAGGAAGTCGCCGATAACCTCCTCGCGGATATCACGGCCGATCATGATGAGTTGGCCGCGCAGATTCGCCAGTTGGCGTTGACGGCCGTGGCCAACGAGACGCCGAGTGAGGGCGACTAATTTAATATTAAACGTAGGGAAGTGGCTACCACGGGGTGGCCACTTTTTGAATACACCCAATTGTAAGCGGCTACATTTATGGGTTGACTTCCCTGAGATGTAGTCGTATGATGGGGGTGTAAATGAGTGAGTGCACACTCACAATTGGAACACGTCAGGAGGAATGAAGATGGCAGCCAATACGATTGATGTGCGGGACGTGGCCAAGAAGTTCGGCGACAATCCCGTCTTGAAACAGATTAGTTTGCAGCTTCCAGTGGGGCAGATTATGGGGTTGATTGGCCCTTCCGGAGCCGGCAAGACTACCCTGGTCAAGGCCATTCTGGGGATGGAAAAGGTCGATGCCGGGACAACCACGGTCTTGGGAACGGCGATGCCGAACCGCAAGATCATGCAGCGCATCGGCTACATGGCCCAGAGCGATGCCCTTTACGAGGATTTGACGGCGCGCGAGAACATTCGCTTTTTTGCCGAGTTGATGAGTGTCCCCAAGACCCAGTTGGCCACCGCTATCGACCACGTGGCGCAGGTCGTCAATTTGACGGACGCCTTGGACCGCCGAGTCTCGGCCTACTCCGGGGGGATGAAACGGCGGTTGTCCCTGGCGATTGCGTTGGTACAGGACCCGGAATTGTTGATTTTAGATGAGCCCACGGTTGGGATTGACCCGGAACTGCGGCAGCAGATTTGGGCGGAACTCTATCAGCTCAAGGCGCAGGGCAAGTCGGTGCTGGTGACGACGCACGTCATGGACGAGGCCGAGCGCTGTGATTACCTGATGTTGATTCGCGAGGGAATTGCGTTAGCGCAAGGTACGCCGCAGCAGTTGGAACAGGATTATGCGGTTACGACGATTGAACAAGTCTTTTTGAAAGCGGGGCGGCTACAAGATGAGAGTCATCGCAATCTTTAAACGAGTTTTACGTGAAATGTTACGGGATAAGCGGACGTTAGCCTTGATGTTTATCGCACCGCTGTTTATCCTGACGTTGATGTATTTTCTCTTCAATACCAGTTCGGATACGGTAGCGAAGATTGGGGTAAGCAACGTGGACACGACGGTGGTGAAGGCCATCAAGAATAAGCACGTGACGTTAACCCACTACAGCAAGCAAGCGACGGCCAAGGACAAGGTACGGGAGGACAATTTGGCCGCCTTCATTAAGCAAAAAGACGGTAAACTCACGGTAACCTACCAGAACAGCCAGCCGGGAGATTCTGCCCTGGTGCGCCAAGCGTTACAGGGGGGCTTGACCAAGATTAAGGTGCGGGCTTTAGCGGCGGCCACACAGGCGCAGAAGAAGGCTCTTCAGCAACAGGCCAAGGTACTTAAGACGGTCGTCGCCCAGCAGCAAAAGATGATGGCCGCCCAAGGTGGGGCCGGTTCAGCCGCCACTCAAGGCACCTTGCCGCAGTCGCAGCAGACCACCCTTAAGGCCCCGACCACCTACAGCGTGACCAGCCATTATCTCTATGGGAGTTCGGACTCGACTTTCTTCGATACTTTCCTGCCCATTCTGTTAGGATTCTTTGTCTTCTTCTTTGTCTTTCTGATTTCGGGGATTTCACTACTCAACGAGCGAACCACAGGGACGTTGACGCGACTCCTGGCGACGCCGATTCGGCGTGGCGAGATCATTACGGGTTATCTAATGGGCTACGGTCTCTTCGCGCTGGTACAAACGGTAATTACCGTGACGTTTGCGCTGACGGTCTTCCAGATCCACATGATTGGTAGCGTTTGGCTGATTCTTCTGATTAACTTTTTGTTGGCGTTGGTGGCGCTATCCATGGGGATTTTCGTTTCCACTTTCGCCAACTCGGAATTCCAGATGATGCAGTTCATTCCCATTCTGGTGATTCCTCAGGTCTTCTTCTCCGGCCTGATTCCGGTCGACCAGATGGCCAACTGGCTACAGTGGATTGCCCACATCTTCCCGCTCTATTACGGGGGCAACGCGCTGATGAACGTGGCGACTCGTGGCGTCGGCTTCAGCGGCATTGCGTTTGAACTGGGAATCTTGGCGTTATTCGCCATTCTCTTCACGAGTCTAAACGTCGTCGGAATGAAACGCTATCGGAGGGTCTAATATGGCAGAAGAAACCAATATTCAAGAAGCTTTTCAGGCGGTGATGGCTGCAAGCAGTGATATTCCGCCAAAACAACAACAGGTGCTTGCGGCAAGTCTGGAGCTTTTCGCCCAGCAGGGGTTTGCCAACACGACGACGAAGCAGATTGCCGCGAAGGCCGGCGTCGCGGAGGGGACGGTCTACCGGCGCTACAAGACCAAGGATGAACTGTTAGCGGCCATTTTGGCGCCATTTGTCACTCAAGTCTTACCCCAATTGATTACGGAGTTTGCCGAGAGCGTAGTTGGTCGGCCATACCTGACCCGCCACGAAATGATTCAGTCGATTGCCGAAGATCGACTCGCGTTTATTCAAAAAAATGGCCCGATTCTCCGGATCTTAATTCGAGAGGTTTCGGTAAGAAAAGACTTGAGAAGTCAATTTATTCGACGGGCTGAACCATTGCTCGAGGATAACTTATTTCCCGTTCTGGACCGGTTAAAGGCCCGTGGGGAGCTGGTTGACTGGCCCGATTCGCGTATTGCGCAGTTCATGATTGGTACGATGCTGACGGAACTTGTTCGTAGTTTATTAGTGCCAGAAGAGATTGCCACGGCAATCCCCACTATTATAAAATTTTTAGAAAAAGGGTTAGCGCCGGAATAAGGTCGGCTATCTAAGTTTGGAACACGAGAGTTTGGGAAGCTTTTTCCCAAGCTTTTTTTGTTTAGCGGTCACGGCGCTTCAACTGTTGCTGGGGGTCGATGTCAAAGACGCGTTGCGCAACGCGGAGAAAGGCCATCATCTCTGGGGTATTTTCCTTGCTCGAACGATGGGCCATGATGAGTTGGTAGGTGAGCAGGTTGCTGGTAATGGGGATGACGCGGGCACTGGTGGCGACGGGTGTGGGAAGAATGGTCCAGCCACCACCGTGTTCGACCAGTTGCCGAATGGTGTCTAGGTTATTTAGCGTGAGCTCCGGCTGGAGGAAGAGGTGGTGGGTCGCCATGAAGTCGCGGATAATCTCGCCGAGGACCATCTGGAGGTCGTAGCCGATGAAGGGATGGGTCAGGAGTGGTTTTAGCTGCTGGGCCGTTTCGATGCGAGGGAGTGAGAAGGTGCTGGTCTGGGGGAGTAAAACGCTGAAGGACTGGGCGCGCATGATGCGATAGAAAAAGTCCCGACGATGGGGAGACTTGGGGCCAATGTAGACGTCACTTTGGTTGTCGGTCACGGCGCGTTCTGCCGCCGCAGAGGGCATCTCGTGGA
This sequence comes from Levilactobacillus brevis, assembly GCA_021383565.1. Taxonomy (NCBI): domain Bacteria; kingdom Bacillati; phylum Bacillota; class Bacilli; order Lactobacillales; family Lactobacillaceae; genus Levilactobacillus; species Levilactobacillus brevis. Next base: position 2,063,293 of record CP079699.1, on the reverse strand, counting down.
TATCCAAGTGGTATTGAGGATACTGCTGAAGGAAGCGACTGCCCAGTTCAGGGAGAATCTGCGTGGCCATGCTTTCGGAGAGGGCAATGGAAATGTGGCCTGATTTAGATTGTGCAAGCTCGCGCATAGTCTGGTCGAGATCCGTGAGTTGCCGGTGAATCTTTTCCAAGCCCATCAAGTATTGTCTCCCGGCATAAGTTAAGCGGGTGGGTTTCGCCGTACGATCGATCAGTTGGATACCGAGTTGCTGTTCAGTCTCCTTAACCGTCCGGCTGATATAGGGTTGCGAGACGAATAGGCGTTGCGCGGCAGCCGTGATGCTGCCCAGGTCGTTGACGGCCGATAGGATTTCGGCCAGTCGGTTGGTGCTGGATGCCATAGGAATCACCTCACTAATAGTATAACCATTTTGTTCTGAAAACGTTATCAGAAAAGTATTCGACTTTGTGATTTACCGAACTATACTAAGGGTAAACCGTCAGTGTTACGGCGGGCAAACAGAAAGGTGCGTTAGAAATGGCAGCAGATTATCAATTTTTACAACCCTATACCTTTGCGAACGGCGTCACCGTTAAGAACCGCGTGGTGATTCCACCAATGACTGAGGCCTCGGCCTTTGAAGAGGGGTCTATCACCCACGATGAGCTCCGGTACTTCCGGATTCACAGCGGTGGCGTGGGCCTATTTATCTCGCCGGTAGCCAACGTCTCGGCCAGTGGCAAGGGCTTCGAAGGTGAACTGTCCATCACGGATGACCGTTTCTTACCGGGATTGACGCAGATGGCTAATGCCATGCAGCAAAACAGAACCAAGGCGATTCTTCAGATTTTCCACGCCGGGCGGATGTCCAACTCCCACGTTCTGCGGGGTGAACAGACGGTGAGCGCCAGTGCGGTGGCGGCCGAACGTCCCCACGCCGAAACGCCGCGGGAGTTGACCGAAGACGAGATTGAGCAGATCATTACCGACTTTGGGGAAGCCACTCGCCGGGCAATTCAGGCGGGCTTCGATGGGATTGAACTGCACGGGGCCAATACCTACCTGTTGCAGCAATTCTTCTCCCCGCATTCCAATCGCCGAACCGATCAATGGGGTGGCGACGTCAACGACCGCATGCGGTTCGCACTGGCTGTGATTGCGCGGTGTCACGCCGTCATTGACCAGTATGCCGACCGACCATTTATCCTGGGCTACCGACTCTCACCGGAAGAGATTGAAACACCGGGGATTCGGTTGGCAGATACGTTGAAATTCATTGATGTTCTGTGTGGTCAGCCCCTTGATTACCTGCACATCTCGATGGGCTACGCTTGGCGAACCTCGTTGAACGATGACAGCGACAAGGAGCCGTTAATCTTGAAGATTAAGCGGCAGGTTGCGGGCCGGTTACCATTGATTGCGGTGGGCTCGGTTGAGAAGCCAGCGGACGCTGAAAAGGTGATGGCGGCAGGCATCGACTTCGTGGCATTGGGCCGTGAGTTGCTGCGTGACCCCAAGTGGGTTCAGAAGGTTGCCGCCCATGATGAAGCCGGCATTCGGTACACGATTTCCGAACAAGATCTGGACGAACTGGGCATTACGCCGGCGATGTGGCACTTCTTGACGGTGCGGTTGAAGTCAGCCATGCACATCTCCAATCAACCAGATTATGATAAAGATCAGTTTGATCACAAACTAGCGCCGCACGAAGGGGCCTAGGTTGTGGGTAGCAGGAGGATCGGTCGCGGGACCGATCCTTTTTTAAACAAAAGTTTACCGGAAAAATTGCACCTACCCCCTGAAAGAGTTAGAATAAATTTAAATTAAAATATGAGATTTTAATGAGATTATTCATTTGAGGAAGAAAGAGGCGCACTTTATGTCAGAAACACAGACTGAACATCAATTAACTGCGGCTGAAACGGCGGCCTTACACGCGGATCTGCAGCAGCAACCCGCTCACGACGTCGTGAGTCGTGCGGTCATCAAGAATGGGGTGTTAGCCGCAGCCGAAGATCCCCAAGCCGCCGTCCGGTTGAACCGGACCTTCTCCGTGGAATTGGATACGGGGAAAGTTTCCAACCAGAAGCATTCCGGCCGGTGCTGGCTATTTTCGACGTTGAATACGATTCGCCATCAGTTTGCTGCCAAGTATCACGTCAAAGACTTTGAGCTCTCGCAGAGTTACCTGTTTTTCTGGGATAAGGTCGAGCGCGCGAATATCTTCTACGACAACATCTTACGGACGGCGGATAAGCCGCTCGACGACCGCGAAGTGGCCTTTTATCTGAGTCGCCCCGGCGACGATGGCGGACAGTGGGCCATGGGGGCAGCGCTGGTTCAGAAGTACGGGGTTGTCCCGGCCAGTGCCATGCCAGAATCGTTTAACACCAACGATACGACTGGCTTTGCGGCCACGTTGAATCTGAAATTACGCAAGGACGCCTTGGCACTGCGGGCGTTAGTTGCAGCGGGGGCTACCGAGGAGCAGATTGCCACAACCAGAGCTCAGGCTCTAAAGGAAGTCTATCGGATGGCGGCCTATTCCTTTGGTGAACCGCCCGCAACGTTTGACTTGGAATATAAGGACGATCAGCACCAGTACCACCGCGATGCCGGCCTGACACCGCAAGGCTTTTTCGAGAAATACTTCGAGATTGACTTGGATGACTACGTGGTGATTTCCAATTCACCGGATAAGCCGTTTGATCGCCTGTACAGCTTGCCTAGTCAGGATAATATCGTGGGCGGGAAGCACATTACCTTCCTGAATCTGCCAATGGCGGACTTAAAGCGTACGGCGATTGCCCAGCTGCAGAGCGGCGAGGCCGTGTGGTTCGGCAACGATGTCCTCCAGCAGATGAGCCGGGAACGGGGTTTCTTGGACAGCCAGTTGTACAAGACCGCGGATTTATTTGGCATCGATCTGAGCTTGACGAAGGCTCAACGCCTGGCAACGGGGGAGGCCGAGGTTTCCCACGCCATGACGTTGACGGGGGTCGACCTGGTCGCCGACGAACCTACCCGCTGGAAGGTTGAGAACAGCTGGGGTGAAAAGAACGGTGAGAAAGGCTACTTTGTGATGACGGACGATTGGATGGATGATTTCGTTTACGAAGTGGTCGTCCACAAACGGTTCTTAACGGCTGACCAACGAGCCGTGCTGGCAACGCAACCGCAAGCATTGCCTGCTTGGGATTCCTTACAATAGAAAAGTGATTATAAACGCGTGGTGTTCTTGAGCCGCGCGTTTTTTGCGGTCAGCATAAAAAAAGCCGCCCCTGGTTAGGAGGCGGCGACCGCTACTTGGTTAGGGTAACGGGGTCATCGTTAATGACAAAATCGGTTGGTTAAAACGATTTTTGAGTTACCGTTATCATAAAACGAAAATGTGAAGAAATTATGAAGATGATTTATTCAATTTGAATGTAAACCATAAGCTTAATCTTGGCATTGGTAAAAATACGGCTAAATCAGCGTTCCGATTACTTTTTACTAATCGTTAGGATGGGATAATGACAAAATCTGGGGGAAAAGTACCGGCCGAATCCGTGAACTTTAGCCAGATTTTATGCATATCATAACAAAAAACAAAATGACAGAAAATAAAAAATCGTCGCCTTTTTTCGGCAACGATCTTGGTTTTAAAGATTAATGATGAAAGGGTCCGTGGAGATGTTCGGTGAGAGGGCGTGGTTGACCGTCATGGTGGCCGGGCCGGAAGCGATTGATTTGTAATTGCTTCGTCCGTTCACGTTCAATCTGTAATTGCTTCTTGAGTTGGCGGTTCTTCCAGAATCCGTGAGCCACGACGGTAATCGGAATAATCTCGAGCATCACCGTGGCCGGAATCAGCCAGGGATTCTCATCAATGAGGTCGGCAAAGCGGTGAACATCGTCTTGATCGAGTGGGGTGGCGACAGCTGTTAGACATTTATGTTTTAACATCAGAATCACGCTCCTTTAGGCCCTATCATAACCCAAAGCGAGAGCGCTGTCAGTCGTTGTGTTTCACGTGAAACAAACTAACGGTTCCGCCAGTGACTGATCAGGTGTAGCACGCCTAATACGGCCGCAATACCAAGAATGGCTGTCTCAAGCATGGCGATGCCGCTAACGTGGCGAAATTGCTGGTAAAGTAGGACGCCGCCAATCACGACCAAACCACCGAGTGCCGGGAGAAAATTTTTCATGGGGACTGCCTCCAAAATAAAAGAGAGTGGGCCAAAAGGCGATTAGTCGGAACCGTCTACCTTTTGGCGCACGTTTCGGCTAGCTAAATTGGAACACCAGAGTTGGGGAAGTTTTGTCCCAAACTCAAATAAAAAACGAGACCGTGAATCGGCCTCGTTTCGGATTACATGACTACCAAAGCTTAGTTGGCTACCTTGACCAGAACGGCCTGGGTAACATCTTTATCGATGTCGCGGGCAATGTGGTAACCGGCGACCTTCAACTTTGTGGCCTTGTTGGTCCCAGTTAAGGTCTTCTTAACCGTGAACTTTTGGGTCATTGGAATGTCAGACAATTTCCCCTTAAAGTTGATGACGGTATCGTCACCCTTGGTCTTAAAGGTGGTGTTCAAGATGCCAGACTTGTTCAAGGCCTTGGCCTTCTTAGCGGCGTTGTAAGTTTTGTAGAACTTGTTGACGTTGTAGACCGTGACCTTGCCGTTCTTGTTAAAGCGGTAAGCTTCCATGCCAGAGTTACTCTTGGCGTTAACGGCGCCGGTGACGTACCAGAGTTGCTTTGAATTGGTCAAAGTCGACTTGACGTCAGCCTTCTTCGTCGTTTTGTTTTTAAAACTAGCCTGTTGCGTATTCCCCGATTTGCTACTCTTACTGCTACAGCCGGCTAAGCCGATGGTCAAGATGGCCAAAAGGCTAAAGACGACAGTCAGTGTCCGGGTTTTCTTCATAATCCAATCACCTCATCAAAAATGATAACAGTTTTAGAGTCCGCGTACAAATAGCGTGCTCCCCATCCTCCCCACAGTATAGCATGTTGACCGCAGCAAAATCCGTCGGCTGGCGTTAAAAAAACGTTAAGTTCCGGTAACAAAGGTCGCGAACGTTAAAAAAGTTAAAGACAAACACATGTTCTTTTGGTAAAATGAAAGCCAGAAGATTTACGGATTTGAGAGGGGAGTTTGATCATGAGTAAACGGCACTATCGGCGTGGCCGGCGGGGGAGTCGCCTATCTATTTATGCGGCGATCTTACTGATTGCGATTGGCGCCATTGGAAGTATGGGCAGTCAAGGCAACTCAACGGCGCGGCATTTGACCACGGCCGTCAACAAGGTGGTTGGGACGTCGTCTAGTGACCGGTCGGCCAGTAGTTCGGCGGTCAGCACGCCCAAGCAGTCGGTCGCGACTAAGGCGTTGGCCCAGCAGAAATATACGGGGACACAGATTGTGGCGGTCAACCACAACCGACCGACGTTTACCGCAGCTCAGCTGTCAACGAAGAAGGGGGGCTGGGCAACGTACGGTGCGCTGGATAACCTGAACCGGGTGACCACGGCTAATGCGTTGTTGAATAAGAAGTTGATGCCCACCGCCAAGCGCGAGCCGCTCTACGTGAGCCCAACCGGTTGGAAAAACAAGCCCTATACGGTTAATGGCAAACGGGGGTATCTCTACAACCGGAGTCACTTGATTGGCTACCAGTTGACCGGTCAGAACAATAATTTGAAGAATCTAATGACCGGGACCCGGTCGTTGAACGACCCGGGGATGACGGCGTACGAGAATCCGGTAGCGAGTTATTTGAAGAGCCATCCTAACGATTATGTCCGTTACCAGGTTGAGCCCGTCTTCCGGGGCAATGAACTCGTCGCACGGGGCGTGCACATGCAGGCCAAATCCGTCGGCAGTCGGGGCGTTTCCTATAACGTCTATATCTTTAACATTCAGGCCGGCGTGAAGATTAATTACAGTACGGGAACCAGTCAGTATGGGAACCCGGCCGCAGCCTTTTAAGGCCAACAAAGAGGACGTCACCGCACAAGTGAGGCGGTGGCGTCCTTTTGGGGACTAACGACGATTCATGTAGCGGTAGATCAGGTACAGCACGAGACCGACAATTAAAATGGTCCCGATCATGGGGTTTTCACGAAAGATCCAGTGAAAGATGCGGACGGAATGTAGACCGTGTAAGCCGCCAATTAAAGAAGAAAACTGAGTAAACATAGCTGGCCTCCAAATGATTTATAGTGATTATCAGGAAAAATTAAAAAAAAGTAAAGACATTTGAATGAATTGGGGTATGATAAAAAAGACAGAGAGTAGAGGAGGGTTTCCCGTGAGCGTGAACTACATGCTAATCTTTGAAATTGTCGTCGTGATTAACGCGGCCTTGGCCTTCGTGACGGTATTTCGGGAAAAGCGCGATATTGCCGCAACCTGGGCCTGGATGTTGGTGCTCGTCTTACTGCCGGTGGTGGGCTTCATTGCCTACGCCTTTATTGGTCGAAAATTACCGAAAGGCCGGATGTTTCGCCTGCAGCATCAAGTGGCCGTTCAGCTAAATGAACGCTTGACCCAGCAGCGCGAGCAGTTAGGGACCGAGATTATGCCGGCTGATAAGATTAGCCACTCGGTTATCAATATGGTAAACATGTTTATGGAAACGGATCAGGCGTTTCTGGCTCGACAGAATCGAGTGAAAATTTTTACCGATGGCCACGCGTTATTTCATACCATGCTGGAGGACATCGAACGTGCCCATTCCAGTATTCATATTGAATTTTACACCTTTTATAACGATAAGATTGGAAATGAGGTTCTAAACTTACTGGTTAAAAAGGCCGCCGCGGGTGTGGAAGTTCGGGTGATTTACGATCCTTGGGGGTCGATGGGCACTTGGAAGAGTTTCTTCAAGCCGCTGATGGCGGTCGGTGGCCACGTTGAGCCATTTCTGGGCACCCGTTCGGCCGTCATTGACTTTCGACTGAACTTCCGGGATCACCGAAAGATTGTGACGATTGATGGCCAAGTAGGTTACGTTGGCGGCTTTAACATTGGCGACCAGTACCTCGGCCGGAAGGAAAAATTCGGCTACTGGCGTGACACGCATCTGAGAATCGTGGGGTCCGGTGTCTTTTCCCTGCAGGCGCGCTTCATGCTGGATTGGAATGCCACGGATAAGGACCATCCCTTCAATGACCGGAAGATTGATACGCGTTACTTCCCACTCAGCAAGGTGAAGGGGAATACCAGTCTACAGATTGTGTCGAGTGGGCCGGATTCCGACCTGCAGCAAATCAAAATGGGCTATATGCGCTTGATTCAAACGGCGGAAAAAACGTTGTGGATTCAGACGCCATATCTGATTCCCGATGATAGTGTGTTGGACTCCCTGCGGATTGCCGCGATGGCGGGGATTGACGTGCGGATTATGATTCCGGATAAACCAGACCACGCGTTTGTTTACCGGGCGACGCAGTATTACGCGCGGCAACTGGCCGACGATGGTGTGAAGATTTATTACTATCATAATGGCTTTATTCACGCCAAGACCATCGTTGTCGATGGCCGAATTGCTTCGGTGGGATCGGCTAACATGGACTATCGGAGTTTCAAGTTAAATTTCGAAATTAACGCCTTCATTTATGACGAGGGCATCGCTTGCCAGTTGGAGAATATCTTTGAACAGGATATGGCCCATAGCGAGCTGATTACACCGGAAATGTTTGACCAACAGTCGCTATATTTGAAGTTCAAACAGACGGCTTCGCGGTTGCTATCCCCAATTTTATAGTGGCGAGAAACGTCTCTTGATTGAAGCAATTTTGCTTAATATTGAGAGGCGTTTTTTGGTATTTTTTTATGGCGGATAGGGTAGTGAAAATGACGGGCCTTTTTATTGTGAATCACGGATGACTGCTGTATGCTGGAAATAACAAACTGACTAAAATAGAGGTATTTGGAAAAGTAGAATGCCGGTGTGACAGGGATTGTTTAGTGTATTCCCCACAGGTGTGGGGGTGATCCTTGGGATCAGTGACCACTACGCCCCGTCTCATGGTATTCCCCACAGGTGTGGGGGTGATCCCGCGGGAAGTATCAAGCCGGGCGAGTAGGGAGCGTATTCCCCACAGGTGTGGGGGTGATCCAAAGGTGGCAAGGAGATGTGGACCGCCGCTGGGGTATTCCCCACAGGTGTGGGGGTGATCCTATCAGCCGCCGCAAATGGCGGATCATCGATATGTATTCCCCACAGGTGTGGGGGTGATCCTTAAATCGTTCATTCGAACATCTCATTCAACCCGTATTCCCCACAGGTGTGGGGGTGATCCTATCGCCAATGCGGTTAAGGCAGGGCTACACGTAAGTATTCCCCACAGGTGTGGGGGTGATCCCCGTGGCTGGGTGACTATTATTTTCAGCGAATCGTATTCCCCACAGGTGTGGGGGTGATCCCTTCAGTTGCTTCTGTTTCTTTAGTTTGTTCAGGTATTCCCCACAGGTGTGGGGGTGATCCCAACGCTGATGACCGGCTGGTGATGTGTGTCAAGTATTCCCCACAAGTGTAGGGATGAACCGATTATGGAAAAATATAAATTATCGTATAACTAGATCATTACATAGATCCCAGAAGTTGGTTGTTTATTTTTACCAACCCGTTGATTATAATAATAGTTAGAGTGTGAAGCGGTTACACGAGAGCGGTAGATCGACGATGTGAGGAGGTTTTAGCATGAAACGCTTTGTTTCGTTGCCGGTCGTGGATTCTAGTCTATATTTATTCGGTGGACACATGCGAACAGTTCCCGGTGGTTGGCAGTTCTTTGAGCAGAAGCATCAAGCGTTTGAATTGATGGTGGTCATTGATGGTCATCAAACGACGGAAATAAAAAATTTGGTGACTTATGATTATGGCGCCGGTGAAGCCATCATCATTTCGCCAGGAACGGTACACACAAATCAAAATAGCAGTGCTGAGCAGGATATGACTTATATTTGTTTCCATTTCAACATTGAAAATCTAGCGCTAAAGTCGGAAATCATTGGTAAGATTGCGAACACGGTCATTTCAGCCGATCAGCCGATTGCCAAATCTGCGGTGCGTACTGCCAAACGCATGGTGGCTTACAGTGCCAACCAGAAGCTCAGCAAGGAACAGGTCAATTTGAAAATTCAGATTGCGGTTTTGGAATTCTTCTATGATTTAACGGAGGGCTTACAGGAGTATGATACGCGGCGTGGGGCACGGTATACGGAAAATGAAGCGAAGACGAGCCGACAAATTGCGACGCTGATTAAAGAACGTATTGAGCAGGACGAGGCAATTAACTTTACCTTCGGGGATATCTGTCAAAAGATTGGAATCAGTAGTGGTTACGGCCACCGGACGTTTAAGAAAGTTTATGGTGTCACGCCGCTTCATTACATCGAAAGTCAAAAGTACAATAAGGCTAAAATGCTGCTGGGCTCACCGGAGCATTCTATCGAGGATGTAGCGGATTTAATGGGCGCCAGTAGCGTTTCCAACTTTAGCAAACAATTTAAAAAATGGTCTGGCACAACGCCTAGTAAATACCAGCGACAGATGAAGCAAAAACGGCGGGTACGAACAGTTAAGGAAGGCGGCTACTTCGAGTAGTTTAACGTGCACAAAGCGACAGGTCGGCTCGGTAAAAGGTTAATTTACCGGGCTTTTATTTTGTGGAGGAGGTCACAAAATAACTAAAAACAGTCACGAAATAAGATAGCCATTCTATCTGAAAGCGATTACAATGCAATTGTAGTTAGCTAACGAAACAAAACAGCGGGTTAGTGTTTGGCCATACTAAGCTCGTAGCTCTCAACTCGGTAAAAGGAGAGGAGAGTGGGATTCATTTAAGACCACTTAGCGCTGGGACCTAAATGAGTCAGTTGTTCGAAACATTGTTGAGATTCAGCAATTTTTTACCTACCTTGGTTGGTTGCTTCTACCAACCAGATCACATACTTTAGCGGACGTCTTCGTAAGGCAAATGTCTTTACCAAGACGTTACAAACTTTTTCCTTCGAAAGGAGTTTTCGCATATGGCCTCAAATAGTCAGGCTGATGCCGTAAAGACTCAAGACAATGCCAATGACGAGTTCGCCAAGCTTTCTTGGCGTGAGCGAATTAGTTATGGTGCTGGGGATTTAGCGCAAAACTTAATCTTTGGTACGATTGGGTCCATGTTACTTTTCTACTTAACCACTGTTTACGGGATTTCCGCCGCAGTCGGTGCCACGATTTTCTTAGTTGTTCGTTGGGTCAATGTTTTCTGGGATCCGTGGGTTGGTGCCTTCGTCGATAAGCACAACTTCAAGTCCGGAAAATACCGGCCTTACCTGGTTTACTGTGGGATTCCAATGACAATCTTCGCCGCCATGCTTTTCCTGCCAATCGATGCGGTTCGAGGCAGCGTTATGTATGCCTTCATCACCTACTTGGCAACGGCCTTGATTTACTCCTTCGTTAACATCCCTTATGGGGCCTTGAACGCCTCACTGACGCGGGATAACGATGAAGTTTCGACGTTAACGACCGTCCGGATGACGGAAGCTAACATCGGGAACTTACTGGTTTACACGTTCTTGCCATTATTTGTTCAGATGGCTTCTCCTAACCCACAATCTAAAGATATTGGGTTCTTCGGGATTCACATGAACTTAGGGGATTACACCTCACCAAAGGCTGGGAAGGCTTACTTCCTGGTCATGGGAATTTACATGATCATTGGTTTCATTATGCTGATGTGCACGTACTTCGGAATCAAGGAACGGGTCTTACCTACTGAAAAGGAATCCGCTGCTGTTAAATACTCCGACCTGTGGTATGAATTCAAGCAAAACAAGCCACTGCAAGTGTTAGGTTCCTTCTTCCTGATTGGCTTTACCTTCATGTTCTTCGGGAACACCGTATGGCCATTCTACATGCAATACAACATTGGTCACTCCGAATGGATGGCTTCCATTAACTTGGTTGGTTCTATTCCTGGTATTTTCTTGGTATTCTTATGGCCAATCATCCGTAAGAAGATCGGGAAACGTCAATTCTTCTACGCTTTCTTGGCGCTGTTCATTGTTGGGACGTTGGTTCTGTGGGTATGGTCAATGCCTTCCTTCAAAGATTCAACGGCTCTGGGCTACATTGGTCGTTTCTTACAACAATGGGGGATTACGGCTGCTACTGGTTACATGTGGTCATTGGTTCCAGAAGTTGTTTCTTACGGCGAATACAAGTCCAAGAAGCGGGTTGCCGGAATTATCAACGCCATCATGGGACTGTTCTTCAAGATTGGGCTGGCTCTTGGTGGGATCATCCCTGGTTACATCAACGCCTTCTTCAAGTTTGATGGGACTAAAACGACCCAAACCTCTAGTGCTTTGATGGGTATCCAATGGTCAATGGTTTGGTTACCAATCATCTTGGCTCTGGTTGCGATGTGGATCATGAGCAAGTACACCTTGTCTGACGACGACGTTAAGAAGATGAACGAAGAGCTTAACGCTGAACGGAAGGCAAACGAAGTCTAGGTTACAAGCTTCTATTCATACATTTTGTTAAGGAAAGGAAGATTCTTTTATGAAGATTCAAAACCCCGTTTTACCTGGTTTTAACGCGGATCCTAGCATGATTCGGGTTGATGACACGTATTACATTGCGAACTCAACGTTTGAATGGTTCCCTGGTGTTCGGCTGCATGAATCCAAGGACATGGTTCACTGGAACTTGTTACCTTCACCGCTATCCACGACGAAATTGCTGGACATGGTTGGTAACCCAGCTTCTGGTGGGATTTGGGCACCAGATCTGAGCTACGCTGACGGTAAGTTTTGGTTGATTTACACCGATGTTAAGATTACGGATGGTCCTTTCAAGGACATGACCAACTACTTGACGACGGCGACGGATATCCGGGGACCATGGACCGATCCAATCAGAGTTAACGGTGTTGGGTTCGATGCTTCCCTCTTCCACGATGATGACGGTCGCAAGTACCTGGTTCAACAAACCTGGGATCACCGTGAATACCACCACCCATTTGACGGGATTACCTTGACTGAATTCGATACGGATACGATGCAATTGAAGCCAGAAACGGCACGGAACCTGTATAATGGGACCGATGTTAAATTGGTTGAAGGGCCACATCTGTACAAGATCAATGGGTATTACTACCTGTTCGCTGCCCAAGGTGGGACAGTCTTTACTCACCAAGAAGTGGTTGCACGTTCCAAGACGCTTGACAAGTTATCCTTCGAAAGCGAACCAGATGGTCCATTCATCACCAACATGGACACGCCGGACTTCTACTTACAGAAGCAAGGTCATGGTGCTCTGGTTAACACGCCAGGTGGCGAATGGTACTACGCTTCATTGGTCTCTCGTCCTTGGAACCACAAGAACGAATCCGCTTATGATCCTCGCGGGTGGAGTACACTTGGCCGGGAAACGTCTATTCAAAAGGTTGAATGGGACGATGCTGGCTGGCCACGCGTTGTCGGCGGTCATGGTGGCCAAGTTGAGGTTGAAGCCCCTAAGGATGCCATCTTAACGAAAGCCCCTAAGGATCACTCGCAACACGACGAATTCGACAAACCAGAATTAGACTTGAACTGGAACACCTTACGGCAACCATTTACCAAGAAATTGGGAACGGTTGGCAACGGTGAATTGAAGTTAGTGGGTAACCAATCCTTATCCAGCACCTTCGATGTTTCCTATGTTGCTCGTCGTTGGCAAGCCTTCAACTTCGATGCAGAAACGAAGGTCAAATTCGATCCATTTACGTATCAACAAATGGCCGGCTTGGCTAACTTCTACAACGACAAGCACTATTCTTCCATCTTCATTACTTGGGATGAGAAGAAGGGCCACGTCATCGAAGTTGCCCAAAATGACAACAACAACTACACGTCTTACCTGAAAGATGACGCAATTGCCATTCCTGAAGGTACGGAATATGTTTGGTTCCGGACGAAGGTTCGCAAGCAGTCATACACTTACGAATACTCATTCGACGGTAAGAAGTGGGAAACGGTTCCGGTTGAACTGGATGCTGCCATTCTCTCTGACGACTACGTTCTGCAAACTTCCGGTGGTTTCTTCACGGGGGCCTTCGTTGGACTGTACGCCGTCGACTATGCCGGTTACGGCCAAACCGCAACGTTTGATCACTTCGATTACCAAGAACTGCCAGATAAAGTTTCTTCAGAAAGTCAGTTAGTCTCTGAAAGCTAATTGATTGGCAGCTCCCGTAGTAGGGTGTATGATGATGGCGCTGAGAATAAGAGACGCTGAACTGGATTGAGGCCGCCACGGCGGTCAGTTCACCGGCGCTTAACCTGGCGCTAGCAACAGAAAAAGTATGGAATATGTAGCGAAAGTCCCATCGAGCAATCGGTGGGACTTTTTCTGTCGTTTAAGGTTAGTTTTGACTTTACAGGAGTGGTTAGGAGAAAGCGAGGATGTTGCCGCCCCATAAGTGGTCGTTTCGGCGGATGAATAGAGGGTTAAATTAATCGCAAGTCGTTTGTTTAGGTCGTGACGGTGCCATCTGGTAGGCTGAGATCAGCGAATCGAAAAGGGCGAGATGAGCAAAAATCCTCTGGCGGCCCACCATTTAGATGAGTGCCAGAGGATTTTGAAGACTACTTGGTGAAATCAATCTTGAGACTAAGCAAAAAGACGATAATCCCACCAACAATCATACTGGCCAGTTCGCCAATACCGATTGACAACCAGTTGGCCCAGAAAGTCGGCCAGAAAGCCGTCTGCGCAACGATCGCAATCTCCCAGGCAATCATGCACATAAAGAAGACGGCGACCACCGTGTTCAGGGCCATTTGGGCAATGCGATTGTGGACCACGCGGCTTAGCCCGTACATGACCAGTAGGGCCAGTAAAGTTTGCAGGGTCCCGGTTGCAATGTCTAAAATACCCAACGGTGACGCGATAACGTTGGCAATGAAGACGCCTAGCGTGACGGCAGCGATATAGCGCTTGTTGAAGCTTACCAGATGATTGAACATCTCGGATAGCCGGACTTGCACCACACCAAAGCTAAAGGCCGCCAAGACCGTCGTGACAACGACGTAGAGTGCAGCAACTAGGGCCGCTAGCACCATGCCACGGGTGCCATCGATGCCTAGAAAACTTTTCTTAGAATTCACGAGAAATTCCTTCCTTTGCTAATGATTCGATTTTTGACGCTGTTGTAAGATTACCGCAATTTGGCGGGTTTGGCAAAACTTGTTTCACATGAAACATTACAATGCCGTATCGTTTGCCGAGAATGATTGACACCGCCCGCGTAGGTTTGTAAATTGGAAGCATAGTGGTTCATTCGTGAATCCTTAATTTCGAAATTTACTGGAGGTCTCATCATGAAAATCGCAAACCACCGGTGGCCGTTGTGGGTGCTGTATACCGCAGCGTTCATGGTGATTGCGGCGTTTAGCTTTGGGGTATTTGTGATGGCTAATCGCACGTTGATTTGGAATATGGATGGTGTGACCCAGCATTATCCGTTAATGTTAGAATTTCATCGGCTGTTAGCCAAGGGTGGCCTAGCCGGCGTGACGGGGTGGTCCTGGACGTTTGGGCTAGGGGCAGATAAGCTCACGACGCTGGCGTACTACGTTCTGGGTGATCCCTTTGCGTATTTGCTAGCGTTATTGCCCACGCATCTCATGGAAGCCGGGTATGGGTGGTTCATCATTCTCAGGCTGTATGCCTCTGGTCTGGCCTTCTTGCTTTGGGCCCGCTGTTATACCTTTCGGCCATTCAGTCAGCTACTCGGGGCGCTCACGTACGCTTTTGCCGGGTATGCTTTGATGATTGGCGTCCACCATCCTTTCTTCATCATGCCCATGATTTGGTTGCCGCTACTGTTTTGGGGAATCGATCGGGTTCTGCGGGGCAAGGGGTGGGCGGCGCTAGGTGTCCTGACGGGGCTGACCATCCTCAGCAACTTTTATTTTGCATACATATTGGGATTGGGGAGTCTGATCTATGCGGTCATCCATTACTGGACGTTACGGGAGCGAGGAGTCGTGACCGTTAAACGCGGTCGGTTGGTTGGACGATTGCTACTGGCTGCGGTTACGGGGATTCTACTGGCGGGAATTTTATTATTACCCTCCATTCTGATGATGCTAGACTCCACACGTACCGGGACTATCTTCGCTAACGGTCTGTGGCTCTATCCACTCAGCTACTACCTCAAGCTGGGCAATGCCGTTTTGACCACGGGGAACGCCTTGAGCTACTGGGCGGTCCTGGGGATGACAGGATTTTCCTTTCTCGGTTGTGTCTACACGCTAGTTCATTGGCGAAAATATCGGCCGTTAGCCGGGACGCTGGTGTTAATCGCCATCGGCCTCGCCTTTCCCGCGGTAGCGGCCTTCTTCAATGTCTTGTCGACGCCTTCGAATCGGTGGCTACTGCTGGCCACCGTTCCCTTTAGCCTAGCGACCATGGTGTTGCTGGATCACGTAACGGTCCTCACCCAAGTGGATCGGTGGTGGCTAACTGGTGGTACGGCGGCGTTACTAGCCGTCGTGTATCTTAGCAATGGTTTCGTCTTCAGTAATCCGGCCCGCAACCTGATTACGTATGGGTTATTGCTCGCCACAACGGTGGTGTTAGTCGGAAGTGCGCAGCAGCCTGCTCGCGTGACCCTGACGCTGGTGAGCGTCTTGGTAGGGTTGAATCTCATCAACAATGCCTGGGGGTATTACAATCCCAATACCAGCCAACAGGCCACCCAGCAACTACGCAAGGGGGATGCGACCCGCTATATTCAGGATTACTATGATGGTGCCGATCGGTCGGTCAAAGATGAGCAGACCTTCTCCCGAGTTAACACGTCACCATACTTTAACCTCTTTCGAACGGTGGGGAACAATATGGAAATGGCTCACGGCCTGCACGGAGTAATGTCTTATTTCTCTGTTCAAAATGGGGCGGTGGGGAAATTTAACCGTGATATTCAAAACTCGGCCTACGCCATGAATTCGCCCGTGGGTCAGGGGGATGATCGGTCGACGTTGAACCATGTGTTAGGTGTTAAGACGATCTTCGCGCGTGAGGATCAAGTCGCCAATCATGGGGCGTTGCCCTACGGTTATCACGCTGAGAAGAAAGTCTTTCCAGAGCAGGCGGTTTATGGGTTATCCAACGGGGAAGGCACGCAGAAGCTAACGACTTCGTTAGCCTTGCCGCTGGTCTATAGTCAGCCGCAAGCCTTGACGGAGCAACAATGGCGGCGCTTGTCGAGTGTCGATCGTGAGCGCAGTCTGACGCAGGCTGCCGTGACGTCTCGTAAAATGGCCGGGGTGCAATCGGCGACGTATCATTCACCGGCCCGTAACTTGAGTTATACCGTGGCGGCTGACGCGGTACCGGTATTGGATAGTCCCAATAAAGTCGTTCAGTATCGCCTACAACAGTCGTTGGCCGGCCAGAAGAAGGGGCTGAACGATAAGCAGGTCGATCTCTACGGAAACTCTGTGAAATTGCCAGATCTTACCGTTGATCAGCAGGGCCTCATCAGCCAGAAGATGGTTAAAAAGTATGCACAACAAGTCCAACTGAACCGGAATCGCACGGCGTTGGACCGCGTTTTGACGGCGAACCAACAGGTCTTACAGGATACCCAAACGGCGAACCAACATGGCCTGCGGCAACTAACCAGCGATGTTCAGGGTCATCAGCTCAAATACACGTTAACCCTTAAGCGGCCCAAGCAGGCCCAGGGAACGGAGTTGTATTTGGTCTTGGATGGTATTAGCGCGCAACGGTTGACGACCGCCGATCAACTGAAGGATCAGGATAATACGAGTATCTTGGGCAATACACCGCGGTCGAATTTGACCAAGTTCAATGATTGGCGGGCGGCCGTGCGGAATCCCGATATGGGCGACTACTGGATTAAGGCCAAGACCCGGAATGCCACCAATAGTTTTTCACAATTCGGGATTGATAATCTCTCGGACTATGAACCCAAGCATCGCATGCTCTTGAATCTGGGTTATTCCAAACAACGGCGACAGACGATTGACATCACCTTTAACGCGACCCGGCAGATTGATTTCAAGTCCGTTAAGCTCGTCGCGATGCCGTACCGTCCGACGTACGACCGCCAGATTCACGCCATTCAACGTCGCGGCCTACAGAACGCGACGGTGAGTGCCAATCGCGTGACGGGGAATCTGACGACGGACCAGACGAGTGTCATGACGACCTCGATTCCTTATTCCACTGGCTGGCAGTTGAAGGTTGATGGCCGGAAAACAAATACGCAACGGGTGAATGATGGCTTCGTCGGCGCCCGGTTACCGGCTGGGGTACACCACATTCAGTTAACCTACCATACCCCGGGCTTTATTCTGGGAAGTTGGTTATCGGCCGTGGGACTGGTCAGCCTAATCGTTGCTGGAAGCTGGCGATGGTGGCATCATCCGCAACGGCGGCACTAAATTGCAGGTCATGATAACCCGGGAAATTTTCAGAGAATTTTGAGATTAACCCGGGTTATATTTCAAAAAAATATGAGCAAACGAAAAGCGCGTTGAACCGGTCCTCATTGAGAGACCGCGTTCAACGCGCTTATTTTGATTGCTTAGTCGGCATTTAAGATCCACAAGAAGAGGATGAAGACGACGGCTAAACCGTACATCATCGGGCCAACTTCCTTGCCGCGCTTGGCGGCAATCATGGTCAGTGGGTAGGTGATAAATCCTAAGGCAATCCCATCGGAAATACTGTAGGTCAGGGGCATGCCCAGGACAATTAGAAAGGCTGGGGCGGCTACCTCAAACTTTTCCCAGTGAATATTCTTCAAAGATTGGGCCATCAGCACCCCGACGATAATCAAGGCTGGTGCCGTCACTTGGTTGGTTACCACGGCCAGCAGTGGGGAGAAGAAGGCCCCCAGCACGAACAGAATCGCCGTGACGATGGCAGTGAAGCCGGAACGACCACCCACCGCAATCCCGGCGGAAGACTCGACGAAGGCCCCCATTGGAGACGTTCCCAGTAAGGAACCGGCAACCATCGTGGTCGAATCGGCCATCAGGGCTTTACCGATACGCGGAATCTTGTTGTTCTTGACCAAGCCAGCCTGTTCGGCTAACCCGACCAAGGTCCCGGTCGTGTCGAAGAAGGTCACCAGCAGGAAGGTCAATACGACGACGATTAGCTGTAGGGAATTGATGCTACCAACGTGCGTTAAGCCCACCATAAACGTGGAACTAATGCTAGGAATGCCGGCAACGATGTGTGCGGGCATGGGAATCAATCCGGTGATCAACCCTAAGATGGAGTTGGCAACCATCCCGATGAAGATGGCACCGGGAACCTTGGCACTCATCAGAATTAAAGTGACCAGTAAACCGAAGATGGTTAGCCAGGTGCTCCCGACTTGCAAGGAGCCCAGTGTGACCACCGTGGATTTGTCGGCAGCTACCAGACCGCCTTGGCTCAGGCCGATAAAGGCAATGAATAGTCCAATTCCGGCACTGATGGCCATTTTCAGATCACGGGGAATGGCGTCAACGACTTTTTCCCGCAACTTGAAGGCCGTTAAAATCATGAAGAGAATCGAGGCCACGAAGACACCGGCGAGGGCCGTTTGCCAAGGGACCTTCATCCCGATGACGACGGAGTAGGCGAAGAAGGCGTTAATCCCTAGACTTGCGGAAATGGCGATGGGGTAGTTGGCCAGAATTCCCATCAGGGCACACCCGAAGGCGGAAGCAAAGGCCGTGGCGGTGAAGACCGCCCCCTGACTGATGCCGGAAGCGCCTAATACCTGGGGGTTCACGAACAGGATATAGGCCATTGACACGAAGGTCGTAATCCCGGCTAAAATTTCTGTTTTATAGTTGGTTCCTAATTCCTCAAACTGAAAAAACTTGGCAATTCTCTGCATCTTATGCGCTCCCTTAAAACATATTAAACCCGAACGTTCACACATATCGTTCGGGTTTCTCTCTCTAATCACTACTAAAAGAGCTTAACATCATTTTTAAACGATTGCAATCACGAATTAGAAATTAATTTATAAATATAAAGTTCGTAAATAAAAAAGCAGTGGCGCCAACAGCACCACTACTTTGATCGGATGAGTTCTAAAGGTTTAGTCTGGATCGGCCAACGACTTGCCGTTAGCCGTGGTTTTAAAGCCCGCAAAGGCGTCGTCGATGGTGTGATAGTCGGCAGAGCTGAGCGTTACGTCTAATGACTGGGCGTTAGCCTCAACCTGACTGGCTCGCTTGGCACCGGGGATGACGACACTGACCAGTGGATTTTGCATATACCACGCCAACACGGTCTGTGCCACGGTGGCGTGATGGGCTGCCGCAATCGGTTTAACCTGGGCAAGGGCCTTGAGTGCTTGTCCGTACCGGGGTTCCTGGAAATCGCTGATCTGGCTGCGAATATCGTCGGCAGGGAAGGTGACGTCTTGATCGTACTTTCCGGTTAATAGGCCCGAAGCCAGCGGGAAGTAGGGAACAAAGCTAATCTGATGGTCACGTAGATATGGCATCAGGTCGGCCTCGTGATCCCGGTGAAGCAGGCTGAATTCGTCTTCGACGACGTCCACGTAGCCGTCAGCGTTGGCTTCCTTAACCTGATCGAGGCTAAAGTTGGAAACACCGATGGCTCGAATCTTTCCCTGTTCGCGCAGGCGTTGGAGGGCACCCACGGCTTCGGCCTTAGGCGTTTGCTTATCTGGGAAATGAATGTAGTAGATGTCGAGATAATCCGTGTTTAACCGTTTTAAGCTGGCCTCGACTTGCTGGGTCAGGAAGGCCGGATCGTTGTTAATCACCTGTTCACCGGTCGAGAAGTCCTGAGCGCCCTTGGTGGCGAGAGCAAAACTGTGGCGGTCGAAGTCGTGCATGGCTTGGCCCACCAGTTCTTCGGAATGGCCCAACCCATAGACAAAGGCCGTGTCCAGTAGCTGGATGCCGTGGTTCAGCCCGGCCTTGACCAGATTGATCCCGTCTTCGTCCTTCAAATTAGGAAAGAGGTTGTACCCACCGACCGCGTTCGTCCCTAGGCCTAAGGGTGTGGCGACAACGTCCGTCTTGCCAATTTTTACGTTTGTGTGTGTCATCATTTACCTCCTAATATAGATCGTGGAACCGGATTCAATTACGCTTCCATTATACTGGATTTTGCCGGAAATCGGGGGCAAAAAACGGTAAAGTTTGCCAGTCGACTATCGGTAGACGGCGACTTTCTGGTACACTGGGAGGCAAAGAAAAAAGGAGCGAAATCAACAATGACAACTTATTTAGTGATTGGCGCCAATCCGCTGGGACGAAGCGTGGCGCAACGTTTGCTGGACCAGGCGGCGGGCCCCGTCCGTTTACTACATGCCCCGGATGAAGCGATTCCCGCTGCGTTAGCGGCACAGGTTACGGAACTGACCGGGGATTTGACGCAGGAGGCCACCTATCAAGCGGCCTTGCAGGATCAACCGGTTATCTTTTCGGCGTTGACGGGGATGGATGTTGACTTAGCCTTTGAGGCCTTGTTTGACGCCCAATATCACCAGCGCCTGGTGTTAACACGTTTCGTGATGTTGAGTACCGCGGGGGTCGATCACGAGGTCACGGGGGATTTGGACTATCCCGAGATTACCGATGTTAAGGAGTATTTGAACCAGCAGCGGTATGCGGCAAAATTAGTCGATGAAGCGGAATTTCCCTACACCATTCTGCGCCCGGTAACGCTAGCAGATGCACCAGCGACGACGCCACGGATTATTGCCGAGGGAGCAGCCGTCCCTGCAGGTCGTGTTTCACGTGAAACAGTCGCCACCGTTGCGGCCCAAATTCTAGTCAACGGGGGTTATGACTATCAATCCCTAGCGATTTGCTAAAATCTTGGGCAAAGATTACCGTTTGCCCGTAAATTATTGCCTGTTGTCAGCAATTGTTTGTTAGAATAGGGACAGTGGGGTGAAGGCATTGGCATTAAATATAGACGATCAGCAACTACAAGCGATTCGAGAACGGATGGATGAAGCGAACCAGCGCGCCCACTTCGTTATTTTTCAATCCATTGAGAAACGAACGGGTAAGGTCCTGCGGTTGATTACGGATATCGAGAGTTTCCGGGCCATTCAGGAGCAACACGCCGCCGATTCCGATATGACAATCATTCAAGACATTGTGCCGATCTCTGACGCGCTTGCACGGTGGGCGATTGCGGAAAATATGGCCGCGCAGCAGACCAATAATGAATCCGTTTTGGCCGATCTGGAATACTATACCAACGAAGTTTTAAAGGAAAACAAACAAGCCGTTAATCCACCGGATGACGACGAAAATTAAGTGGCTTAACGTTTACGTTAGGCTGCTTTTTTATTGGCAAATTTGTAAGGCGTTTCGTGGTCAGTTTTGCCGACCAACTGGTAAAATTAAGGTAGTTTCAGGGGAGTAACATTTGAGGAGGGATTTATGATGCGACAAGGAAAATGGCGTCACGTAGGCCTATTAGTTGCGGTATTGGCTTTAGTCACGGGGATGGGCGCCCTACCGGCACAGGCGAAGTCGACGAATAAGACCGTTACGTTCGGTCAGTTGACGAATAAAAATACCCACCGCTTAGCGGCCATTCGGCAGGCGGCGCGGCAGCAGATCTTAAAGCAGACCAAGGCTAAGAGTAGTAAGGTCACGGCCGTGTATAAGGTGAAATTACCGACGCACATGACCAAGAAGGCGACGTTGACGCCTAAAGGGTTGCGGATGAATTTATTAGCGAATTCGTTTAAGGTTAAACAGATTACGATTCCGTACACCCAACTGAAGGGGAAGGTCCTGAACCGCTACTTGCCTAAGGCTAACCGGACCAAGAGTGTTAAGACCACCAAAATGGTGGCGTTGACCTTTGATGATGGGCCGGACAAGACCTTGACGCTACGATTGTTGAAGACGTTGAAGAAATATAAGGTACACGCGACCTTCTTTGAAACGGGACAAAATGTCAGCCGCTATCCAAAGATTTCGCGGGCCGTTGTTGCTGGGGGTAACGAAATTGGCAATCATTCCTGGAACCATCCCAACTTCAATAGCATTGGAACGGCTAAGACGGTCAACCAAGTCACGCGGACGAACCGGACAATTTATCAGGCTACGGGTATCCTACCACAGTACGTGCGGCCACCTTATGGCAATATCACTGCGGCCGAGGGTCGGGCGATTGAACAGCCAATCGTGCGGTGGTCCGTGGATTCACGTGACTGGGCTTACCTGAACAAGAACAAAGATATCAATGAAGTGATGAAGGATACACGCGGTGGTGATATTATTTTGATGCATGATATCCACTCGCAGTCTGTCGCTGCGGCACCGACGATTATCAAACGACTCAAGGCGAAGGGCTACAAGCTGGTCACGGTCAGTCAATTGCTGAACTATCAGGCGTTGCCGGGTCTACAGTATTTCGGGGCGCACGACTACCGCACGGCCGGTAAATAACGATCAAAAAACGATTGGTTCCACGCGTCTATCGCAGAATCAATCGTTTTATTTAGGCTAAAAATTCTTGCGCAAGTTTTTGGTAAACGTGCTGGACGTGAATGAATTGATCGAGGTCCACAAACTCATTGGTGGCATGGGCTTCGCTCCACTCGCCCGCTCCGTAGACGATGACGGGGAAGTCATTCGTCGATTTGGTGAACTCAGAGGCGTCGGTGGCGCCATGAATGACTTGTAATTGCGTCTCCCGATCGAACTCTTGGTCGGCAATGCGCTTGGTTAACTGGACCAGTGGGGAGTCTTGCCGACTAATGATGGGTTTGAAGCTATAGTCGACGTGTAAGGCCAGGTGCTGGTCCTTTTCGGTATTGAGCCGGTCGACAATTTCGTTGAGCCGTTTGATGACGGCGGCGTTGTCGAACTCTGGAATCGGACGAATGTTGCCTTGGAGTTCGGCCTTGGCGGGGATGCTGTTGACCTGTTCGCCACCGTTAAAGACCGTCACGCTGTGAACCAGTGGCCCGAGTTCTGGGCTAACCGGTGCGTCGTCGAAGGCTGTGGCCTCGGCCGCGATGTATTTCGCTAAATTCGTGACGGCGTTGATGCCCTTCTCCGGCATTGAACTGTGGGCGCCCCGTCCTTGGGAATAAACGTGGTAGTTCAGCGATCCGTTGTGGGCGTAAACAATGTTTCCTCCCGTCGGTTCACCGATGACCATCGCGCTCAGATCGTCGGCCAAACCTTGTTCGGTCAACATCCGCGACCCCATGGCCCCATTTTCTTCGCCCACCGTACCGATAAACCGGAGACGGCCGTTCAGTGGTGTTTTTTGGTCGGCCAACGTGAGGAAGGTAATGACCATTCCGGCTAGGCCGCTCTTCATGTCGGCGCTACCACGGCCGTAAAGTTTGCCGTCTTCAATGTGCGCGGCGAAGGGATCGAATTGCCAATCGTCAGGGTCACCGGTCGCCACCGTGTCTAAATGGCCAGACAACGAGAAGACCTTGTCACTCGATGGATTGCCAATCTCTGCGACGAGGTTGCTGCGTCCCTGGGCATAAGGAATCTGTTTCGCGCTAATGCCGTGAGCGTTGAAGAGTTTTTGAATGTAGTCGGCTACCGCGGCTTCATTACCATTGACGGAATTAATTTGAATTAAATGCTGGAGAATCTGAATCTTTTCGCTATCTTCCATAAGGTAAACAACTCGCTTTCTCATTGATTTCTAATCATGATATTAGTGTAGCACGGTCTGTTTCGGATGGCGACTAATCTGTGGGAAAGAGGTCCAATACAATAAAATTTGTAGCAAACATATGTTCGCTTTTGCTTAAATCTATGCTAGAATATAATCAAGTTAAGATGACCCGTTGGTTTAAAAAGAAAGCGTCGCTTTTGTTGTCAGCGGTTGAACGATGGACATGATGCCGCTCATGGCGGATACGATGAGTGAGCAGTGAAGTCAGAGATAATAGGAGGTTGGCAGAGTGAGCCTACAATTTATTCTGGGAAGTGCGGGGCAGGACCATCGAACCCCCATGGTGACGGCCATGGCGCAACAAGTCACGGCACAGCCCACGGACCAATGTTATTACATAGTTCCCAATCATATTAAGTTTGAAACGGAAGTGGATGTGCTCGCGGCATTGAAGGACCAGATTGCGCCGGACCAGGCGTTGTTTGCCCAGACGCGGGTTCAGATCTTTTCGTTTACGCGGTTAGCCTGGTTCTTCATGAAGAATGAACCCATTTATCAGGTCCCACGGATTTCGACGGCGGGATTAAATATGCTGATTTATCAAATTGTTCAGAGCCATGCCGATGAATTGACGATCTTTCGGGGTGAGGTGGATCGGCCGGGGTTCGTCAGTCAATTAACGGCACAATTGGCGGAATTGAAGGTCGGTCAGGTGACGGCCGCCGATCTGATGACGGCAATTGATAAATTATCCACGACGAACGCGGATCTCCAAGCCAAGCTTCACGATCTCATGGTGATTTACGATGCCTTTGAGCAGCAAATGTTAGGCAAATACGTCGAAAATACGGACCTGCTGAATCAGTTGGCGGATTTCTTAATCAGCAAGGTGGATTTGAGCCACGCCCATTTTTATCTTGAGGGTTTCTCGCAATTAAGTGCGCAGGAACGTAAATTAACGGCCGCACTCATTGAACGTGCAGCCAGCGTTACGGTCGCCTTGAACTTGGATAAGGGTTACCCCCAAGACTTGCCCGAGGCCACCAGTCTCTTCTTCCAGTCGGGTAAGCTCTACCATCAGCTGTATAGTATTGCGCGCGCAGCATCAGTACCAGTGCTGACCGACCAACGAACCCAGCAGCCGCGGGTGACCGCCGATTTGGTTGCGCTGGATGAGTTTTGGCAAGCCTCGAATACCATGAGTCCGCAACCACAACCCGTAGACCAAGTGCCGACGGCGATCCAAGTCGTCCAGGCCACCAATCGGTACGTGGAGGTTTCTCGGGTGGCGACTCAGATTCGCCAGTTGGTCGCCAGTGGTCAATATCGTTATCAAGATTTTCTGGTGATGGCGCGGCATCTGGACCACTATCAGACGGTGATTGATCCCATCTTTAAGGCCCAAGAGATTCCGTATTTTGATGATGCGGATGTTCAGATGGCCGACCATCCCTTTGTGGAATTAATCAATGCACTCTTCGACGTTGACCGACGGAATTATCGTTATGCCGATGTCTTCCGTGTCTTAAAGTCGGAGTTGCTACTACCACGGGATGCGGCGGGTGAACCGATGGCGTTGCCCGCCTACCGACAGGCACTCGCGTTGACCGAGAATTTCGTCTTAAAGAATGGCTTTGAGGGGCAGCACTGGTGGACCCAAAAAGACGACTGGGTTTATCTGCGCTTTTCGGCCGGAGATGACGAGGTTCAAACGACGCACAATGACCAGATGTCTCAGCAGATTAATACGATTCGTCGCTTCGTGAAAGATACCTTGCCGCCATTCTTTGCCCGGTTGAAGGCGGCCAAGACGTATACGGACGCGGCGACAGTACTCTATCAGTTCCTCGATCACGCGGGGGTGAGTGCGCAGCTGATGGCTTGGCGTGATCAAGCCATCGCGGATGGTGACTTGATGCGTGCCGGCCAACCGGAACAGACGTGGGCCACTTTCTGTCAGATGTTAGACGAATGTCACAGCATCTTGGGCCCGATGGCCTTTAAGCAGCCAGACTTTCAGGCATTGCTACAGTCTGGCTTCGAAGGAGCTAAGTTCAGTCAGATTCCATCCACGCTCGACCAGGTGACGATTACCGAAAGTGGTATTGTACAGGCCAACAATCGCAAGGTGACCTTCCTGATGGGAGCCACGGCCGATGAGATGCCCGATGATCAGATACCGACGAGCTTGTTAGCCGACAACGATCGCCACGACCTTAGCGAGCAGCTTCAGACCGTGGATGAGGATAGTTACTTGCGAGACGATGCCGCGACCCAACTGGCGGGCGAGCCGTACCTCAACTACCTGGCCTTTTTGAGTGGTAGTGAGCGCTTGATCTTCAGTTATCCGGCCACGAGCGACGACAACCACAATGGCTTGCAAATTTCACCCTACGTTGAACGGATTCGGCAGCATTTTAACTTGCCAATTATTCAGGCGGCAGCCACGCCCGCGGCCGAGGATACGGATATCCTACCGTTTGTCGGAACACGGCGGACAACTCTCCGGCATCTGGTTCAGGCGAGTCACGACGGCCAGTTACGGGAAGTTGCGCTGTCAAAGCCGTGGCAGTATGTTTGGCAAATGCTCCGGCGAGATCCAAACTATAGTCGCTTAACCCAGCGGCTGATGGGCAGTTTATCCTACAAGAACGTGCCGACGAAGTTGACGAAGGACACGGTTATTCAGCTATACGGGCGTAAGATCAGTACGTCCATTTCAAAGCTAGAGGAGTACTATGCCAATCCGTACGCCTATTTCTTGAAGTATGGCCTGCGGCTACAGGAACGGGAGGTCTTTGACCTGACGCCGGCTAGCACCGGGGAATTCTTCCACGCCACGCTAGAGGGGTTGATGAATCAGGTAAAGGCTGAGCATTTGGACCTGGCCGAATTTGACGATCAGCAATTACAAGAACTCACGGATGACGCGGTTAAACGGGTGCTGGACCCGACGGTTAATCCGCAATTTGCGATTCTGGAGCGGTCGGCACGGATGCGATATATCCGCGCACAACTGATTAAGACGATGCGCCAGATGGCCAAGACTTTGCGCGAACAGAGCGGTCGGACCCATTTGCGGCCCAAACAAATGGAATTGAAGTTTGGACTGGGAGACCCGAACGGCTTAGAACCATTGTCGTTTGATCTCGGCGACCAGCACAAGGTGACGGTTCGTGGCCAGATTGACCGGTTGGATGCCTTGCAGCTCAAGGACAGCCCGAAGGCCTACCTGGGCATCGTGGATTACAAGAGTTCTGAACATAAATTCAGTTATCAAGACGCCTATTATGGTCAAGCCATGCAGATGCTGACGTACTTGGACGCGGTTAAGAAAAACCTGCCGGAGTTGTTGGCCGATTCACAGGTGGATGTCCAGCAAGCCGAATTGGCGGGAGCCGTGTACCTGCATTTACAAAATCCAATTCTGCGGGCAGCGGACGTCTTGGACGATGACCCCATGCTGGCGCTTTTAAAGGCAGAACAGTACCAGGGGCTGTTGCTCGACGACCCCGACTTACTGGAGAACTTAGACTCTCTCTTTGCCTCACCAGATTATCACGGCAGTTCCCTTCTTTTCCGTGGTTTACGGCGCGGTGTTAAGGGCAATTACACCTCGTATAGCAAGATGCTGGTGAATCCGACCGAATTGGATCTCCTGCTTCAGCATACGGAAGGATTGATTAAGCGAGCGGCTAACGAAATCTTTGATGGTAAGGTTGATTTGGCACCAACACGGGAGCAGAACAAGACCGCCTTACAGTATTCGCCGTACAAGTCGATCATGCAGTTTGACCCCTTATTGACCGAAAATAACTATCGGGATTTACCACCGCTGAAGAAGGATGATGTTATGACGCGGATCAAAAACGAGTTAGCAAAGGAGGACCCTAATGAGCGCAAAATTTAGTTTTACCCCTAGCCAAGACCAGGCGATTCATGATTCTGGCCATAATCTATTGGTATCGGCCTCGGCCGGTTCCGGAAAGACCCGGGTGCTGGTGCAGCGCGTGATTGAGAAGCTTAAGGCTGGCACAGGCATTGATGAAGTGTTGATTGTGACCTTTACCAAGGCCGCGGCCGCTGAAATGCGCGATCGGATTCAAACCGCCTTACGGCAGGAGTTAGCGGCTAGTCAGGGTGATAGTGAGCGACAGCAATTTTACTTGCGGCAACTCAATCAATTACCGGTTGCCGACATCAGTACGCTCGATGCCTTTTGTTTGCGGATTCTCCAGCATTATTACTACGTGATTGACTTTGATCCGGTCTTCCGGTTACTAGCCGATGAAACGGAGAATGGCTTACTCCGTGATGAGGTGTGGGCGGACGTCCGCGAAGAGCTCTACGCGGCGGGAGAACAGGCTCCGGCTAAGGGGGCCCTCTTGGCCGCGGGTGAACCCAGCCTGTTTGCGCAATTAACGGAAAACTTTTCGGGTGACCGGGGGGATGACGGCTTAGCCGAGTTGGTTCAGCGGACCAATACGTTTGCCAACGCCACGGCCGATCCCGAGGGCTGGCTGGATGGCCTAACCGCACCCTATCAACTGGACAGTCTCAATTTGACCGACACAACGTTTTATCATGAGCAACTCCAACCCTTGTTCACGGAACAGCTTCAGCAGATTAAGGCGGATTTAACCAGTGCCCAGCAACTAGCTGAGCAGGCCAATCTCACCAAGCAATTTGACCATCTTCAACCCATTTTGAGCGACTTAAATGCCGTTCTTGACTGTGTGGACCATGGTAGCTGGAATGCGCTTAGAGCGGCCGTCAGTGACTTTAACTGGGGGCGGATGCCTAGCATTCGAAAAACGAATGAAGACTATCCCGTCTACAATCGCTTGAAGACCACGTACTACGATCCGGCGCGGAAGCAAATGGCGGCCTTACAGAAGGGATATCTCATCCAGCCCGAAGACTTGGCGGTGACCACCATCAAGAAGTCCGGCGCACTCGTGGGTGAATTAGCGCGTGTGGTTAAGGTCTTCCGCCAGGCATATGCTGCTGAAAAGCAACGGCGTCACGTCTTAGATTTTGCCGACGTGGAGCATGCGGCGTTGGCAATTCTGACGCGTGACACGGACCAATCGCGGCAGGTAGCGGCTCAGTTACGGCAACAGTATGCCGAGATTATGGTCGATGAATATCAGGATACCAACGGGCTGCAGGAGGCCATCTTAACGGCGATTGCCCAACCGGCTCCAACCGGGAATCTGTTCATGGTGGGGGATGTTAAACAATCCATTTACCGCTTCCGGCAGGCCGACCCCACGCTGTTTATGAATAAGACCGACCGCTATACGGCCGATCAGCAGGCCGGTAAGCTCATCGTTTTGGCCGATAATTTCCGATCCATGAAAAATGTCGATGATTTTACCAACTTGATCTTTAAACAACTGATGGACCGTCAGCTGGGTGAGATTGATTATACCGGTGCCGCGCAGCTCAAGTTTGGTGCGACGTATTACCCCGAAGACGTGAAGAGTAAGGCTGAACTGCTGGTCTACCTGAGTGATGACGCCGACGCGACTGATTCGGACCAGCCCGATTCAGACCAGGAGGCCATGGACGAAAAATTTCAGGTCGACAACAAGCATCAAGGGGAAGTCCTGGTTGCGGGGCAGAAAATTCAGCAATTGATTGCGGCGAAGACACCGATCTATGACCGGGATGCCCATGAAGTTCGCCCCATGCAGTACGGGGACATTACACTACTGACGCCCACGCGAACTAATAATCTGATTATCACGGATGAGCTACGGCGACTTGGAATTCCCGTGGTTGTGAATGACGCCCAGAGTTACTTTAAGACGACCGAAATTCAGATTATGATGGCACTCTTGAAGATTATTGATAATCCCTATCAGGATATTCCGTTGGCCGCAGTATTGCGTTCGCCCATTGTGGGGTTGAATGAAAATCAGTTGGCGGCGTTACGGATCAATCAGCGAACGGGCGACTATTATCAAGCCCTGCTGCATTTCCAGCAGCGTTATGCGGCCGATAGTGCCAGTGATTTCCAGCAGGAACTCGCCGATAAGGTTAATCACTTTTTGGAACAGCTGACTACCTTCAGAGACATTGCGCGCCAGAATCAATTGGTGACGCTGATCTGGCGCATTTACCAGGACACGGGTTTCTTGGACTATGTCGGGGGGATGCCAGCCGGTGAGCAGCGTCAGGCCAATCTGCATGCCTTGTACGAGCGGGCCCAAGGCTATGAACACAGTAGTTTCAAAGGGCTCTTCCAGTTTGTTCGCTTCGTGGAGCGGCTGCAGGAGCGGGACGATGACTTAGCTGGTGCACCGGTACAGGCGGCCGAAAATGTCGTTTCAGTGATGACCATTCACGGAAGCAAGGGTTTGGAATTTCCCGTCGTCTTTCTGATGGATGCCTCGCGCCAATTCAACCGGCAGGACCAACAGGGAAGTTACGTCATGAGCGGCAAGCAGGGTATCGGGATTGATTACCTAGATGCCGCTAGTCGGATTAAGGCGCCGAGTCTGCAGAAATTGGTGACGGCGCAGGCCATTTCCCGGGCGAGTCTTGCCGAAGAAATGCGAAAACTGTACGTTGCCCTGACGCGCGCGGAATCTCAGATCTATATTGTGGGCTCACACAAGACGCAAGAAGAGGCGCTGAGCACCTGGCAACAGGCCTTTCAAAGCCCTGATCTAGTTCTAAACGCCACCTTACGCGAAAAGTCTACGGCGGCCAATTACCTGGATTGGGTGGGGATGTGCTTGGTTCGTGACGCGAAGTTTAAGGTGGACGACCAACCGATGGGAGACGCCTTACCGGCTTTGGCCGGTGATCCCGCAAACTTTGAGGTTCAGTTCGTGACGACCGCTGATTTGGGCGCCATTACGACCACCCAGGAGGCAACGGCCGACTGGCTTGAGGCCAATCAGCCGGCGACGCCGATGACGCCGGCCACCGACAGTGACGTGGCGACACTTCATCAGATTATGGACTTCCAATATCCTCATCAGGCGGCCACACAGACCACGGCCTATCAATCCGTTTCGGAAGCCAAGCGACTATTTGAGGATCCAGATAACGCCGCTATTGGCGAATATCAACCGGTGGGAAATGGCCAACACGGGAATCGGTTTGTCACCCACGATTTTGCGCGACCGGAATTCTTGCAAACCGTGCGGGCGCCGTTGCCCACTGAAATTGGAACGGCCACGCATCTGGTGCTCCAACAACTGGATGTGACCGTACCGCCGACTTTGACAGCCATCCAAGCCGTCATTGACCGATTGGTAACTAACCAAGTCTTGACGAGTGCGGTGGCACAACAGGTCCGGGCCGATCTGATCCTTCAATTCTTTGCCACGCCGCTGGGGCAGCAAATCCTAGCGCACCCGACGCAACTTCATCGGGAAGTGCCGTTCTCGTTACTGATGCCGGCCAAGAGCCTCTTTCAGGACTTCAAGGAAGCCGACTCGCAGGTGTTGGTCCACGGGATTGTGGATGGCTATTTGCAAACGACGGCGGGGATCATTCTGTTCGATTACAAGACCGATCACGTGAATGCCCAAGCGGTGGCGCAAAGCACCGCGAAGATTGTGGACCGGTACAGCGGTCAGGTGAACCTGTATGCCGCCGCCTTAAGCCAGATGACCGGCCAACCGGTAACGGCGCAGTATCTCTATCTCTTAACGACGGGTAACCTGGTTGCCGTGCCGGCACGACCATTAAAAATGTAATGAAAAAGGGGTTCTCACAACGCCAAACCGGCCATTGCGAGAACCCCTTTTCTAGCTATTGATGAATCATGAGTAGTGAAATTAAAATAAAAACCAGCACCACCATGACTGCCAGCACGCCAATGAGGCGGCGAGTGAAGTGGTGGTCGAGGTGGTAGACGTAACCTAGGACGCCGGCCAAGGCAAGTAGGCCGACGACCGCTAAGATAATGAGTTTAAGTTTGACGTCGAAATCCGTAGTTAACATGGCGCGCTTCCTTTTTTAATCGTTGTCGTCATTATACCAGAAAGGAGTCTGGACCGCGGTTAATCCCGTTCGATCAGTAACGCAATCCCCATGCCACCGCCGACGCACATGGCCGCTAAGCCCCGGTGGCTGTCGCTATGAATTAGTTCGTGGAGTAACGTGACCACGATGCGGGTACCGGACGCGCCCAGGGGATGGCCAAGAGCAATACTACCGCCGTTGACGTTGAGCCGCTCGCTGGGTAATTTAAGATCGCGAGCCACAGCCACCGATTGTGCCGCGAAGGCTTCATTGACTTCGTAGCGGTCGATATCGTTAACCCGCAGGTGGTGTTGATCGAGGACATCTTGGATGGCGTAGACCGGCGCGTAGCCCATGATGTCGGGGTCAATCCCGTTTTCATGATAGCCCGTCAGCGTGGCTAAATACGGGATGTGGGCCGCCTGGGCGGCTGATTTACGCATGAGCACCATCGCGGCGGCACCATCGTTTAAGCCCGCGGCATTGCCTGCCGTGACGGTTCCATCTTCGCGAAAGGCCGGTGGAAGTGTTGCGAGTTTAGCCAGCGACGTGTTGGCCCGCACCGCTTCGTCTTGGGTAACCAGGTCATTACCCACGGGGACCGGCACGATTTCGTCGTTGAATTGTTCGTTAGCTTGGGCTTGCACGGCCTTTTGTTGTGAGGCCAGAGCGAAGGCGTCCTGGTCTTCGCGGCTGACGTTGAAGCGTTCCGCCACATTTTCCGCGGTGATGCCCATGGGCACGTTGGTGAAGGCGTCAGTCAACCCGTCGCGGGTCAGACTATCCGTCAGGGTCACGTCGCCGAATTTATGGCCCCACCGTGATTGATGATTCAAATAGGGCGCCTGGCTCATACTCTCCGTTCCCCCGACTAGCACGGCGTCGGCGTCTCCCATGAGGATGGCGCTTTGGCCCAGCCGGATCGCCTTGAGACTCGAGCCGCACACTTGATTGATGGTCATGGCGGTGCTGGTCTCTGGGAGGCCAACGTTGAGTTCGATTTGCCGGGCGATGTTCTGGCCCGCCCCGGCCTGCAAGACCGTCCCGAAGATGGTCTGCTGGATCATGGCGGGATCGAGGCCACTGCGCGTGACGGCGGCCTGCGCGGCGATACTGCCCAGGGTGACGGCGGAAACTGAACGGAGCCCACGGCCAAACTTGCCAATCGGGGTCCGCACTGCACTAACAATTACAACTTCTTCTGCCATGTAAATTCTTTCTCCTTTTCCGATAAGTCTCCGAACCTTAAATATAACCGACTTTACCCATTTTGTCTTGGATTCAGCCGTAGTTACCCATAGATTTCGGCATTTCTTAAGGAATCGCCACGCGTTGTGAATGTGCTAGAAGTTCATTTAATTCCTAAAATAATAATTAATAATTGACCGGTAGCAATGACGGGTGCGAGCGCCACAGTCCGCCACCCCGTCGATTCTTATTTTTCATTCGCGCGGTCATCGCTTATAATGGAAGGTGGAATTCAAGACAGATAGGGGAATTGTAGTTATGGAAGAAACTGAAGCATCAGCCGAACTAATGACACCCACGGAGTTCTTGACCCCGGAGCATTTAGGACGGTTATCCGTCAACCAGCAAAAATACGCCCAGACCATCTTGGCCGACGTGACTCACGCCCGGCAGACGGTCGATTTGGGAACTGGTGCGTGGTCCGCGCAACAACTCATCGGGACCTTGGCCGCATTGCCAACTCTGGTTGAGCGTCCGCACGTCTACTACGTGGCGGTGACGCCCGTGCTTACGGCGTACTTTAAAGCGCAGGCCGCGGTCAACCTCAAGGATCTGCTGGCGGCATTGAAACAAGCTCGGCCGGCGTTGGTCGAAAAACACGCGGCGGCCGACGA
This sequence comes from Levilactobacillus brevis, assembly GCA_021383565.1. Lineage (NCBI taxonomy): Bacteria > Bacillati > Bacillota > Bacilli > Lactobacillales > Lactobacillaceae > Levilactobacillus > Levilactobacillus brevis. The sequence continues at coordinate 2,029,785 of CP079699.1, read as the reverse complement.
CGCCCAGCAGGCTTACGAGGGTGTCGTGGCCCTGGTCGAAGAGTGGCTCCAAGCCATGGGAACCCAACCCGAAGTGACCAACCTTAGCGAACAGGACCGTCAGCACTTCGTGACCATCGTACATACAACGGCCGAACTCATGATTACCGGGAAACAAGCCCAGCCCGCTGACTGGGATGTGGCGGGAATTTCATCGATCATGTTTGGGCCGTTTACTCACCTGTTGGATGAACAAGACCGGGTTCCTGCACTGTTTAATCTGGTGCCGTTTGCGCTGACCACGCTCTTCAATTATTTGAAAACGCAGCATCAGCTTAAGGATGCCGATCAACTGCTGGCCTGGGTCGCTAAGAATCATACGGCCTTGGTCACCATGTACAATCCCAAACTTGAGAGCTTCTACGAGGAGTTGGCTTCGGCCATGCGGCGGGCCAACGTTGATGCCAATGATCATGCCGCGGTAGATGCCTTTACGCAGGACTATTTGAACGCACATCCCGCCATGGGCCGTTCGCTTTTCACGACGGATCAACAACTGACGAAGAAGCGGCCAGCGAAGCACTTAAAATACAGTCAAAAACGCCGGCGCAACCGACGGAAAAAACGGTAAACCAAAAGGAGATGTCCCAGACCCAAGTTGAAGTGAACCCCTCGAATTGGAGTAAATCCAACTCGAGGGGTTTTACTATGTTTTCAGCTAAAATAAAACAACAAGTCTTAACTAAATATCTTCAAGGAAAATCGCCACAAAAATTAATGCAAGAGTATGGGATCAAAGGCTCCGCGACCATTTATCAATGGTTAGCCAATTTTAAATTGTTTGGTATTCCGGGCTTGGAGAACCATTCAGAGAAGACTTTTTACGACTATTCCTTTAAAATTAAAGTCATCAAATGGCGACAGACTCATCATGCCTCATATCCAGCTACAGCAAGCCACTTCCGCCTAAAGAACCCAGTTACAATATGGGATTGGGAGCGAAAGCTGATTGAGGGACGTTTGAAGCCATTCAAAGGACGGTCTTTAAAAGTGACAGGCAAATCAAAGGATTCTAAAACACTCAAACAACTTCAAGAAGAGAATGAAATTTTACGCATTCGGGTAGCCTACTTGGAAAAACTCGAAGCCTTAGCACAGAAAAAATCTCAAACCAAGAAAAAGCCCAGCTAATCACTGAGCTAAGGTGTAAATTCAACGTCAAATTAGTTGTGGTATTGAAAGCGGCCAAGATGTCGAGCAGTAGCTATCATGATGCTTGTCATCGTAAGTATCAAAACACCTCTTCAACGTTAATTGAAGAGGTCAAAAAGATTCGACAAAACAATCCAGACTATGGTTATCGCACTGTAACCTTAGCACTTAGGAATAAAGGCATACTGGTCAATCATAAGGCGGTTTTGAGAATCATGCGCGAAAATAATTTATTGTGCACTGCCTTTAAACGGCAAACAAAGAAGTACAACTCGTATAAAGGTACTGTCGGTAAAATCGCTAGAAACCGTCTAAATCGCAACTTTAAGACCAATCGCCCTTTTCAAAAAATCGTGACTGATGTCACCGAAGTGCGTTGGGGTCATCAGACCGTCAATGAACGTGCATACTTCACTGCCTACATTGATCTTTATAACGGAGAAATTCTTGAGTGGGCAATTAGTCAGCATCCAACAGTTAAATTCGTCACTGATCCCTTAGAACGCCTTATAGTAAGAAGACCCAAAGTGCCTTATCGAATGACTATTCACTCGGATCAAGGATTCCAGTACCAGAACTGTCGATATATCAGTATTCTCAAAGAAGCTCGAGTCTTTCAAAGCATGAGCCGCAAGGCCACATGCCTTGATAACGCCGTAGCAGAGAGTATTTTCCACATTCTCAAGGTAGGGACTGTTCATAATCACAGTTATAGCAGTTATCAAGAGCTTGCGGCAGCAATAACCGAATACGTAGGTTATTACAATTACCACCGGATAAAAACAAAATTGGCCGGCATGTCCCCGGTAAAATACCGGGAACATGCCAGCCAATTAGTAGCTTAGAAATTCACTCCAATTTATGGGGTTCACTTCAAGTGGTCCGGACATCTCCTTTTTAGATACAAATTAAGCTTCAAGGTCGTCGATGGCTTCCTGAGCAACGACAGGGTCCGTTGCGTAGGGGGTGTCGACGCCATTAATTTTTTGGTAGGCATCCTGCCCCTTGCCGGCAAGAATAACGAGATCGTCATTGGTTGCGGAGGCAATGGCGTGTTGGATGGCTTCCTCCCGTTGTGGGATTAAGGTGGTGTGCACCTTGGTGTGGTCAATGTAGCTGTCAATCTCCTTGGCGATGGCGATTGGGTCCTCGTGACCGGGATCGTCCGTCGTCAGAAAGGCAACATTAGCGTAATCGTTGAGCGCCTTGGCAAAGCCTTCGCGGCGGTCTTCACCCTTATCGCCGGTACTCCCCAGAACCACCTTAATCTGGTGATCGGGGAACTGCGCGTGTAAGAAATGGAGGAGGGCGTTCATGCTACCCCAGTCGTGGGCGTAGTCAATGTAGACGGTCCCGTGTTGGCGCGTCGTCAAGACTTCCATCCGACCGGGAATCGTGGTGTTGGCCAACCCTGTTTGCATGTCGGCCACGTGAGCGCCGGCTAGTGAACTGGCCAGAATCGCCGCGGTGGCGTTACTCTGGTTAAAGTCGCCAGGAACCGAGACGTTGTACGTGGTCGCCAAATCGGCGAAGCGGTCTTGCGCATGGTTCACGGTCAGGCGAAATTCGCTATCCGTCAGGGTGGCCGCTTCACTGGTCAGTGAGACGGTCGCATCGGGCTGGTTGACGCCGTACGTGAAGATATGGTCGGGAGCCGTGGAGACCTTGGCCGCCGCTAACACGTCGTCAAAATGATTCATATCCGCATCAATAATGCAGTTATCTGAGTTAATCATCAACTGTTGCTTGCAGAAGAGATAGTTGGCGAAGTTGGGGTGCTCATTAATTCCGATGTGGTCGGGCGTGATATTCAGAAACAGGCCCACATTGAATTTCAAACCATAAACGCGGTCCAGCAAATAGGCCTGCGAGGCGACTTCCATGACCAAGATCTTTTGGCCATTTTCCACAGCCTGCCGCATCTCACGGAAGATGTCGAACGATTCCGCCGTGGTCAGGTGGGCCTTGAACTGGTCTTCGGGCTTGGGTCCCAAGATGTGATTAATTGTAGAGAACATCGCCACTTGGTGTGGGAAGGTCTGTTCCAAGATATTTCGCGTGAAATAGGTGGAGGTCGTCTTCCCCTTGGTGCCGGTGTAGCCAATCACGAACAGGTCGTTTTGTGGAAAGCCAAAGTACAGCTGTGCCGCCAGAGACAGTGCCTTACGCACGTCGGTCACGAAGATGCCGGGCGTGGTTAGGTGATAATCCTGTTCAGCGAGATAACAAATCGCCCCGTTCTCAATGGCCTGGTGAAGATAGTCCACGGAGAAGTTGAACCCCTTGCACACGAAGAGACTGTTGGCGCTAACCTTGCGTGAATCATAGGCTAGGCCTTCGAACGTCACGTCGTCAGACAGTGTTGTGCCTTGATACAGGTTGTGCTCTTGAAGTAGAGCAATCAGCTGATTTACGCGCATACAATTGCCTCTTTTCAGATTAGTCGTTTGGACGCATCGTTGGGAAAAGCATGACGTCACGGATAGATGCGGAGTCGGTCATTAACATTGTCATCCGATCGATACCAATTCCCAGACCACCAGTAGGCGGCATTCCGTATTCCATGGCTTCGATGTAGTCGGAATCAATCCCGTGAGCTTCTTCGTTACCAGCTGCCCGTTCGGCGTCTTGGGCTTCGAACCGTTGACGTTGGTCGATAGGGTCGTTTAATTCCGTGAAGGCATTCCCAAATTCATTACCGTTGATGTAAAGTTCGAACCGGTCGGTGAAACGCGGGTCCTTCGGGTTCTTCTTGGCCAGTGGTGAGATTTCAACCGGGTGACCGTAGATGAACGTTGGGTTGATCAAGTTGTCTTGAACCTTTTCTTCGAAGATGGCGTTGATGATGTGGCCAACCTTCCAATAAGGTTCGCAGTGAATACCATTTTCCTCGGCTAACTTCCGAGCGTCTTCGTCAGACATTGGTTGCCAGAAGTCGATACCAGTGGCGTCCTTAACGGCGTCAACCATGTGAACCCGCTTGAAGTCGCTGTCTAGGTCGATGTCCTTGCCCTGGTACGTCAACTTGCCGGACCCATTTACCTTGTTGGCCACGTAGCGGAAGATGTTTTCCGTTAAGTCCATGACGTCGGTGTAGTCGGCGTAGGCCGTGTAGACTTCGACCATGTTGAATTCAGGGTTGTGCCGTAAGTCGGTCCCTTCGTTCCGGAAGTCTTTGCCCAGTTCGTAAACTTTTTCCATCCCACCAACAATCAGGCGCTTCAGGTAAAGTTCCGTAGCAATTCGCAGGTATAAAGGAATATCAAAGGCGTTGGAGTGGGTCACGAATGGCCGCGCTTCAGCCCCACCGGCTTCCGTTTGAAGAACCGGGGTGTCGACTTCGAGATAGCCGGCATTGTCAAGGTATTCACGAATGGCCCGCTTGACCTGGGTAACCTTGACGAAGCGATCGAAGCTGTCGCGGTTAGAGATTAAGTCCAGGTAGCGTTGACGGTAGATAGTTTCAGGGTTCGTCAGACCGTGGTACTTGTCAGGCAATGGCCGTAATGACTTGGATAAGAATTCGAAGTCAGTGAAACGTAACGTTAAGGCGCCGGTGTTGGTTTTGATGACGTAACCTTTGGCACCGATAAAGTCCCCTAAGTCTAACGTCTTGTAGAGGGCGTACTTGTCTTCGCCCAGTTCGTCTTGACGGGCGTAACCTTGGACCACACCAGTTCTGTCGAGCAAATCGATAAAGCCAGCCTTGCCACTACCACGCTTACCGGTAATCCGACCCGCAACAGCAACATAATGTTTGTCTTCCATCAGCTCTTCTTTATCGTACTTATCGTATTTTTCAGTGAGTGACTGGCTGTCGTCAGTTCTATCGAAGCGGTGACCGAAAGGCGCGATGCCCTGTTCTTGTAGCTTGTTCATTTTATCCCGACGGACCTGCATCTGATCATTCAGATCGGTCGGTGCGGCATTATTATTTTTGCTGTTACCCATGTTGTGTCCTCCTATTAAGTATTGATTCAAAAGTTCTATGAATCCAGACCTCCCTTAAATTTAGTTGATTTTCGGTCAATAAGCAAGCCTAATCGCCCGTTAAATAAGGAAAAAAGCGAAACTAGAAACGCAAAATCGGCTCGCACTGACAATGAAAACGGTTTAATACAAATTGTTTAATTATTCGGCCGGCGACGGTTTCGGACCACCGGGGAAACATGATAGACTGATGGTTACTGTTAGGAGGAATTGATGATGGGGAAAATGGTTCGTTCGTTATGGCCGCTATTGGTACTGGGGTTGTTGGTGAACACGGCCTATAGCGTGATGTGGCCACTAACGACGATTTATCTGCATAATAATTTGGAACTCAGTCTAGTCATGAGCGGCTTGATTCTGGCGGTTTACTCCGGCTTCAACGTGTTAGGTGGCTATCTCGGTGGGGTGCTGACGGACCGTTTTCCGGTGAAACGCGTAGGCCTGATGATGCTGCTGGGTCTAGTCGTTGATGCCGTCGCCGGGTTAATTTGGAACGGTCGTGTGGCCTATCCCATTGTATTGGTGATTTTTGGCTTGCTGACGGGCGGAATGCTCACGCTAATTACGGCCATGGCTGCGCACCTCAGTCGGGGGAGTGGCCGGCTCTTTAACGTCCTCTACATCTTCATTAACTTAGGCTTGGTCGTGGGGACGGCTAGCATTGGCATTCTGTTTCATCGTAGCCTGCGACCGATTTTCTTACTATTGATTGGGTGCTATGTGTTGGCGACAGTCTTATGGCTAAACTACGCCGATCGACTGGTTCAACCAGCTAGGGGAACTGGGGCCACGGCGGCTGTCACAACGACGGGAGCCAAGCCCGCCGTGTTGGGAGCTACTCAGATTGCAATTATTTTGTTGAGCCTGACGCTGATGTGGCTAACGTATGCTCAGTGGATGAGTAATGTTTCCGTCTATATTCAGGATCAGGGCTTGCCGATTCGGCTGTACAGTCACTTGTGGGTGTACAACGGGTTGCTCCTCATTGTGGTGCAGTCGTTGATGACCAAAGTCAGTCGTACCAAGACTTTACCGGTACAGATCGTCCTCGGATTGGTGGCCATTGGTGGTTCGTTTCTTCTATTAAGTAGTGCAACGGGTGTGTCCGTCCTCTTTTTGGCGATGACGCTATTGACCTTGGGTGAAGCCATCTATGTTCCGGGGGTTCCGGCCCTGATTAACGCCTATACGATCGGTAATGAGGGAAAGTATCAAGGCTTAGTTAATGCTTTTTCTTCGCTGGGAAAGGCGGCGGGTCCGGTGCTGGGGGGGCTTGTTATTGGCTCGACGCAAGCTTTTTCACGATTATTTCTCTTGTGTGGGGTTGTTAATGTGGTCATTGTCGTTGTTTTGGTGGTGGTTGTCCGGCCGGCTTTACGAAAGGCCGACGAACCATCGTAGTCTTTTTGCCACGAAACACACGGTCTATCCGTACCAAGTTAGAAGCTTTCACTAGGGTCATTCGCTTTTGAAAAAAAGACGCAATTTATTCATGATTTCCATTGACGACAGGCGTCTGGCTTGGTATAGTTATATCCGTTGTCATGTGAGCCACTTAGCTAGACCAATTTGAAACATTGAAATTACTTGTTGACAGAGATGTTGATGAAATGGTATAGTAATTAAGTTGTCGCGTTTAAAACGACGCACCAGCAAGAAACGTTGTTAAATCAAACTTCTTGTTGACATCACATCAGCAACATGATATGATAATTAAGCTGATTACGTTGGTAATCACTTAGGTAGACCTTTGAAAACTGAACATTGTTTCGACAAACCAAATATGTGTAGGGCGGTTTGATATTTATATCAAACCCAAACAATATTTGCGAAGTCAATTCGCTTTTAAAAATGTAACAACAATCGATGAGCTATTCAAGCACATCATCTATAAGATGAGAGTTTGATCCTGGCTCAGGACGAACGCTGGCGGCATGCCTAATACATGCAAGTCGAACGAGCTTCCGTTGATTGACGTGCTTGCACTGATTTCAACAATGAAGCGAGTGGCGAACTGGTGAGTAACACGTGGGTAACTTGCCCAGAAGCAGGGGATAACACTTGGAAACAGGTGCTAATACCGTATAACAACAAAAACCGCATGGTTTTTGTTTGAAAGGTGGTTTCGGCTATCACTTCTGGATGGACCCGCGGCGTATTAGTTAGTTGGTGAGGTAAAGGCCCACCAAGACAATGATACGTAGCCGACCTGAGAGGGTAATCGGCCACATTGGGACTGAGACACGGCCCAAACTCCTACGGGAGGCAGCAGTAGGGAATCTTCCACAATGGACGAAAGTCTGATGGAGCAATGCCGCGTGAGTGAAGAAGGGTTTCGGCTCGTAAAACTCTGTTGTTAAAGAAGAACACTCCTGAGAGTAACTGTTCAGGAGTTGACGGTATTTAACCAGAAAGCCACGGCTAACTACGTGCCAGCAGCCGCGGTAATACGTAGGTGGCAAGCGTTGTCCGGATTTATTGGGCGTAAAGCGAGCGCAGGCGGTTTCTTAAGTCTGATGTGAAAGCCTTCGGCTTAACCGGAGAAGTGCATCGGAAACTGGGAGACTTGAGTGCAGAAGAGGACAGTGGAACTCCATGTGTAGCGGTGGAATGCGTAGATATATGGAAGAACACCAGTGGCGAAGGCGGCTGTCTAGTCTGTAACTGACGCTGAGGCTCGAAAGCATGGGTAGCAAACAGGATTAGATACCCTGGTAGTCCATGCCGTAAACGATGAGTGCTAGGTGTTGGAGGGTTTCCGCCCTTCAGTGCCGCAGCTAACGCATTAAGCACTCCGCCTGGGGAGTACGACCGCAAGGTTGAAACTCAAAGGAATTGACGGGGCCCGCACAAGCGGTGGAGCATGTGGTTTAATTCGAAGCTACGCGAAGAACCTTACCAGGTCTTGACATCTTCTGCCAATCTTAGAGATAAGACGTTCCCTTCGGGGACAGAATGACAGGTGGTGCATGGTTGTCGTCAGCTCGTGTCGTGAGATGTTGGGTTAAGTCCCGCAACGAGCGCAACCCTTATTATCAGTTGCCAGCATTCAGTTGGGCACTCTGGTGAGACTGCCGGTGATAAACCGGAGGAAGGTGGGGATGACGTCAAATCATCATGCCCCTTATGACCTGGGCTACACACGTGCTACAATGGACGGTACAACGAGTCGCGAAGTCGTGAGGCCAAGCTAATCTCTTAAAGCCGTTCTCAGTTCGGATTGTAGGCTGCAACTCGCCTACATGAAGTTGGAATCGCTAGTAATCGCGGATCAGCATGCCGCGGTGAATACGTTCCCGGGCCTTGTACACACCGCCCGTCACACCATGAGAGTTTGTAACACCCAAAGCCGGTGAGATAACCTTCGGGAGTCAGCCGTCTAAGGTGGGACAGATGATTAGGGTGAAGTCGTAACAAGGTAGCCGTAGGAGAACCTGCGGCTGGATCACCTCCTTTCTAAGGAATATACGGAGGCTACACATACTTTGTCGAAACAATGGTCAGTTTTGAGGGGCTTACCTCTCAAACTTGTTCTTTGAAAACTAGATATTATCAATTATTTTCCTTTAATTATTAAGATAATTAAACCGAGAAACAACTGCGTATTTTTGAGTTTTTTAATTAGTTTATATCGCTAATACTCAATTAATCAGCGATTACGACGTAATCGTTAGGTTAAGTTATGAAGGGCGCATGGTGGATGCCTTGGTACTAGGAGCCGATGAAGGACGGGACTAACACCGATATGCTTCGGGGAGCTGTACGTAAGCTTTGATCCGGAGATTTCCGAATGGGGAAACCCAATTACTTTAATCAGTAATTACAACTCAGGGAATACATACTTGAGTTGAGGCAGACGTGGGGAACTGAAACATCTAAGTACCCACAGGAATAGAAAGAAAAATCGATTCCCTAAGTAGCGGCGAGCGAACGGGGAATAGCCCAAACCAAAGAGCTTGCTCTTTGGGGTTGTAGGACTGAACATTTGAGTTACCAAAGTCAATGATAATCGAAGAGTCTGGGAAGGCTCGGCACAGAGGGTGATACCCCCGTAGATGAAATCGTTGACCCTCAGTTCAGTATCCTGAGTACGGCCACACACGTGAAACGTGGTCGGAATCCGGGAGGACCATCTCCCAAGGCTAAATACTCCCTAGTGACCGATAGTGAACCAGTACCGTGAGGGAAAGGTGAAAAGCACCGCGGAAGCGGAGTGAAATAGTTCCTGAAACCATGTGCCTACAATTAGTTAGAGCCCGTTAATGGGTGATAGCGTGCCTTTTGTAGAATGAACCGGCGAGTTACGTTAATTTGCAAGGTTAAGGTGGAAAGACCGGAGCCGTAGCGAAAGCGAGTCTGAAACGGGCGTTTCAGTAAATTGACGTAGACCCGAAACCAGGTGACCTATCCATGTCCAGGTTGAAGGTGCGGTAAAGCGCACTGGAGGACCGAACCCGTGTATGTTGAAAAATGCTGGGATGAGGTGTGGATAGCGGTGAAATTCCAAACGAACTTGGAGATAGCTGGTTCTCTCCGAAATAGCTTTAGGGTTAGCCTCGGAGTTAAGAATCGTGGAGGTAGAGCCACTGTTTGGACTAGGGGCCCGTCATGGGTTACTGAATTCAGATAAACTCCGAATGCCACAGATTTATATCCGGGAGTCAGACGATGAGTGATAAGATCCACCGTCGAAAGGGGAACAGCCCAGACCACCAATTAAGGTCCCTAAATACATGCTGAGTGGAAAAGGATGTGGAGTTGCATAGACAGCTAGGATGTTGGCTCAGAAGCAGCCACCATTTAAAGATTGCGTAATAGCTCACTAGCCGAGTGATCCCGCGCCGAAAATATACCGGGGCTAAGCATGTTACCGAAATTGTGGATGCGACCAATAGGTCGCGTGATAGGAGAGCGTTCTAAGGGCAACGAAGCTAGACCGCAAGGACTAGTGGAGCGCTTAGAAGTGAGAATGCCGGTATGAGTAGCGAAAGATCAGTGAGAATCTGATCCACCGAATGACTAAGGTTTCCTGGGGAAGGCTCGTCCTCCCAGGGTTAGTCGGGACCTAAGCCGAGGCTGAGAAGCGTAGGCGATGGATAACAGGTTGATATTCCTGTACTAGTTAATCATGTTTGAACGATGGAGGGACGCAGGAGGCTATGGTGTGCACACGATTGGAAATGTGTGTTCAAGCGTCAAGTCTGGCGATGAGTTAAATGCTTATCGCTAAGGACAAGGCGTGACGAGGACCGAATTTTAGTAGGGAAGCGCCAGATGTCACACTGCCGAGAAAAGCTTCTAGTTAGTGATTAATTACCCGTACCGCAAACCGACACAGGTAGTCGAGGAGAGTATCCTAAGGTGAGCGAGTGAACTCTCGTTAAGGAACTCGGCAAAATGACCCCGTAACTTCGGGAGAAGGGGTGCTACACGCAAGTGTAGCCGCAGTGAAAAGGCCCAGGCGACTGTTTATCAAAAACACAGGTTTCTGCAAAATCGTAAGATGACGTATAGGGGCTGACGCCTGCCCGGTGCTGGAAGGTTAAGTGGATGAGTTAGCTTCGGCGAAGCCCAGAAATGAAGCCCCAGTAAACGGCGGCCGTAACTATAACGGTCCTAAGGTAGCGAAATTCCTTGTCGGGTAAGTTCCGACCCGCACGAAAGGCGTAACGATCTGGGCACTGTCTCAACGAGAGACTCGGTGAAATTATATTACCTGTGAAGATGCAGGTTACCCGCGACAGGACGGAAAGACCCCATGGAGCTTTACTGTAGCTTGATATTGGGTGTTGACACAGCTTGTACAGGATAGGTCGGAGCCGTAGAACTCGGAACGCTAGTTTCGAGTGAGGCGCTGGTGGGATACGACCCTCGCTGTGTGAACACTCTAACCCACACCACTAATCGTGGTGGGAGACAGTGTCAGGTGGGCAGTTTGACTGGGCGGTCGCCTCCTAAAAAGTAACGGAGGCGCCCAAAGGTTCTCTCAGAATGGTTGGAAATCATTCGTCGAGTGTAAAGGCAGAAGAGAGCTTGACTGCGAGACAGACAGGTCGAGCAGGGACGAAAGTCGGGCTTAGTGATCCGGTGGTACCGTATGGAAGGGCCATCGCTCAACGGATAAAAGCTACCCTGGGGATAACAGGCTTATCTCCCCCAAGAGTCCACATCGACGGGGAGGTTTGGCACCTCGATGTCGGCTCATCGCATCCTGGGGCTGTAGTCGGTCCCAAGGGTTGGGCTGTTCGCCCATTAAAGCGGTACGCGAGCTGGGTTCAGAACGTCGTGAGACAGTTCGGTCCCTATCCGTCGCGGGCGTAGGAAATTTGAGAGGAGCTGTCCTTAGTACGAGAGGACCGGGATGGACATACCGCTGGTGTACCAGTTGTGCCGCCAGGCGCATCGCTGGGTAGCTATGTATGGATGAGATAAACGCTGAAAGCATCTAAGTGTGAAACTCGCCTCGAGATGAGATTTCCCATTCCTATATGGAAGTAAGACCCCTGAGAGATGATCAGGTAGATAGGCTGGAAGTAGCAGCGCCGTGAGGCGTGGAGCGGACCAGTACTAATCGGTCGAGGACTTAACCAAGTTGAAAACGTGGTTGTTTCCGTTGGAAAGTAATTGATGATGTCTAGTTTTGAGAGAATAAGCTCTCAGTAGTGTGGTGGCGATAGCCTAAAGGATACACCCGTTCCCATGCCGAACACGGAAGTTAAGCTTTAGCACGCCGATAGTAGTTGGGGGATCGCCCCCTGCGAGGATAGGACGTTGCCACGCGAACGAAAGAACCCAGTGATTGGGTTCTTTTTTGTGTAGATTTTTAAAAGCTACCGAACAGATAAGAACTGTAAGAAAAATCGGATTTGGTCGAAAGTCATTCGGAGGCCACTCATTGCGGAGATCATTTGAAGCAAGGAACATTAGGTGCTCAATAACTGTACTCCCATAATGATTGTTGTAGCGAACTGTAAACTAAAAAGTGATGGCCTTAAGCAGTAGTTATTGAGTTTAAACGTAAGTAATGAGTAACTGGCCATCTACGATTGAATGGTTGCAAGTCCGTGTCTGTGAAACTGCTTCAGGGCCAATCAAGTGGTTAATGCTAACAAACAAACCCGGTTATATTCCCGATGTTTAGAGAATGTGACTGGGGTCTTGTGTGATGTTAAAGCATTATGATCTAGCGAATCGCGGCAGCCACAACTCTCTAAGCAATATGTAACCGGATTTTCACGGCCTAACAAGTCGGTGCGAAGTCAAAGTCCATTGGGAAAGCATTTAAGTACCCGTTGATAAAACTGATGATTGCAAAGAAAGCCAATCCCCACCAGTGGACTTATGTTGCCACCGGAACGGTATGGAATGTGGTCAGGTCGACGCCATAATAGTGGTGATGTCCGGGTGATTTACGTAAAGTTCTTTTGTCATCAGGTTATTTTACAAGCTATCAACTTTTCTTTTCTAAGGGGAAATTGTAGGGTTAGTTGGGCACAATGATGCTGGGAAAATGACAATTATGAAAACACTACTCGGACTGATCTCAGCTGATGCTGAGCACATTTTGCATCGCGGGTTAGCCTGTTTCGATTCGTGATCACACAGTTGTCACTCAGAAGGTGGAATCCCTGATTGAGCGGTCAGTGATTTATCCATTTCGAATGGGGGACACCCCCTATAGCTGATGACAAATGAATTAACGCAACTGGCTTAGAACACACAGACACTGCAAGTAACGACTTATTCAGCAAACCGTCAAACGGTATTCATTGGGAATGAAGCAAAAGTTGGGAATCGCCATGGTGCCAGTAAGGTAACCATCACGGGTTATTTAGTGAGTTGGGTTCACAATCGGTGAAGCGGCCACGAGATTTAATTGTCTGATTGGCAAACGTAGGAATAACCTTCTTACTTAATTTCCAGTCACATTTTAAGTGAACGGGAAAAGATCATTGATCGGGTGACTTAGATTGAGCAAGGAAAGGTTCAACTACCGCAAACCAGCGTACAGGTTAAGACATCGACCCACCTAGTCCTGGCATTTCGGACAACGGATAATCAGCTTGGCCAGCACATCCTAAGCACGGAGTATGAAATCACACAGTGTGGAGCTACCCCTGTTATTAAAACGGAAAATTTGAAACGATTCTACTACGGCTATTGACCCAGGAGGGGGAGTAACTATGTGGCGGTTACGACAACAAGAGATTTTTAAAGTTAGATGTTAGCCCCTGACCTGGGTGCCCTCATCGTTCTAGGACTTCTCATGGGAATCCTCGCTTTAGCCACGTGTCGCACTGTACTCGACAAATAAGAATCGTATGTTTCGTCGGGTTGTGTTGGTTTTCAGCGGGCCACGCTGTTATTGTCTGTCGTTAGTGTGTTCTGGAGGGCCATGAAATTTGACTACGGCACGATTAAACCATTAGTGGTTCGGATCAATCAACGGCACAAGAGCTAGGTTGGGAAGTTCTTATTAATTCTCAACTATAGTGCCTTCCTCCTCATGTGGGCAATAGTCCTCGCTTTAAAATCTGTCGGGAACCCAGCGATTCATTGGCAAACGGCCTATGTGTATCATCAACACCGGTTAGGCAATCTAGGGACGAATGTGTTGTTAGTTTTATACGGTGGACGCTTAGTGATCAGCATCTTTCTTCTATTAGCAAGTTGTCGCCAAAATGACGAGTGCAGCCATTGCTATTGAAATTGGTATTTTCCTTATGGGAGAAGGCTTTTCCAGTAGCCTGATACGGGCATTTAAGTCTCTATTGCTGATCGTAAAATGGGATCCGGTTAATATGCTTTTTCTACGGTGGAAATATGGAAATCTTAGTTATTATACGACGCTCCGTTTGAAGGCCCAGCAGTTGACCTTGGGGGAGGATACCGTTCTTCCTCGGTGTGGGGTAGTTGATCTTTTCCAAGCGACAAGTTTAGTTGAGGTGGTCGAAGGAATCCGGTAATTAAGCTTTATATGCTGGGTTGTTGGGGTATGAATACCTATCAGAGAAGGTCAGTGGTTTAGTTCAGCCTTGAGTTTCTGTGTAGTTACTGATAGCGAGATATTGGGTATAATGATGAAGCTGCGGATAACGTTAGCCGGAAGCGGTCGAATTGGGTGACGACTGAGTTAACACGTATCGGCGGAATTCTAAGCCCTAAGTAGGGTAGCCTTTTCACAAGCTTTCACAGGACTTTAGATTATTTTGAAATATTTGTTGACAGTGATCAGTTTCGTATGATATATTATTAAAGTTGTCGATTGGCGAAGACGACTCATTAATAAGAAAAGTTAAATTGCTTGTTGACAGGCAGGTTAACAAAATGGTATATTAACTGAGCTGCTTCATTAGAGCGGCAACCGATAAGAAATAATGATTTAAAATTTCTTGTTGACATCATATAGTTCAAATGATATGATTATTAAGTTGTCTGCGAGAGCGGATAACGGGTAGACCTTTGAAAACTGAACATTGTTTCGACAAACCAAATATGTGTAGGGCGGTTTGATATTTATATCGAACCCAAACAATATTTGCGAAGTCAATTCGCTTTTAAAAATGTAACAACAATCGATGAGCTATTCAAGCACATCATCTATAAGATGAGAGTTTGATCCTGGCTCAGGACGAACGCTGGCGGCATGCCTAATACATGCAAGTCGAACGAGCTTCCGTTGATTGACGTGCTTGCACTGATTTCAACAATGAAGCGAGTGGCGAACTGGTGAGTAACACGTGGGTAACTTGCCCAGAAGCAGGGGATAACACTTGGAAACAGGTGCTAATACCGTATAACAACAAAAACCGCATGGTTTTTGTTTGAAAGGTGGTTTCGGCTATCACTTCTGGATGGACCCGCGGCGTATTAGTTAGTTGGTGAGGTAAAGGCCCACCAAGACAATGATACGTAGCCGACCTGAGAGGGTAATCGGCCACATTGGGACTGAGACACGGCCCAAACTCCTACGGGAGGCAGCAGTAGGGAATCTTCCACAATGGACGAAAGTCTGATGGAGCAATGCCGCGTGAGTGAAGAAGGGTTTCGGCTCGTAAAACTCTGTTGTTAAAGAAGAACACTCCTGAGAGTAACTGTTCAGGAGTTGACGGTATTTAACCAGAAAGCCACGGCTAACTACGTGCCAGCAGCCGCGGTAATACGTAGGTGGCAAGCGTTGTCCGGATTTATTGGGCGTAAAGCGAGCGCAGGCGGTTTCTTAAGTCTGATGTGAAAGCCTTCGGCTTAACCGGAGAAGTGCATCGGAAACTGGGAGACTTGAGTGCAGAAGAGGACAGTGGAACTCCATGTGTAGCGGTGGAATGCGTAGATATATGGAAGAACACCAGTGGCGAAGGCGGCTGTCTAGTCTGTAACTGACGCTGAGGCTCGAAAGCATGGGTAGCAAACAGGATTAGATACCCTGGTAGTCCATGCCGTAAACGATGAGTGCTAGGTGTTGGAGGGTTTCCGCCCTTCAGTGCCGCAGCTAACGCATTAAGCACTCCGCCTGGGGAGTACGACCGCAAGGTTGAAACTCAAAGGAATTGACGGGGCCCGCACAAGCGGTGGAGCATGTGGTTTAATTCGAAGCTACGCGAAGAACCTTACCAGGTCTTGACATCTTCTGCCAATCTTAGAGATAAGACGTTCCCTTCGGGACAGAATGACAGGTGGTGCATGGTTGTCGTCAGCTCGTGTCGTGAGATGTTGGGTTAAGTCCCGCAACGAGCGCAACCCTTATTATCAGTTGCCAGCATTCAGTTGGGCACTCTGGTGAGACTGCCGGTGACAAACCGGAGGAAGGTGGGGATGACGTCAAATCATCATGCCCCTTATGACCTGGGCTACACACGTGCTACAATGGACGGTACAACGAGTCGCGAAGTCGTGAGGCCAAGCTAATCTCTTAAAGCCGTTCTCAGTTCGGATTGTAGGCTGCAACTCGCCTACATGAAGTTGGAATCGCTAGTAATCGCGGATCAGCATGCCGCGGTGAATACGTTCCCGGGCCTTGTACACACCGCCCGTCACACCATGAGAGTTTGTAACACCCAAAGCCGGTGAGATAACCTTCGGAGTCAGCCGTCTAAGGTGGGACAGATGATTAGGGTGAAGTCGTAACAAGGTAGCCGTAGGAGAACCTGCGGCTGGATCACCTCCTTTCTAAGGAATATACGGAGGCTACACATACTTTGTCGAAACAATGGTCAGTTTTGAGGGGCTTACCTCTCAAACTTGTTCTTTGAAAACTAGATATTATCAATTATTTTCCTTTAATTATTAAGATAATTAAACCGAGAAACAACTGCGTATTTTTGAGTTTTTTAATTAGTTTATATCGCTAATACTCAATTAATCAGCGATTACGACGTAATCGTTAGGTTAAGTTATGAAGGGCGCATGGTGGATGCCTTGGTACTAGGAGCCGATGAAGGACGGGACTAACACCGATATGCTTCGGGGAGCTGTACGTAAGCTTTGATCCGGAGATTTCCGAATGGGGAAACCCAATTACTTTAATCAGTAATTACAACTCAGGGAATACATACTTGAGTTGAGGCAGACGTGGGGAACTGAAACATCTAAGTACCCACAGGAATAGAAAGAAAAATCGATTCCCTAAGTAGCGGCGAGCGAACGGGGAATAGCCCAAACCAAAGAGCTTGCTCTTTGGGGTTGTAGGACTGAACATTTGAGTTACCAAAGTCAATGATAATCGAAGAGTCTGGGAAGGCTCGGCACAGAGGGTGATACCCCCGTAGATGAAATCGTTGACCCTCAGTTCAGTATCCTGAGTACGGCCACACACGTGAAACGTGGTCGGAATCCGGGAGGACCATCTCCCAAGGCTAAATACTCCCTAGTGACCGATAGTGAACCAGTACCGTGAGGGAAAGGTGAAAAGCACCGCGGAAGCGGAGTGAAATAGTTCCTGAAACCATGTGCCTACAATTAGTTAGAGCCCGTTAATGGGTGATAGCGTGCCTTTTGTAGAATGAACCGGCGAGTTACGTTAATTTGCAAGGTTAAGGTGGAAAGACCGGAGCCGTAGCGAAAGCGAGTCTGAAACGGGCGTTTCAGTAAATTGACGTAGACCCGAAACCAGGTGACCTATCCATGTCCAGGTTGAAGGTGCGGTAAAGCGCACTGGAGGACCGAACCCGTGTATGTTGAAAAATGCTGGGATGAGGTGTGGATAGCGGTGAAATTCCAAACGAACTTGGAGATAGCTGGTTCTCTCCGAAATAGCTTTAGGGTTAGCCTCGGAGTTAAGAATCGTGGAGGTAGAGCCACTGTTTGGACTAGGGGCCCGTCATGGGTTACTGAATTCAGATAAACTCCGAATGCCACAGATTTATATCCGGGAGTCAGACGATGAGTGATAAGATCCACCGTCGAAAGGGGAACAGCCCAGACCACCAATTAAGGTCCCTAAATACATGCTGAGTGGAAAAGGATGTGGAGTTGCATAGACAGCTAGGATGTTGGCTCAGAAGCAGCCACCATTTAAAGAGTGCGTAATAGCTCACTAGCCGAGTGATCCCGCGCCGAAAATATACCGGGGCTAAGCATGTTACCGAAATTGTGGATGCGACCAATAGGTCGCGTGATAGGAGAGCGTTCTAAGGGCAACGAAGCTAGACCGCAAGGACTAGTGGAGCGCTTAGAAGTGAGAATGCCGGTATGAGTAGCGAAAGATCAGTGAGAATCTGATCCACCGAATGACTAAGGTTTCCTGGGGAAGGCTCGTCCTCCCAGGGTTAGTCGGGACCTAAGCCGAGGCTGAGAAGCGTAGGCGATGGATAACAGGTTGATATTCCTGTACTAGTTAATCATGTTTGAACGATGGAGGGACGCAGGAGGCTATGGTGTGCACACGATTGGAAATGTGTGTTCAAGCGTCAAGTCTGGCGATGAGTTAAATGCTTATCGCTAAGGACAAGGCGTGACGAGGACCGAATTTTAGTAGGGAAGCGCCAGATGTCACACTGCCGAGAAAAGCTTCTAGTTAGTGATTAATTACCCGTACCGCAAACCGACACAGGTAGTCGAGGAGAGTATCCTAAGGTGAGCGAGTGAACTCTCGTTAAGGAACTCGGCAAAATGACCCCGTAACTTCGGGAGAAGGGGTGCTACACGCAAGTGTAGCCGCAGTGAAAAGGCCCAGGCGACTGTTTATCAAAAACACAGGTTTCTGCAAAATCGTAAGATGACGTATAGGGGCTGACGCCTGCCCGGTGCTGGAAGGTTAAGTGGATGAGTTAGCTTCGGCGAAGCCCAGAAATGAAGCCCCAGTAAACGGCGGCCGTAACTATAACGGTCCTAAGGTAGCGAAATTCCTTGTCGGGTAAGTTCCGACCCGCACGAAAGGCGTAACGATCTGGGCACTGTCTCAACGAGAGACTCGGTGAAATTATATTACCTGTGAAGATGCAGGTTACCCGCGACAGGACGGAAAGACCCCATGGAGCTTTACTGTAGCTTGATATTGGGTGTTGACACAGCTTGTACAGGATAGGTCGGAGCCGTAGAACTCGGAACGCTAGTTTCGAGTGAGGCGCTGGTGGGATACGACCCTCGCTGTGTGAACACTCTAACCCACACCACTAATCGTGGTGGGAGACAGTGTCAGGTGGGCAGTTTGACTGGGGCGGTCGCCTCCTAAAAAGTAACGGAGGCGCCCAAAGGTTCTCTCAGAATGGTTGGAAATCATTCGTCGAGTGTAAAGGCAGAAGAGAGCTTGACTGCGAGACAGACAGGTCGAGCAGGGACGAAAGTCGGGCTTAGTGATCCGGTGGTACCGTATGGAAGGGCCATCGCTCAACGGATAAAAGCTACCCTGGGGATAACAGGCTTATCTCCCCCAAGAGTCCACATCGACGGGGAGGTTTGGCACCTCGATGTCGGCTCATCGCATCCTGGGGCTGTAGTCGGTCCCAAGGGTTGGGCTGTTCGCCCATTAAAGCGGTACGCGAGCTGGGTTCAGAACGTCGTGAGACAGTTCGGTCCCTATCCGTCGCGGGCGTAGGAAATTTGAGAGGAGCTGTCCTTAGTACGAGAGGACCGGGATGGACATACCGCTGGTGTACCAGTTGTGCCGCCAGGCGCATCGCTGGGTAGCTATGTATGGATGAGATAAACGCTGAAAGCATCTAAGTGTGAAACTCGCCTCGAGATGAGATTTCCCATTCCTATATGGAAGTAAGACCCCTGAGAGATGATCAGGTAGATAGGCTGGAAGTAGCAGCGCCGTGAGGCGTGGAGCGGACCAGTACTAATCGGTCGAGGACTTAACCAAGTTGAAAACGTGGTTGTTTCCGTTGGAAAGTAATTGATGATGTCTAGTTTTGAGAGAATAAGCTCTCAGTAGTGTGGTGGCGATAGCCTAAAGGATACACCCGTTCCCATGCCGAACACGGAAGTTAAGCTTTAGCACGCCGATAGTAGTTGGGGGATCGCCCCCTGCGAGGATAGGACGTTGCCACGCGAACGAAAGAACCCAGTGATTGGGTTCTTTTTTTACATAAATTTTTAATTACCCCAAATTTAGTTGCTTACAATTAGTCAGTGATGACCCGTACATTCGGTAAGTGACCATAATGATTACCATGTCGGTTAATTTGGCCGCTCATGGGTTATTTAATCACTCTATTAAAACCAGGTTAGAATACGTTATGCGAACATTATTAACATATTATTGAAAGAAGTTCGAATATCTTTGCAATAACCGCCTTGGTTAGCAGAATAGCTTGTGCTATCATAGTTAGTGTTGTGGAGTTACCACAAGGTATAAGCAGATTAAGAGAAAAAGACAATCAATGACTATCTTTAGAAAATAGGTGGAAAGTAATTATGAAAAAATATCGGAGCTATCGCCTGAGTCTGGGGTGGCAAATTCTAATTGGATTGATTTTAGGGATCGTGCTGGGGGTCGTTTTCTACGAGAATAAGCTCGCCATCACTGCGATGCAAAACATCGGGAATATGTTTATCAGCTTGATTCAGATGATTGTGCTGCCAATCGTGGTATCTTGTTTAACGGTTGGGATTGCCAATATGGGCGATATTCATAAGTTGGGGCGGATCGGTGGTAAGACCATCATCTACTTCGAAGTGATGACCACGATCGCCATTGCCCTAGGGCTCCTAATCGGGAATATTTTCCATCCTGGGACGTTTATCGACATCCATCAACTACATAGTTCAGACATTAGCCAATACGTCTCCTCGGCCAAATCTGCCAAGGATTCAGGCATCTGGGCAACGTTGCTCGGGATTATTCCGACCAACTTCTTCAAGTCACTGTCCGAGGGGGATATGATGCCCGTCATCTTCTTCTCCGTCTTCTTTGGACTGGGTACCGCGGCAATTGGTAAGCAGGGACAGGTCATCATCGACTTCCTGGATGCCGTCTCGCAGGTGATGTTCCGTGTGACCAACTGGGTCATGCATACGGCGCCAATCGGGGTCTGTGCCTTGATCGGGGTAACCATTGCGCAAATGGGGATTTCCGCGTTAGCACCATTGGGCTATTTCATCCTATTAGCCTACGGGACGATGGCACTGTTCATCGTAGTCTTCATGGGCTTGGTGGCTCGGCTCTTTAAGTTCCATCTGAAGGACTTGCTGTTCGTCATTAAGGACGAAGCAGTCTTGGCCTTCTCCACGGCTAGTTCCGAAGCGACCCTGCCACGATTGATTGATAAAATGGATAAGTTCGGCGTCAGCCAGGGGATCGTGTCCTTCGTGATTCCAACCGGTTATACGTTTAACCTGGATGGATCCGCCATTTACCAGTCACTGGCCGCACTGTTTCTGGCACAGGCCTACCATATCAACCTGAGCCTGGGACAACAGATCACCCTGCTGGTGGTGCTGATGATTACCAGTAAAGGGATGGCTGGGGTGCCTGGTGCGTCCTTCGTTGTTCTGCTAGCGACGGTTTCTACCATTGGGGTTCCGATGAGTGGGCTGACGTTTATCGCCGGAATTGACCGGTTGGTGGACATGGGTCGGACTGCGGTTAACGTGGTCGGAAACTCGTTGGCTACGGTGGTTATCGGTCGTTCCGAACACGAATTCAGTGAAGAGAAGAGTCAGAATTATCTGACGGAACTACGCGCTGCGAAAACGAAATAGGTTAGGCTAAGTCACTCGTTAAGGAGTGGCTTTTTTACTGCCAAAAATAAAAAAGCAACCCTCCCGGTGGGAGACGTTGCTGAAAGAACCTCAAAATAACCCCCGTCATTCTTCGCGAACGGCGGGGGTTATTGATAATTGCAGAAACCAGATTAGCGGTGTGCGGGTAACCTTGCGGGGTGATTCCCATCAGCCCATGGTGTTGCCTCAACAGCGATAATCAGGATTAAGTTTTTGGGATTGTGTGTCTTCGTATCGACTATTAGAGATTAAAAACCAGCCTAGTTGAATCGGCGTCAGTTACGAATGTCTTCCTCCCCAGCTGGGTTCCCCCAACGGTGAAGCGGCTATTGAACTAGCACGTCAATGCATCATAGTTGTCATAGGGCCGAGAAAAACTGGGTAACTCTAGCTTGCGTTTTCCATTAAGTGGTTTGAATCCAACCGGCGCACGAACGAATTCGGGAAGGTCAGCCGTGATTAAGTCGGGTACAACGCCGACAGCGGCTGAGTTAAAGTGGCCGGTTGATTCGGTTTAAAGTCTACCAGTCGAACCGCCGCATCAAGCTACGGGGTCCGGGAAAGGGAAAGCTAGAGGGCAGTTTTCCTCAAAGCGTCAACCAAGAGGCGTGAACTGACTGCAACTTTCCCACCGGCGAGTGATAACACGCTCCAGGATCATCTATATGCTGCGTTGTCATGTTCAATCACCTCCAATAATTTAGTCGACAGTGACAACTGCGAATAAATTAAAAGCGCTTAGCCACGACTAGCTAAGCGCACAATAAAAAGCGTTTGTGAACTGATAGCCAGTCGTTGAGTTTTAGCACTATACGGCGTAGTTAGTGTTTCTTTAACAGCTACATTAGAACAGGCCTTAATCTGACCTGAACAGCTGACTCATTGGCGTTTCTCGACGTTTCTGAGCAGTAGCATTTTCCGTATAGGAGCCTCACCTAACAGCTTCTGATTTATTCTATAGTCATAGTTTACCGGATTTTCTGAAAAAAAGCAACCATAAACGCTCAGGGAAAACGAATAATAATTATAATAACAAACTATTAATAAAATGTTAAACCGTCTAATATTAACGCCTAGTTTAGAATCATTCTTGATTTTGACTGAATAAGCGGGTATGCTAGGGATGATTCGAAATTTGCCAAATGAGGGGAGTTAGTATCATGAATTTTATTGGTTCAGCGTTACCCGATTTTACTGTAAATGCGTTTCAAAACGGCGAAGTGAAGGCTTTAACCCGCGATGACCTCTTGGGTCACTGGTCGGTGCTCTTCTTCTATCCCGCCGACTTTTCCTTTGTTTGTCCGACTGAGTTAGGCGATTTAGCCGCCCACTATTCAGAATTCAAACAAAGTAATGCGGAAATCTATAGTGTTTCTGAAGACACCGAGTTTGTTCATCAGGCTTGGCACGAACAGAGTCCAGAGGTTGGGCAGGTGGCCTATCCCATGATTGCCGATCCAGCCGGTGTCTTGGCCCGGCACTACGAGGTTCTGGATGCCGACGCCGGACAGGCTTACCGGGGGGTCTTCATCCTCGATCCCGCGGGGAAGGTGCGGTCATACACCATCAATGACATGGGAATTGGCCGCAATGCCGCGGAAATTCTCCGGACGTTGACCGCGGCCCAATTTGTCGCGGAACACGGCGACCGGGTTTGCCCGGCCAACTGGCACAAGGGCGAACAAACCTTGAAGCCCGGGACGGATTTGGTTGGTAAGATTTAACGATTCTAAAATAAAAACGCGGCCGTCTCGTCATTGAGGCGGCCGCGTTTCGTTTTAGACCCATTAAGCTTTGGGCATTTTTGCGAGTAATTGCTGAATCTGCTTGATTTCAGCAGGGCTAAACGTCGTGTTGGTAAAGGCCTTTAGGTTGTCTTGCAATTGACTAGGCCGGCTGGCACCGACTAGGACACAGGTGACCACGGGCTGGCTGAGCAGCCAGGCAATCGCCATTTGCGCGAGGGATTGCCCGCGTTGCTGAGCAATCTCGTTGAGGGCCTTGACTGTGGTAATCGTGTGTTCCACGTTGTCCTCGTGGAGGAAAGGACTAGACGACCGGTGCGCCCGTGAATCGGCGGGAATGCCGTGCAGGTAGCGGTCGGTCAATAGACCTTGTGCGAGGGGACTAAAGGTGACTAGACCGGTCTGGTCTTCGGCCAATGTCTTTAACAGCCCGTTGTCTGCAATGTGCTGGTCGAACAGACTATAGCGACTTTGGTGAACGATGTACGGCGTATGCAAGTCGTCGAAGATGGCCTTAATCTCTTGGGTCTGTTGGGGATCATAGTTAGAAATGCCGATGTAGAGGGCTTTACCTTGCCGCACCAGTTGGTCTAGGGCCAAGGCCGTTTCCTCCAGTGGCGTGTTGGGATCGGGACGGTGGGAGTAGAAGATGTCCACGTAGTCCAATTGGAGCCGTTTCAGACTCTGGTTGGCGCTGGCGATGATGTTCTTCCGGGAGCCCCATTCGCCGTAAGGTCCGGGCCACATCAGGTAGCCGGCCTTGGACGTAATCACCATTTCGTCACGGTAGGGCCGCATGTCTCTGGCCATGATCCGGCCAAAGTTGGTCTCCGCGCTACCGGGTTCCGGACCGTAGTTGTTTGCCAGGTCGAAATAAGTAATCCCGGCGTCAAAGGCCGTGTGAACGATGGCCCGTTGATTATCGAACGGATCGACGCTGCCGAAGTTGTGCCAGAAACCCAAGCCAATGGCCGAAAGCTTGAGGCCACTATTGCCGCTGCGCCGGTATTGCATGGCGTCGTAGCGGTGTGCATCTGCTAAGTACATATAAATACCTCCATTAGTCAATTAGGTGTATGGTCGAACGTTATGACTACCTGCATACACCATAAGTTGTCACTCTTAAGTATACGGGTCTTCCCGTTCAATTGAAAACGAATTCATTAAACCCACGAAAAAACGCGGCCAGCACCCGGAGGTACTCATCGCGTTTGGTGGGGAGCGGGGATTCCGCAGGCGTTACTTGCCCTGAGGAATCTTAGCGTATTCTTGTTGATACCAGCCGTCCCAAGTGTTTTCCTTGAGCGTGCCATTTTCGTTAAAGGGTAGATTGATGGTCTTCATAATTTCCACGAAGAGTCCCTTCTTGTAAGCCAGAACGCCAGCGGCCAGTTGGTCTGGGCTGAAGTTTCGGTTTGCGTAAAGGTACATGTTAATGTCGTTCATGGCGTAGTCGACTTTGAACTGTGATAAAATTTCGAGATCGTTGGTCCGATAATGTTCAAGATAGAAGTGGACGAAATCAGTAAGCGCGGTTAATTGGGCGTGTTCGTCCAGATCGGTAATCGTTAAATCGTTTTGCAAAGTGGAGACCTCCTCAAATTCTGTGTTGCTGCGAGTATCGGTCGTCAGTCGATCGGTGCCCCTTTTTTATTATGGCACATTTTGGCCGTGCGTAAAGGAAACTCACCTAAATTTTTTCGGTGTAAATCAATTGAAGCGCTACCATTGTCATTTTTCACGGTCGCCGTCATGAAAAAATTAACGCGGTTGTTCAGTGGCTCAAGGTGGACGACAAACTAGTGTATACTAAGCCTAGAAGATAACGAAGGAAGTGACGCGTGATGCGGGTGTTTGTCGTGGGAGCCAACGGTCAGACCGGCCGAAAGATTGTGACCCAACTGAAGGCGCGGGGGGATGAACCGATTGCCGGGTTACGCCCTGATGAAGATGGTGAAGACTGGGAAGATCAAGGGGTTACGGTGCGCCGGCTCGATCTGCTCCGTAAGCCAGAAAAGATTGCCCGAGCGCTGATGGGCAGTGACGCGATTATCTTTGCTGCGGGTTCTGGTGGGCGGACCAAGGACGATATGACCTTACTGATTGATCTAGATGGGGCCGTTAAGACCATGCAGGCCGCAGAAATTGCTGGTGTGTCACGATTTTTGATGATTAGCATGCTCTTCGCTGAGGACCGAAATCGCTGGGCCGATCCACTCAAGCCGCTGTACGCCGCGAAGTTCTATGCGGACAACTGGTTGGTGCATCAGACCACGCTGGACTACACCATCGTGCAGCCGGGAGCGCTATCCTTTCACCCGGGAACGGGGAAGGTCAAGAGTGATCCGCTCGCCGTGGGCAGTATTCCACGGGCCGATCTGGCGAGCTTCCTGGTGGCTGCACTCCACGCTCCGCAGGCGATTGGTAAGACAATCCCACTCTTGCAGGGGGACACGCCCATTGCGACCGTCCTGCAGCAGTTGTAAGGATATTAGTCGTAATGATTTACTCTATATGCTATAATTAAGACGTAGTAGAAGATACCTGTCCTTTAGTTTTTTGCCAAAGGAGGCGACGACCATGACTGATAAATTGCTGATCGCACCACCTCAAGCTGAAATCTTGGCTGAACACTTGAATGAATGGGCTCAGTGGCGACAGACAGCTGATGCCACGACCGCGGACCGCGACTGGGACCGGTTCATCGAAAAGAGCCGGCAGAAGGCTCAGTGGGAAGCTGGCCTAGCTGCCGAAATAGACCACTGGGAGAGCCTCCACGCACTTCAAATGGCGTTGACGGATAATCTTGCCGGGACCACTTACCGCGGCCACACGCGGCAGTGAGCCTCCAATAAGTGGTAGTTGATAAAATGAATCGTGAAAGCTAAAACGGGCTTGCTTCTTTCCAGATGGAAAGGGCAGGCCCATTTTTTATGCGCTGAAGAGACTTTCAGCTATACAACTGAAGGTTGAAAGTTTGCGAACAAGCCGCGATCCTCAGCTGACAGGGATAATCGTCATCAAACTAGTCATCAACACCACCTGCGGCTGCCAGAGATTCCGGCACTGTGGGGACTGCCTGTGGCCTGAGAAGCGGTCCTCCGGCTCGGTTCGAAGCCTGGCAAAATCCGCCAGTCTCCAAACACGTCCCACGCTGTAAGTTGACTCAAAACGTCAGCTTACAGCGTCTCCATCTCTGGTTTTCAACCTTCAGCGATGCAACTAAAAAAAGACGCCATAACGGCGTCTTTTTCAATCAGGTTTAATGATTTATTGTTCTTCGTACCATGAGTAGTGGAAGTCACCAGGGCGGTCACGCCGTTCGTAGGTGTGGGCACCGAAGTAGTCCCGTTGTGCTTGCAGCAAGTTAGCTGGCAAGACTTCAGCACGGTAGCTGTCGTAGTAAGTGATAGCAGCAGATAAGCTAGGTACAGGAATACCAGCTTGAACGGCCATCGCAACAACGTCACGCGTTGATTGTTGGTACTTAGCAGCAACTTCTTTGAAGTAGTCATCAAAGAGTAAGTTGGTCAAGTTAGGATCCTTGTCGAAGGCATCCGTGATGTTTTGCAGGAATTGGGCCCGGATAATGCAGCCGGCACGCCAGATTTGTGCTAATTCACCGAACTTCAAGTCCCAGTTGTTCTTTTCAGAAGCAAACCGGAGTTGTTCGAAGCCTTGAGCGTAACTCATTAACTTACCAAAGAAGAGGGCTTGGCGAACCTTTTCAACGAATTCAGTTTCGTCACCGGTGTCAACCTTACCTTGCTTTTCAGCAGGTGCTAAGACTTTAGAAGCCTTAACCCGTTCGTCCTTCAACATGGAGATGTAACGGGCATAAACGGCTTCAGTGATAACTGATTGTGGAACTTGAACGTCTAAGGCGTCTTCAGAACTCCACTTACCAGTACCCTTGTTGTTACCACGGTCCAAGATAGCGTCCAAGATAGATAAGTTCTTGTCGTCACCTAAGTCATCCTTACGGGTTAAGATGTCAGCGGTGATTTCAACCAAGTAACTGTCAAGTTCACCCTTGTTCCATTCCTTGAAGATGTCAGCCATCTTGTCAATGGAAATGCCGGCAACGTTACGCATGATGTTGTAGCTTTCATCGATCAGCTCTTCATCACCGTATTCGATACCGTTGTGGACCATCTTAACGTAGTGACCAGCACCGTTAGGGCCGATGTAAGATACACATGGCTTGCCGTCTTGGTCAGCCTTAGCCGCGATCTTTTCCAAGATTGGGGCAACTAAGTCGTAAGCTTCCTTTTGGCCACCAGGCATCAAGGAAGGACCTTGTAAGGCACCCAGTTCACCACCGGAAACACCCATACCGATGAAGTTGATACCGGACTTGTCCAGTTCGGCGTTACGAGCCATCGTGTCGTGGAAGTTCGTGTTCCCACCATCAATGAGGACATCGTGCTTGTCCAACAGAGGAAGCAATTCGTGAATAACGGCGTCAGTTGGCTTACCAGCCTTAACCATCAAAAGAATCCGCCGTGGCGTTTCCAAAGAGTTAACGAAGTCTTCCACCGTGTAACTTGGAACTAACTTCTTTTCGCTGTGGTCTTTCATAACTTGTTCCGTCTTGTTGGCGGAGCGGTTGTAGATCCCAACCGTGTATCCGCGGCTTTCAATGTTCAGGGCTAAGTTCTTG
Source organism: Levilactobacillus brevis (assembly GCA_021383565.1). Lineage (NCBI taxonomy): Bacteria > Bacillati > Bacillota > Bacilli > Lactobacillales > Lactobacillaceae > Levilactobacillus > Levilactobacillus brevis. Next base: position 2,002,032 of record CP079699.1, on the reverse strand, counting down.
CCCATGACAGCCATACCAACAACACCAATATTAGCTTTTTCTGCCATTAGAAACCTTCCTTTACTTTGTTAAGATTGATTTCGGTTTTACCAACTCCTAGTGTAGCATTGAACAATTTAAAAAGGAACTGATTTGACTGGTTTTTTTCAAAATAATTAATCTTTTTGTAAAAAAATTTCGTTGCTCCGTCACCTAGTCGTCCTGCGTGGCTTGATACTCCTGAACATTGGTCGCAACTTTAGCCAGTAATTCCTCTAGTAGGAGGGCTTCTCCTGCCGATAGACCGTGGGTTCCAATGGCTAGAATCTGCTGTTCATACGCCTGCAATTCGGGATAGGCGGCCCGTCCCTTGGCGGTTGCCATCAATGGCCGAGCCTTCTTGTTGTGGGCGTCCGTCTGGCGGGTCACGTACTGGTGGTCGATGAGCTTGCGCACGGCTCGGAGACAGGTCGACGGGTCCACGTAGAGTTGGGTGGCGAGGTCGGTTTGGGTGATACCGGGATTTTCAACGATCCGCATAAGATAGATGAATTGGTTGTTTTGAAGGTCGGCCCGTTGGAAAAGTTGATTACCAATCTCCGAGGTGGCGCGGGCAATCAGGCCGATGCTCCGAAAAGAATTGGGCATGTTTTCTCCTTTTTTAGTTGCATTTGAATTTAAAATGTGGGATGCTAATAAGCATATTTTAACACAGAGAAGGCTTATTATGACAGTCAAATGGTTAATAAATACGTTTACGGATTTATCCGCAGAAAATTTGTATAAAGTTGCATATGAACGTATTAGAACGTTTGTGATTGCCCAAAATCGGGTGTACCAGGAAGTTGACGAGACCGATCTCGTTGCCCATCACGTGATGGGTTTTCGGGACGGGCGACTGGTCGCATACGCCCGAATTTTCACGGAACAGGGCCACGTGACGTTTGGTCGGGTACTGACGATTCCAGAAGCACGGGGTCAGGGCTTGGGGCGCCAGCTCATGAGCCAGATTGAAGCGGAGATTCGTCGCGATTATCCGGGACTACCCATCAGTATCGAAGCTCAGGTCGACAAGCAAGGCTTCTATGAAAAGTTTGGGTATCGCGCTCAGGGGGCAAGCTTTAACTTTCACGGGACACCGCACGTCCGCATGGACAAGCCGGCGTTACGGTTAGCGCAATAATTGTGGCGAATTAGTCTTGAATGAAGTCGGTGGCTAATTTCAAAACGGTCGGTCGAGCATCGCCGTCGAGTCGGTGACTGGCCCCCGGTAGCAAATGGAACGTCGCGTTGGAGTAGACATCGGCGTAGCGTTGAGAGGCGCGGGGCGCGACAATCTTATCCGCCTTGCCATGGATTAAGCAGACGGGACCGGTGAAGGCCTGCGCGGTTTCATAGATTGGTAGAAGCTGGGCCGTGCGGAGATAGAACCCGCCGAGCGTTTGACTGGCGGATAGCGGTAAGGTGGCCGGAATGTGGTGGGGGTCGTAGTCCAGTCCGCGGGTGTGACCGGCCAGCGCGTCGTCCTTGAGTGTGGCGGCGGGGGCCAGCAGGACCAGCTTATGAATCAGGTCAGGATAGTAGCCGGCCAGCATGCTGGCGACCACGCCGCCCTGAGAGTGGCCTAACAGGTCGATTTGTTGGGGATGCAAGCGCGTTTGGACGGCGGTTAAAACGGCCTGGGCGTCGGCAATCTCGTTGAGAACCGTCATGTCGGCGAACCGTCCGTCGCTGTGGCCGTGACCGTTGAAGTCAAAGCGAACGGTCCCCACGCCTACGGCACGCAACCGCTCGGCCAGTTGGACCAGCAGTTCGGTCGGTGTGTAGCCCCGATTACCGGTGAAACCGTGCATGAGGATGGCGATGGTGCCGTTGGGTTGGGGTGCGGGTTGGTAAATGCCGGCTAGCGTTAAGCCGTCGCGTTGAACATTAAATTCCATATGAAAGACCTCCGTGAGTGAATTTACGAGTTATAAGTAGTAGATATTAGTAAAGCAGAAGCCGGACCACAACATCGCTTGAGATGACGTGGTCCGGCTTCTTAGTTTTGGTTAAAAGTTCTAGTTGTTTAAGCGGTAAACCCATTCCCGGTGGTCGCGTTGAATAAGTTCTTCAGCGGCGGCTGGACCCATGGAATGTGGCGTGTAGTTAGGGAATTGTGGTTCTTGTAAGTCCCAAACACGGCGAATTTGATCCACGAACTTCCAAGCGTAGGAAACTTCTGGCCAGCTGGAGAAGTTGGTCCCGTCACCCTTCAAGACGTCATGAAGCAGGCGTTCGTATGGTTCTGGCGTATCCTTAGACTTTTGGGCGTCAACCAGGTAGTCCAACTTGATTGGTTCCGTGGAGAAGCCAGTGTCGTTGGTCTTGGCGTTCAATTGCAGGGAGAACCCAGCGTGCGGTTCAACGAAGATCGTCAAGACGTTGGCGGCCAGCGGCGTGTTTTGACTCTGTGGGAAGGCGAAGATGTCCACGAGTGGCCGTTTGAAGACGACGTCAACCCGCGTGAACTTGTCGGCCAACATCTTCCCCGTCCGAATGTAGAATGGGGTGCCGGACCAACGGTAGTTATCGAATAACAACTTCCCGGCAACGAATGTTTCAGTCGTTGAATCGTGAGGGACGTTGTCTTCGTGCCGATAGTCGGCTTGTTCGTTGATCGAACCGTATTGGCCGCGGACAAAGTTGGTTGCGGCGTCGGCCACGTTGTAGACGCGTAGACTCCGTAAGGCCTTGACCTTTTCAGCTCGGATATCGGTATCCGTGAAGGCCACGGGTTGTTCCATGGCTAACAGGGAGACAATTTGCATGATATGGTTTTGGACCATATCCCGCAGTGCCCCACTGTTGTCGTAGTAGGAAGCCCGTTCCTCAACACCTAGTTTTTCAGATAACGTGACCTGAATGTTGTCGATGTACCGGTTGTTCCACAGAGATTCGACCAAGGTGTTGCCGAACCGTAGTGCTTCGATGTTTTGAATCATTTCCTTACCCAAGTAGTGGTCGATCCGGAAAATTTGGTTTTCGTCGAAGGACTTGCTTAAGGCGTCGTTTAAGAGCTTGGCGGAATCGTAGTCTCGGCCGAATGGCTTTTCGATGACCAAACGGTTGAAGGCGTCCTTGCCGTCGGACAGTAAGCCTTGAGTCTTCAGGTCTTGGGCAATCGTGCCGAAGAATTGTGGTGCCATTGATAGGTAGAAAATCCGGTGGCCTTCTGCCTTGTACTTCTTGTCTAACTTGTCCATCAAGTCCTTCAAGACGGCGTAGTGGGCCGTGTCGGTCACATCATGGTCTTGATAGTAGAAATGGGAAATAAAGTCGTTAGCTTCCTTAGAGTCGGTCCGGTTCCCGCTGTCTGCCAAGGATTTCTTGATAGCAGCACGGAACTTGTCGTCGTCCATTTTGGCTCGGGAAGTCCCGATGACGGCGAAATGGGATCGTAAGTTACCCTTGCGATACAGGTTGAAAAGACTGGGATAGAGTTTCCGGTAAGCTAAATCACCGGTACCCCCGAAGAATAGAAATACAGCTTTACGTTCAGTTGCCACGAGATCGTCACTCCTTAAATGTTTAAATCCGTTATATGAGCAGTGTCTACCAAAAATTGACTGTTGCATCGGTTATCCACGAATGGGGGCAACCATTCGGGAATCCGCGAGTTGCCCAGAAAGTATGTCTAGACCACTTCGGAAGTTATTATACGCCCCTTTGTCGTGAAATGCGACCTTTTTAAACCAAGAATTTAAAAATTAGACAACCGGTTGCATTGCTATGAAAACAATGATTTCACGATTTCTACGTTTTCATGAAAGCCAAATTAGCCTACTTGAAAATGGATGGAAGCAGGCCATACCGGGCTTGCTTATGAAATCGCTATCACCAGTAGTCTAACAAAAAAACTCGCCTAAGTAACGTTAGACGAGTTGAGATCAGTAAAATAGTTTCATGAAAAATTAGTGTTGGGCAACAGAAGTCACGGCCCAACAGGACAGCCGAGTAAGTTATCTGAGTTTGCGGACTAGTCGGCTAAGGCCTTTAAAGCATCGAAATCAGCTTGGCTAAGGTCGATGGATTGGGCGTGAATGTTTTGCAATTCATGCTCGCTGGACTTAGTGCCAGGAATTGGCAGAATCACGTCGGAACGCTTCAGTAACCAGGCCAAGGCGATTTGAGCGGGTGAGGCATCGTACTTCTTGGCGATGTTGGTGAGCGTTGGGTTTGTGATGAGTTGTCCGGTAGCTAGTGGGAACCACGGAATGAAGGCAATGTGTTGGGATTCGGCGTAGTTTAAGACGTCTTCGTCCTTGCGGTTGCTGAGGTTGTACATATTTTGAACAGAAGCAATCGGGGCAATCTTTTGGGCAGCCTTGAGTTGGTCAACAGAGACCTGGCTGAGCCCGATATGCTTGATCTTACCCTCGTCCTGCATGTCTTTGAGGACGCCAATCTGGTCTTCAAAAGGTACCGTGGGGTCGACCCGGTGGAGCTGAAGCAAGTCGAGATGGTCGAGGGCTAACGTGAACAGGTTGAGTTCCACTTGTTGACGTAGGTAGGCGGGCACACCAGTTGGGGTCCATTGGTCGGGACCTTGCCGCGTTTGGCCAACCTTGGTGGCTACCATGACGTGGCTGTCGGGACGGGCTTGCAAAGCCTCTCGAAGGTAAAGGTTAGAGTAGAACGGCCCGTAGGCATCGGCAGTATCAATGAAGTTGACGCCGTTGTCGATCGCTGTCTCAATGACCTTAGGCGCATTGTCGGGATCGGCGGAAGGCCCCCAGACACCCTTGCCGGGGAGCTGCATGGTCCCGTAGCCTAAGCGATTGACCGTTAAATCGTTATCGAAAGTAAATGTTTTTTCCATTAAGTATCGAACCACCTTTTTTGTCTGATGATAAAGATAGACTTTTTGTAAGTAAGATACAAACATTTTGATTTTCCGTTACGGTAACGTCACTGTCAGTCGGTTCGGAAATCGTCCCTGAACGTTTTTAAAGGTTAAGTCGGCACCAGCCAAGTTGGTCACCAAGCGTAGGGGACGTTGAAGCTTTGCCGCACCTTGCCAAGGGCGGAGGTCAACGGACACGGGGGTGTCGACGTTGTGGCGGAGATTAAGGGTCACGTCTTCGAAGGTAATCTGACTAAAGGCGGCGGGAACGTCGGCGGCGACCAAAATCCCGTTGTCGGCTTCGCACATGATGTTTTTGAAGATGACGTTGCGAATGGACTGCTGGCGGAGGTCCGTAGCCGTATCACGCGGTAGGAGGGTGATGTAGATGGGTTCGCCGGCGCCCCACCATTCTTGACTGTAGGGCTTCGTCACAATGGTAATATCTTCAAACCGAATGTTGCTGGCGCTACCGGGATCGCGGAGTTGGAAAGCCAGCCCGCGGTTGGTATCCTTGATGGTCAGGTGGTGGAATTGACAATTTTCAAAGTTGCCGAAGCTACTGCTCCCAAATTTTACGGCGGCGCTCTGGGACTTTAGGAAGCAATGGTTAACCAATAGGCCGGTGCAATCTCCATATTGGGCGGTCTCCTCGGTACACTTGGGGCAGATAGCGTCGTCACCGGTGATAATTTCACAATCGTGGATGTAGGTGTTCTGGCTCCGGTCAATGTCGATGCCGTCGGTGTTGGGCATTCGTAATTCATTGTGGATGGCAATATGACTAATCTCCGTATTGTGGCAGCCCACGAGGTGAATGGTCCAGAAGGGGGCGTTCGTGATGGTCAGCTGCTGCAGCGTAACATTGGTACAATTTTCAAAGTAAACGGTCATGGGGCGGGGGTATTTGTAGAATTTGAGATGGACGGCGTCATGCTGATTGGGATAAATGAAAGCTTGATAATTACCGTCAATCTGTCCCTCACCAGTGATGCCGATGTTGCGTTGGCCCTTGGCGTGAATCAGAGCCGAGATTGGCGTCTGATTGCGGTTCAGCTCGAAGGGACCTGGGCGATGGATGTACTGAGACTCGTGACCACTGCCCCGTAGAATGGCGTCCGCCTCCAGGTTTAAGGTGACGCCGCTCTTGAGCTGGAGGCCGTCGATCACGTATTGTCCGCTGGGGATGGTGACCTCACCGCCAGTTGTAGCGGCGCATTGGTCAATGGCGGCCTGAATAGTGGCGGTAGCGTTCGACTTGATTTCAGCATAAACGGCGGTGTCGAGAATATTAATTTTCATCAGAGAACCACACTCCTTTTCTGGCAGGTTTCGTTTCCGTTAGGGTGGAAATGGAGAGATTTCAGCTTTAGCTTACCACAATTTGGAAACGGTACCAGAACTAAAGGACAATCGTCGCTTATGGCCGTTATGGCGGTCGTTATCGGCTAATCAGCGGCTAAAGAATGGATAAGTCGTTAATTTGTTTTAAGTGTTGTTAAAGAAGCCCCAACCTCGTTATAAAATTGACACCAGTTTGTCAAAAATCTGTTATACTACAAGGCGGTTAGAAAATAATTTACCGGCGTTTTGGTCGGTTAATATAAGGGGTCAGGAAAACAATGAAGAAATTTATGGTTGCGATGACTGGTTTGGTCACTTTATTTACTATCGGTGCTACGGTTCCCGCTACGGCGATTACGCCAGCTACGACGGCACATGCCGCAACGCACGTGGGTCCAAACTTGAGTGTAAAGGCGATCTACAGCAATTCGAAGACGATCACGGGGACGGCCACTAAAGGGTCTAAGATCACGGTCAAGAAGAGCAAGAACGCTAAGGCTAATCTGGGGAGCGCAACGGCTTCTAAGAAGACTGGAAAATACACGGTTAAGTTAGCTAAGACGTTGAAGAAGAACGCCAACGTCTACGTTTACGCAACAAATCCAAAGACGAAGACGTCATTCTACCGGATTATTCGGGTTCAGGCCGCTGCTACGAAGAAGGCCACGACTAAGAAGACCGCTACGAAGAAGACGACTAAAAAGACAACAACTAAAAAGACAACAACTAAAAAGACGACTGCCAAAAAGGCCACGGCTAAAAAGGCTTCAACCAAGAAGGCTGCTAGCTTTACGGTAAAGACGCCTACTGGTACTTGGAAGTCCAACACGGCTAACAAGTATTCACAAAAGATCGTCTTCAGCCAAAAGACTGGTTTTAACCAATACCTTTACAAGAATGGTAAGAAGGTTAAGACGTTAGTTTCTTACGCAAAGTACAGCGTAAATGCTAAGACCCCAACGTTCTGGAAGATCACTTACACACCTAAGGGTTCCAAGACTTCTAAGACGCTTTACTTACGGTTCACTTCTGCTAAGAAGTTCAAGATCGTTAACAGCAAGAACAAGGTCGTTGCCGTTAAGGCCGGCGTTGCCCCAGCTGCTAAGTGGACTTTTACGAAGTAAGCTTAGGCTTTATATAGTATATTAATAAAAACTGGCGATTTGTGTTTTCACAAATCGCCAGTTTTTATTCGGGTTTAACCAGCGAGCGTCCACTTTCGGAAAAAAATAAGAGTGACTCTCGCTCTTTAAATTGGGTTGTGTGAGCCCTTTCCATTCGTTGTATAATACTTGTGTAACACATATATTCTAGGGGGTAATTAGATTTGTTAAATCTTAGAGGTAAGCTAGTTGCGGGGGTCGCGCTGGTTGGTGCGTTCGTGGGGATGGGGATCGCCACGACAGCCACTACTGCACAGGCATCCAGCAAGTATTTGACTCCACAGTTTGGCACGTACGTCCGGGCTAAACGCAACGTTTACGTGGGCATCTCGCAGAAGCATGGGCGGACCTATCGTCCGTTGCTCAAGAAGAAGGGATCCTTGCTGTTTGTGATGAGCTCTACGCAGAATCAGGGAAGTTCGGTCGTTAAGGCCTCGTTTACGTCCGGTGCGGTGCACTACAATCGGCTGAAAAAATTGGCCTTTACCATGACGGACTCGGTACCTTTAACGAAGGCCAACTTCAAGAAGGTCAGTCTAAAGGCGCCGATTCGCGGTACCGTCCTGCGACAAGGAAATGGATTCAAAGAAGATCGCCACGGTGGCTTTGCGTCACCCATGTTTTATCTGACGCTGGACAACTACATCCAATACTACAGTCGTGCGGCGATGAGTAAGTACGATAGCGGTGGGGAAATGCAAGTTAAGTTTGGCAATGGGATGGAAGTCTACAAGCCGACCGCCTCGGCCAAGATGACCAAGACCACGGTCAAGGGCAACACCACCACGGTTCGCTACAACAAGTACATCAAGGGACTACCCGGCAAAAAGGTTGGCAAGCATACGTATCAGATTAAGATTAAGAATTTGAAGACCACCGGTCGCCGCTACTTTGGTGATGACTATTGGGGTGGTAGTTGGGATAATTACACGGTCAACAGCAAGCCCTACTTCTCCGGGATCATTAACGATTATGGCTAAAATGAAACATTAAACAGGTAAACCCAAAGAGTCCACCAAGCGTTGATAACCCAACGTTTGGTGGACTCTTTTTCGATAATTTATCGGCTTCTATTCAACTGTTTTAATTCGTGGCCAACTGCTGAACGGGTTGCTTCGTTGGCTTGTCAACGTGGGGATGGTACCCAATCAGGCGCATCGCGTTGAAGATAACCACCAGGATGGAGGCTTCGTGGACGAACATCCCACTGGCCATGTAGATGTAACCGTAGACTAGACCAATCAGCAGGAAGATGACGGTGGCGATGGCGATGGTGATGTTTTCTTTGGTGTTGGCCGCCGTCTTCTTGGCTAAACCAACCGCATGATTCAAGGCAGTGAAGCTAGATTGCATCAGGACCACATCCGCCGTTTCGATGGCGACGTCGGTCCCGCCACCCATGGCGATACCGACACTGGCCGTCGCGAGGGAAGGACTATCGTTAATCCCGTCACCAACGAAGGCCACGTTCCGTCCCATGTCCTGGAACTTCTTGACGAAGGTTACCTTATCAGCTGGGAGTAAATCAGCGTGAACTTCATCGATTCCCAGTGATTCCGCAACGGCTTGAGCAGTTGCGTGGTTGTCCCCCGTTAACATAACCAGGTGCTTGATTCCTTGGCGTTTCAGAGCAGCGAGGGCGGCGGGGACTTCGGTCCGAACCGTATCGGCCACCCCGAGGATGAAGGCCAACTTACCTTGATAGCCGACTAGAACCGTGGATTGACCATCGTCTTGCAGCTCGTGTAAATCAACCAATTGCGCATCGGTTAGGGTAATTCCGTTGTCTTTCAGTAGAGCGGCGTTCCCAACGTAGAGGGGTTCGTCGTGCCACTGGCCGATCATGCCGCGGCCTTTGATGGTGTCGGTCGTCATGGTTGGCGCGTCGCTTGCAATCTTACCGGCCAGATGTGTCGTAATCGCCGTTGCCAGTGGGTGATCGGAGGTTTGTTCAACCTGAGCGACGGCTCCTAGTAGGCTGTCATCGTCCGTGTACTGCTTCATGCCGGCCACGTCCATCTTCCCCGTGGTCAGTGTTCCCGTTTTATCAAAGACAATCGTATCAACCTTGGAGAGACTATCGACCACGTCGCCCCCCTTAATCAGAATCCCGTTCTTTGCCCCGTTACCGATCCCCGCAACGTTGGAGACGGGAGCACCGATAACCAAGGCTCCAGGGCAACCCAGAACCAGTACCGTGATGGCTAAGCGCAGGTCACGAGAGAAGACGAAGACCAGAATAGCAATCACCAGAACGGCTGGCGTGTAGTATTGGGCAAATTTATCAATAAACTTTTCAGCGGGTGACTTGGTATCCTGTGCTTCTTCGACCAATTCGATAATCTTGGAGAAAGTCGTTTCGTCCCCAACTTGTGTGGCTTCAATCTGTAGCGTGCCGCTTTCAACCATGGCACCGGAGTAGACGCCATCGCCATTAGCCTTGTTGATGGGCCGAGACTCACCAGTAATGGAGGATTCATTGACGTAACCGGTACCGTTGACAACCTTACCATCGACGGGAACTTGGCCCCCGGCCTTAACCAGGACCACGTTACCTTCTTCCAAATCATCGACGTCGACTTCTTCGGTTTCGCCGTCATCGTTGACCAGCAATGCTGTAGTTGGTGCCATTTCGGTCAGGGATTGGATGGCGCCCCGTGTCTTGGCCAGCGTCTTTTGTTCCAGGTAAGATCCGAAGAGAAATAAGAAAGTAACAATAGCTGATTCTTCGAACTCACCAATCGCAAACGCCCCGATAACTGCGATGCCGACCAATAATTCAATACTGAAGACCTTGGCCTTCAACGCGCTGATAGCCCGTAGAACAATGGGGGCTGCGGCGATGACGGAGGCAATGATCCAGGCGGTGTCGGTCACATAAGGTACCTTGGTGAACCAGGTGTTGAGAAAACCGAGGATGATGAGCCCGGCCGACCAGAAGGTAATGGGATTAGTGTGAGCATAAATATAACGTTGGAATGCCATAAGATAACGATCCTTTCTTTGTTTGCTTGGTTTAACTGTTTCGTTCCTTGTTTATGTATCCATTATGCCTGGAAGCGGAAATGATTAACTTGATGCGAATCAAGTTGGCCGATTTATTTGGCTTTTCTTGGTAAAATAAGGAATTTAGCCCATCTCACGGAATACAAAAAGCACACCACCACTGGCTTTGTAGCCGATGATGGCGCGCTTTAATTTTTTTGATGGCAATTAAAGACGAGAAATTCAAACTAGTGAAAATTTTCTAGCTAGCAGGGGGTGAAGGCATCTAGATTAGTTGTTGCTGGCCACCTGTATCTGCCAGAGATTTCGACGCTATGGGGATCACCCATGGCTTGAGAAGCTGTGACAGTCGCATTGTTGGTATGGTGATGTTTAACCATGGTAACACGTTATTTGTCAGGTAGCCGTGAGTGAGTCAAATTTGGTCTCAGCCGTGGTTCATCGGCTCAAAGCGAGGCAAAAGCCCGTTCTTTGGCTTTTGCCGTCCTCCCCACCGCGTTCCAGACCAAATTTGGTGAACGGTAAGGCGACCAGCACCAACCACCAGATACTTCGATAATCGTTAGACCTATTTCAACTTATAGCCATCGCTAGCCTGATCGTAAGCCAATGTGACGCTACTGTCTGGTAATTCAATGGTGATGGTTCGATAGGCCGGTGCGAAGCCATGGTGCAGGAGCTTGACGCCAACTTGACCGTCTTGGACCGTCACTTCGTAGCGGTTAAATTCGCCGTTCTGGTAGTTAAAGTCCAAACCATCGTCTTGATAGTGTTCGTAGGTGCCGGTATCTCCGAAGAGCTTAAAGGTCATTGTCGTATCGGGTTCCTCGCTGATATGGTCGACCGCCGCGCCCCAAGGCAAGAGGGTATCTTGCTTAATAAACAGCGGTAACTTATCCAACGGCGCATCGGCCACGATATCTTGTTGGCCGTCGTATTCGCGGTTATTCCAGAAGTCAATCCACTTACCGGCCGGCAGGTAGACGAGTCGCTTGGTCTGGGATTTTTGCACAACTGGGGCAACCAGCACGTTATCGCCGACCATGTATTCATCGTTGAGGTCGCGAACCCGCGGGTCATCGTCATCGTTCAAGACCAAGGGCCGCATGATGGGCAGGCCGTTTTGACTCTCCTGCGCGAAGAGGTCGTACAGGTAGGGGATGAAGCGGTAGCGTAGTTTGAGGTACTTCCGGTAAATCGACAGCGTCGGTTCACCGAAGGCCCAGGGTTCTTGCCGGCGCGTGCCCATCGCCGCGTGGTTCCGCAGTAACGGACTAAAGATGGCGGCTTCGATCCAGCGGGTCAGTAATTCCGCATTGGAGTCGGAGGCAAATCCCCCGATATCCGTACCGACAAAGCTGAAGCCACTGAGCCCTAGGTTGCAGAGCTGCGGGATCATCATTTGAATGTGTGGCCAGATACTCCGGTTGTCGCCGGTCCAAACGGTCGAATACTTCTGCGTACCGGCGTAGGCCGCTCGGGTGATGACGTATGGTCGCCGGCCTTGTTGGGCCTTCAGCCCGTCGTAAGTCGCCTTGGCCATGTTGTGGCCGTAAACGTTGTGCATTTTGGCGTGGGTGGCCGGCGTCTCTTGGTCGCTGAAGACCACGTCGTCTGGAATTTCACCCTCGAAGGTGGCGGGCTCATTCATATCGTTCCACACCCCGCCGACGCCCATGTCGGTTAAGAACTTATTGTTCGTGGCCCACCACTGACGAACTTCTGGGCGACCGAAGTCTGGAAAGGCGGAGTCGCCGGGCCAGACCTTGTTGATGTAGACCTTACCGTCCGGCGTCTTGACGAAGTAGTTGTGCTTCACGCCGTCCGCGTAAGTCTGGTAGTTGGGGTCCTGCTTGACACCGGGATCGATGATCGGAATGACCTTGATGCCGCGTTGCTTTAATTTCGCGACAAAGGCTTTCGGATCGCCAGCGAACTTGTGCTTATCCCAGGTGAAGACCCGATAGCCATCCATATAGTCCACGTCGAAGTGAATCGCGTCGCAGGGGAGATCGTATTTCTTCAGATTATCCGCAATCGATTGGACCTCGGCCTGACTGGCACTGTAGCCCCACCGTGATTGTTGATAGCCCAGCGTCCACTTCTGCGGTAACGGCACGCGTCCCGTGAGGTAGGTGTAGTTGGTGACGACGTCTTTCAAATGTTGACCGCCGATGATGTAATAGTCCAGGTTACCCTGAACGGCGGAATAGAAGTAGTAGTGGTCGTTTTCCTTACCCATGTCGAAGTGACTCTTGTAGGTGTTGTCAAAGAATAGACCATACGGATGGCCGTTTTTCAAGCCCAACATGACAGGAATCGACTTGTACAGATTGGGGAAGTTTTCCAATTGGGGCGCCGGATTATCGACGTTCCAGTTGTCATATTCGAAGCCACGCTTATCGAGGTAGCCGGTCTTGTCGCCCAAACCGTAGAGATGTTCGTCGGGAGCTAAGGCTTTGACGACCTCATAATAGCCCGTGGCGGACTTAACGGTTGACTTGGTAACGCTGTGACCCTCAGCCTCGACTAACCGTTCGTGGACCTTGTCGATGCCCTTGTCCAGCAGGTGACGTTCGCCGCGGTAATCCGTGACCAAGGCATGGCCCGCGGCGTCATAAGCGTCCACGTGACCCTCAGCATCTAACTTTAAGGTCAGTGCACTGGTCTTTAAGTCGTAGTGGTCGCCGGCATCCGTCAGGGTGTAGTCGGTCGGCTGTTCCTTATTGCCGTCGATGGCGTAGGACTGGCCGCTGTCACCGCGATTCTCAAAGACCCGCACGATGGCCGGGGTAATCACGGTCAGCTGCAGGGAATGCTGCGGATAATCGAAGGTAACCGTCTGTTTATTTTGCGTATAGGTTGGTAATGTCATAGAAATTCTCTCCTCATTAAGAAGTTAAAACTAGTGAACATCTTCGGACAAATCTTTTTGTGGCTTGTCCTGCTTCAAGACGCTGATAGCGATAACCGCAATCAGCATGGAAACACCGGCAACCAGCATCATGCCGGGCATAGACTTGCCGACCAGGCGGAAGACCAAGAAACTAGCCACGGACGCAATGATTTGTGGCAAGCAGATAGTCCCGTTGAAGATTCCGATGTAGGAGCCTTCGTTGGACCCATTTAGCGAAGAGGTGAAGATGTTAAAGGGTTCCACGTGAACGGTGAAGAAACCAATCCCGATTAAACAGAATGGTAGGATCAGTAAGTATTGGTTGTGGATGAAGAAGACCCAGATTAAGCCGATGGCAAAGCAGGCAATCCCGAAGCGGTACCAGAACTTCCGCTTGAAGGGATTCGTGTGCGACAACACCAGAAAGCCGTAGAGCACAGCGGCCATGGACTGGATAAACGTTAAGATCCCGTACCAGTTGCCGGCGGCTTGATAACCAGCAGAAGTGGCGTTGGTGGTGTTCCAAACATTTTGGGCAATAGCGCCGGTCGTGTAGGTCCACATGTATTGAATCCCAATCCAGGCGAACATTTGGACTAAAGCGACTTCCCACAAGGCCTTGGGCGCTTCCTTGATGAGTTGCCAGATGGACTTATGATTCTTGTGCGCTTGCGGATCAATCTGGTGGTAGTTGGCGTAAGTCTCGGGGTCGTATTCCTTAACGGAGTGGATGGTGTAAGCCGAAATCCCCAGTAGAATGGCGGCACCGATATAGAAGGCTAACCGTACGGACAGGGGGACAACCCCTTTTCTAGCGGTATTAGCAACGCCGAAGTAAGTTAAGACGAACGGCAATAGGGTTGCCAGCACGCCGCCTAAGTTACTGAAGGCTTGTTGCCAAGACCAGGCCTTATCCTTTTGATTTTCGTTGACCATGTCGCCAATGATCATCCGGAACGGCTGCATGCAGACGTTACTGGACAGGTCCATGAATAGAATGGCAATGGCCCCGAAGAGTAGTGCGGCCAGTGAGGCGTAGCCGAAGCCAAAGGACCCCGCGTTTGGCAGAAGCACCATGACTAATGCGGCGATGGGCGCACTGAACAACAGGTACGGCATCCGTCGCCCAAAGCGTGGTGACCACGTCCGGTCGGAGTATTTCCCAACGAGCGGTTGCACGATTAAACCGGCGAGTGGGGGCAGGATGAAGAAGAGCCCCAGATTGGTTGGATCGGCCCCGATGGTCTGGAAGATCCGACTCATTTGTGACGATTGTAGTGAGAAGGCCATGTTAACCCCGCAAAACCCAAACGTAATCGCGAATATGGTCTTCAATGGTAAGTTTGGCAGGGAGTTTGAGATCCGTGCCGTTTTCTTAGTGGCAGTTCCGGTCGGTTGGGCGACCCCAGCTGCATGCGCTGTTGGTTGATTCATGGTATGCCATCCCCTTGATAAAGTTTAAACCTAATTTCTTTCAACGCCTATAGCCTATCACTTTAAGTAAACGTTTACAATGCCTATTTAACAGTAAAGTAAACGTTTACTCTTTTTATTGGGAAAATAGCGCGAATAACGCTATAATTGAACTAATCATTGTGAATTCGGTAGAGGACCTTCGATGGTGAATGGGAAGGCCCCGACGGAAATAAAGAAAGTCAGGTGGAAGTCGTGACCAAACCAACGATTAAAGATATTGCGGCCCAATCAGGGGTGTCGATTGCCACCGTGTCGCGGGTGCTGGGCAATAAGACGGGCTCGTACAGTCAGAAGACCCAACGGAAAGTTTTGAAAATTGCGAAGGAGCTGGGCTACCGGAAGAATTCGGCAGCTGTGGATCTCGTCAGAAAACGAACGGACGTGATTGCCCTAATCATTAACGCCACGCCCACAAACTTCTCCACGCAGATTATCGACGGCATTCAGCAGCGCGCCGGTGAGTTGGGGCAGGGCGTGATGATTCTTTACGCCGGTAACCGGGACCACACACTCCAGCACCAAGCCATCATCACGGCCCTGGAACGGTCGGTCACGGGAATCTTGCTGGCGGCGATTGAGCCGGACGAAGAAGATCTGGCGTTGTTGAAGGACTCGCGGATTCCGTTTTGTTTCGTATCACTCTATTTGGGGACGCGAGACATTCTGGCCGTCAGCTCGGACAACCGGGATCTGGCCTACCAAGCCACTCAGTACCTGATCGACCGGGGACACACGCGGATTAGTCTAGCCGGTATCGACGACTACCACACGGGAAGTCAGCGGCAGGCGGGCTATCGGGAGGCCATGGCGGCTAGCCAGTTAAGCGCACCGGCCGTTTTGCCCGGCGATTATAGTTACGAGTCCGGCGTGAGCCTGCTGCAAGCGGTCCGCGACCAGAACGCCACGGCCGTGATTGCGGCCAGTGACATGGTGGCGGCGGGCTTACTGACGGCGGCTCACCAGCAGGGCGTTCGAGTGCCAGAAGACCTGTCCATTATGAGTATCGATGGGACCATCATTTGCCAAATCACCACGCCCGCGTTGACCAGCATGACGCAGGACTTCTATCAAATAGGAAGTCAGAGCGTCAACCGGGTGTTGGGACAACCGGCCGTGGATTTTGTGCCGGTGACCGTGACGGAGCGGGACAGTGTGAGGTGGTTGGTGCACTCATAAGTCACTAGTTGACGAAGGCGTTCTAAAAAAATTAGCGTCGCGGTGAAAAAATATTTATGCAAAAACTTGGGTGGTGTGCTGGTAACGCGCCCAAAATGAAAAGCCGTGATTCCACCTCGCAGTGTGGAATCACGGCTTTAAAATGCTAAAGATTAGTCTTCATCATCGTCATCGTCTTCTTCGTCCAGACCGTCGCGGGCGTCGTTGCCCAGTACGGCTTGGAGTTCACGAATGATGTGGTTGTTGGTGCCCCGTAGCGTGGTTAAGAAGCTGGCTAAGGCAGGACGTTCTTCCTTTTCGGCGAGCTTGATAGCCCGGTCGATGAAGAGGTTGTGGGTATCCGCGTCGCGAACCAGCTCACTGACTTGTTCTTCGGCGGTCAGATACTTCTTGGCGCCACTTTCCTGCAGCATGTTGTAGTCGTGGAATTCCTTAGTCGTGGTGGAAACGATCTCGCCTTCATCCAACAGGAGTTCGCCGAGGGCATCGAATTGTTGCCGGTAGGTGGCGATGTAATCGCTGAGTAATTGCCGGACGCTCAGGGCTAACGGCCCCTTGACTGACCAGCGAACTTGGTGGAACTTCACAATTGAGATGTGCAGATTGGCCAGGATGTGGTTGGTCATGGCACCGGCCGTGGGGACGTGATGGTCGTGGTCGGTTTGGGCTTGTTCGGCAGCGTAGCGGTCTTCAACAGTCATCGTAGATGTGGTCATGGGGTAACTTCCTTTCGTATTTGGGGGATTAGAGGGCTTTGACTTTGGAACTCTTGACAACGTAACCGAGGTCAGTGACCGTGTCGGCTAGGCTTTCAGCGGTGACTTGGCTGTCATCGAATTCGGCCTTAATCTTGCTGGCGTTGAAGAGAACCTTGACGTTTTCCACGCCATCTTTCTTGCTCAGTGCGCCTTCAATCTTGGTCATGCAGGACGGGCAGGTCAGTGCATCTAACTTCATCGTTACTTTACTCATTATAAAAACCTCCTAAGTGGTTTACTTAACGTTACGGTTTAATACGACCTCTCACGGACGCCGTAGACTTAATCGCTGGCAACTTCCTTGCCTTGATTACATAACTTAGTATACGGGCAGGCGGTCGAGAAAAACTTGACTCAAATCAAGTTGACAAATCTTTTTTGAAATATACATAAAATGAATAAACCTCAAAAACAAAACCGCGGATTAGTGGAGGCTAGCGAGCGTCGTTGTTTTCTTTCACTAGGAAATATGCGACAATGAAGAGCAGAATTCAAACAAGTGAGGGACATGAAATGTGGAAAAACAATAAGGAAGTCAGTTTGGTGGGAATTCTTTCGGCAACGCTCCTGCTTAACGCAGCCGCAGCGTGTATGTGGCCACTCACCACGGTCTACATGCATAATGAATTACATCAGACCCTGACGCTGGCGGGAATTGCCCTATTGGGAATGTCTCTATGTATGATTTTAGGAAATTGGTTGGGCGGCTGGCTCTTTGATAATTGGTCGCCCTTTAAATCGGCCATCATGGGCACGCTGTGTTCCTTTATCCCCATGCTGATTCTGATCTTCTTTCACGGTTGGCCAATCTTTGGGATTATGCTCCTGTTTATTGGCCTGGGCGATGGGATCGTCATGACTGTGGTCAATTCGTTTGCGGCCAACGTGACGTCCATCAGCAGTCGGAAGGTCTTTAACTATCTCTATATTGGGATGAACTTAGGGGTCGTCGTGGGAACGCTAATGGTCGGTTATTTGATGGATCACGGGGTCCAACTGGTCTTCATCGCCGCCAGCATCTGTTATACGGCGTTGCTTCTGATTATTCTGGCGGACTTCCGCATGAAGATTACCACCAAGACCCAGCATCATCAGCAAAAGGCGGCCAAACCGGCGCAACTCAACCTAATCTGGCTGATTGCCGTCATGGTTTTCTGCCTGTACATGAGCTACACGCTGTGGGAAAGTGTCATCTCCGTTCATATGACTAACCTGGGGATTTCCTTTGAGCACTACAGTCTGTTGTGGACGCTCAATGGCTTGATGATCGTGTTTGGCCAACCAATTGCCAACCGGTTGGGTGAGTATTTCAAGATGAGCTCGCAGATTGCGGCGGGGTCACTGATCTTTATCCTGTCATTTTTAATTCTGGTCTTCGCCAAGACCTACGCGATGTTTGTCTTGACCATGGTCATCCTGACGATTGGTGAAATGATCGGGTTCCCCGGCATTCCGGCATGGATTGATAAGCTGGCCGGCGATAACGACAAGGGGAAGTTTCAAGGTATCTATAACATGGCCATCTCGTTTGGCCGGGCGATTGGGCCGTTGTACGGGGGTCTATTGATTGAATATGGCAGTTATCGCGACCTGTTCGGGTCGGTCACCTTACTGATGTTGTTGGCCTTGGCTGCCGTGATGATTCGGAATCGGGTCAATCAGGCGCGCCTGAAATAAGACGAGCCTAGGGAGTAACTTCTTCGAGGAGTTGCTTTTTTTATGCATTTCGTGAGGGGGGTTAACCGGTAATTGGATAGGGGTATCGAGGTTGGTATTATCATATTGTTACCGCTTTTATAAACTCTATAATAGCGGATTTAGCCAATTCGAATCTAAGTGATTGCTTATCCGCTGAACTAGCGTAACATGCTAGAAAAAGGGGAGGTTGTGTGATGTTAATCGACTTTACGTTAACCAATTTTCGATCGTACAAGGATACCGCGACACTGTCATTGGAGAGTGGCGGTGGCGTTCACCAGTGGCAGCACGAGAACACGGTACCCGTGACGGATGACCTGAGTGTCCTCAAGTGTGCGGCCATCTTTGGCGCCAACGGAGCGGGTAAGAGTGCCGTTTTAGCCGGACTAGAGCGCATGCGGCAAATGGTGACGGGACCGACTGAGCAGATTACCGACCACCTTCCCTACGAACCGTTTCAATTTGACCACGAATCTGCCAATCAGCGGACGACGTTTATGGTGAATTTCAATCGGGATGGTCACCAGTACCGCTACTCCTTCAGCTACACGGCTACGCGCATCATGGATGAGATGCTAAGTGTCGCCGTGGGTGATGACTACGACGTCCTCTTTGCCCGGGAGAAGGGCGTCATGACGGTGATCCCCGAGGGCCTGGTCACAGCGGCACAACGGGTCCGACCCAACGCTTTAATGTTGTATGCCTTTCAGAATTGGAACTATCAACCTGCGATTACCGTCTTTGAATGGTTCAGCCAGGATCTGGTGATCTTAAATGACCATCCTAGTGGCACGGGACTCGATGACGAGTGGGTTCATAGCCAATTAACGCAGTTTTTACGGGCCGTCGGCAGTGAGGTGGCGGGTCTCACCCAGCGCAAGGTGGCCATTCAGTTTTTGGATGGCTCGGCTTTCACGCGACCCGATCTGTACCTCATTTATGAAAAATACGATGAAGAGGGGGCGGTCGCGGGGCGTGAGGAACTGCCGTTGAGTAATGCGTCGACGGGAATGCGCCAGCTGGTCGCCTTAGGACTGGCCCTGATTACGGCTCAGCACGCCGCCCACCCCCAGACGATTCTGACCGATGAACGGTTGGCCGCCATTCACCCGACGGCACTGGCCGCACTGCTGACGCTATTTAATTCGGTAGCCAACACGAATCAGATCGTGATGACGACCAATCAACCC
Source organism: Levilactobacillus brevis (assembly GCA_021383565.1). NCBI lineage: Bacteria > Bacillati > Bacillota > Bacilli > Lactobacillales > Lactobacillaceae > Levilactobacillus > Levilactobacillus brevis. The sequence goes on along the minus strand of CP079699.1, from coordinate 1,982,461 downwards.
ATGCTGATGAGCCAACACCTACGCGTCGATCAGGTCTACTTAGCCGAGAAGAACTATCGTGGTGAGAGCCAGCTCGTCTCGTTGTTTGACTTGGCGGAGGTGCCGGCGACGGGGTGGCTGGAGGACTACTTGGCCGGTCGCTTCGGTGCGATGCCTCAAGTGGACGCACATGATTTGTTGGTGGCGTTTGATCCGAGCTTGTAAGTAGGCGGCGGACAGCGTTTCTTGGCGACCAGATGATTGCGGAAATTAAAAAGGCCTCCCAGTTGCGGAAGCCAGTAGATTGGTGATTAAAGTAGGTCGTGTGGACCAGTGGCTAACAATAAAAGGGTAACGACATCGTCATCGATGATTTTGTATAGTAGCAACCAGTTACTATCTAGATGGATTTCGTTGATACCTGCTTTATCGCCCTTGAGCATGTGCCACTTGTATTTGCGGATGAGGGCCTCTTGATCGCCGTGAGTAATGAGTGAAACGGCTTGGGTGAGTCGTGAAGTATCGTAGTGTTTTTTCTTGAGTTTCTTCAGGTTACGTTCAAATATTTTTGTGGTTCTGACAGTTTTAATCATCGGTCGACTCACCCGAATCCTCGACATGTTTGATGAAGTCGTCGAGAGAATAGTCAGTAGTATCGCCATTCTTGACATCGTCCAAGGCTTGTTGCAAATTGGCTTCTAGGGGATTGTTGGTTGGCTTGAATGGTAGGCCATTCTCCTTAATCATTTGAGAGATAAATAAATTGACAGCCGATGTTAGGTCGATGCCTAATCCATTGGCCACCTGTTCGGCCTTGCGCTTGCGCTCGATATCCATTCGAATAGTAACCCGGGTTTTTTCAAGATTTTTCATAGCTTAATTTCACCTCCAATCTGTGTCCTATGGTGATGATTTTATCACCAGTAGTCACAAAAATAAAGAAATAACAATTTCGCGCGGATCCACTGAATAAAGTCCGATTGTAAGATATTTGTGGCGAATCTTACACCCAAGGCTTAGTTGACGTTTAAAAGTTAACGCAAGTTGATTTAGTGTGGGTTAAAAAGGCCGCCTCAGCAAGTGCTTGAGACGACCTTAGTAAAGTGGTATTTAGCGTTTTTGTAAAAAGCCTTGGTACTCCAGCGCCTGATTTAACTTGGCCCGTTGTTGCGGGTCCCGCGCCAGTTCGGTCGCAATGTGGTGAGAGAAGGTCTCCGGCCGCTGGTGACTGTCGCGGGCCTGGTAATAGTCGTTAATCACTTGGTTGTAAGCGGCTAGTGTCGGGTCGTCCACGGTAAGTGGTTGATAGTCGTTGGTGAAGTGGATCAGTGATTGCGGCATCCGCGGTTTTTGCTCAGGTTCCTCTGCCGGATGACCGATGGCGAGGCCGAAGACGGGGAAGGTGAGTTCGGGCAAATGGAAGAGGTCAATCAGTTGGGGAACATCATTGAGGACACTCCCCATGATGGTGCTCCCCAAGCCGAGACTCTCGCCGGCCACGACCATGGCCTCGACGGCGATACTAGCATCAAAGATTCCGGCGAGTAACTTGTCGGTACTGTGAAGGTTGGCCACAGCGGTTGGCGTGGCCGTAATCAATTGGGCGTTACGGTACTGATCGGCCAGAAATAAGAAGAAGTGGCTGGACTTTTCCAGCCAGGAGTGCCCGGTAATCTTGCTCAAGACCGCCAATTTTTGCGGATCGGTCACGCTGATGATACTGTACTGCTGAGAAAAGGTGCTGGTCGGTGTGTGTTGTGCGGCATCCACCAAGGTGGTAATTTCGGCCGCCGTTAATTTTTCGTCGGTAAAGTGACGAATGCTGCGGTGATTCAGCAATGTCTTTAACGTCGGATTAGTCATGGCTGATCACTTCCTTCATACGCGCCACGAGGGCATCGTAGACCCGCTGTTCATCGCGCGGCACCCCGCGGAGTTCATAGTTGGCGATGAAGGGGGCGTTGAACTTCTCGGCGTAGCGCTTGGCAGTCAAGCAGTACTGTTCATTAAAGTTACGGTTACCGCTACCGACGACGCCAATCAAGTGTTGCGCGTTAGCGCCGTAATCGATGTACTCGCCCAAGACGTTAGTCATCAGTTCCTTGACGCCGTTGTCAATCCCGTTACCGCCATCGAGGTAAGTGGGGACGAAGCAGAAATACGGTTGTGTTTCGGCCGTTAAATCGCTGGCTTCGCTGATTTCGGTGGCTGTTATTTCGGGAGCTTCGGCATTCTGGGCGTGTTGCTTAGCCGCATAGGCCGTCAGATTTTCCACAAAGTTGCGGGTATTCCCTTCAATAGAGATAAATAAAATACGTAATGGTTGCATGGATTTCCCTCCAATTTCGATGGTTAATTTACCTTTAGTGTACTCGGATTTGCGCGGGAATGCTCTTAAGTTTAGCTTCCCAATTTAGACAAATTGCGGGGGTCGCTTGTCAAAGCCTCGGCGGTATGCTATTCTAGTCGTACTTTAAGAAAGAACGAGGTATTCAGCCGATGCGTAACTAATCACTCTCAAATGTTTGTCAGCTTCACCACCGTTGAGGGGTGGAGTGGGCCTGCAATTGGGATTGATGGTTACGCCGACTGACTTGCCAAAGGTAAGCAGTGGGCGCCATTTCCGTATGGGAAATGCGGCCACTTTTTTATTTGCCAGCCATCGATCCCTGCTTTCAAAAGGGGGACGACTCTTTGACACAACTTAACTTAAAACAACTCACAAAAACGGTCGCGGGAGAACCACTATTTACTTTGGACCAGCTGACCGCCCATTCAGGGGAACGGGTTGGCATCATTGGCGCCAATGGAACGGGGAAGACCACGTTAGCCCACATTATTGCCGGGACGGACACGGACTTTACCGGTCAGCGGACGGTTACGGCGCCCGTGATACTGGTTCCCCAGATTGCGCCGACGAAAGGTCGCTCCGGGGGCCAGAGCATGTTGGATCGGGTGCGCACCGCCTTGGCGCAACGGCCGGAAATCTTAATTCTCGATGAACCCTCGGCCAACCTGGATGACCAACACCAACGCTGGCTAATTGGTCAGCTCCGGCGCTTTAAGGGGTTACTGATTGTCATCTCACATGACCGGGAACTCCTGACGGCCGTGACCACCCAGATTTGGGCGCTGGCCGACCACGTTTATATACCGTATAACGGAAATTTTGCGGACTACATCACCCTGCGTGACCAAGAACGGCACAACGACCAAGACCGCTACCGGCAGGAACAAAAGGAGCGACGGCAACTACAATCGGCCATTCAGGCCCGCCATGAAAAGGCCGATCGGATTCGCAAGGGGAGTCGGCACATGAGCGAGGCTGAACGCGCAAACTCTAAGAGCATGCGTGAGCAGAACGCCGCCAAGATGGAGCGGGGCGCGCGGGCCCTCAAAGATCGGATGAACCGTGAGAAGGTCGCGACCAAGCCGCATGAGGTGGCACCACTCAAATTAGTCGCGACGGATCTTCCCCCAGTGACCGGAAAGTACGTGATTAGTGTGACGGATTTACACCTGCAACGCGGCCGCCACGATCTGTTGGAACACGTTCAACTTCACGTTAAGCCAGGGGAGCGAGTGGCCTTGGCCGGACCCAACGGCAGTGGCAAGTCCACCTTGATTGAAGCGATTCTCGCCCAACGCGCGGGGATTCGACTAGCCCCCAGTGCCCGGGTCGGTTACTTCCATCAAGACATGACGACGTTGCCGATAACGCAGACAGTTTGGCAGGTGATGCGGCACGTGACGGCCCTAGATGACAACCGAACGCGGCAATTAATGGGAGCGTTTGGTCTCAAAGCCAAGTTCTACGACCGACTCATCGGGGAGCTCAGCGGTGGCGAACGGGTGAAGGTACAACTACTCGCCATTCTGGTGAGTGCCAGTAATCTATTGGTGCTGGATGAACCCACGAACTACTTGGACTTGCCAGCTCTCCAAGCTCTGGAAGACTTTCTGATAGGTTATCCTGGGACCGTGTTGTTCGTTGCCCATGACCAGACGTTCCGGCAAAAGGTTGCCACCCGGGTCTTGACCCTCACCGACCGCCGTTTACGCGATCCAAAGCAAGCGGCCCAAGGCGTACCGGCAACGGACCTTCCGCGGCTACAGTTTGAATACGATCAGTTAATGCTGGCTCCGGAGCTGGATACCCAGCGCTTACGTGAGCTACGTGAACAGATTGCGGCGCTAAAACAAGGTCAAAACTAATGAATCGGTAAGAATTTGGTCATGAAAACGATTACCTCTAATTTTTTGATAATTTTCGCTTACGAAGACTGTTTTTTTCTGGTAGAGTAATCCATTGTGTTTGAAATGAAAGCGAGTGTGAAAACAAAATGGATTCTGTACAAAGTAGCCAAACTAATGTGGCTAAAAAAGCTCGAGTACAAGTTGCTCACCCAATGCTAGCCATGATGGGGATGCTAATCGGGGGCTTTGTCGGGATGTTCTCTGAAACATCCTTAAATATTGCTTTACCACAGTTGATGGCGCAGTTAGGCGTCACGACCGCCACGGTTCAGTGGTTGGTCACCGGATATATGTTGATGGTCGGGATTGTCCTGCCATTGTCCAGTATTATTACGAAATGGTTCACTACACGGCAGGTCATCCTGTTTGCGTTAGTTGACTTCATGGTCGGGGCCGTTATCTCGGCCATCGCACCGGGCTTCGGTGTCTTACTCTTCGGGCGGATGATTCAAGGGATTGCCACTGGGCTGATCCTGCCGCTGATGTTTACCGTTGCCATGCAAATCTTCCCGCCTTACAAACTAGGCGCTGCCATGGGGATGGTCGGACTGGTTATCATGTTCGCCCCTGCCGTTGGCCCAACCTTAGCCGGTATCGTGCTCGGGGTTGCTTCTTGGCGGTGGATCTTCTGGCTGTTCGTGCCATTCTTACTGATTGCCTTTATCTTTGCCGTGACATCCTTGAAGAACATTGCGGAAGTCTCCCGTCCTAAGGTAGACTTCTTATCCATTCTCCTGTCAACGGTCGGCTTCGGAAGTTTAGTGCTCGGTGTTAGTCTGGCCAGTGACCGTGGCTGGGGCTCAGCGGCTGTCATTAGTGCCTTAGTCGTCGGTATTATCGTCTTGGCTTGGTACACCCATCGGCAATTGACGATGGACAACCCAATCTTGAACCTGCGGGCCTTTGCCATTCCGGGCTTCCGGATTGGGGCCAGTCTGGTCATGATTAACTTTGGGATTATCCTATCCGCAATGTACCTCTTACCAATGTACATTCAAAAGGGCTTGTTGGTTCCCGTTGCCTTGACCGGGATCATCATGTTCCCCGGTGGGGTGATGAACGCTGTGGTTTCCGCCGTTTCTGGCCGGATGTATGACCACGTGGGCGCACAAATGCCAGCCCGGATCGGCTTTATCATCTCAATGGTTGGGGCCTTAATGTTGGCCTTCACCACTACGCAGAGTGCGGTTTGGTACGTCATCTTAGCCCACGTCATCTTGATGATTGGGGCACCACTGGCCATGTCACCCTCACAAACGTACGGGTTGAACGCCCTGACCGGTCCAATTGCGGCCGATGGGAGTGCCATCATGAACACCTTACAACAGATTGTCGGCGCGATTGCCACGGCGATTGCGACCAGCCTGTTGGGGATTGGTCAAGCAGCCTACATGGCTTCTGGCGCCAATCACGCAGCGGGGGCCTTCGTTAACGGGGCCCACTACGGTTTCTTCTTCACCTTTGCTTTGGCCGTGGTCGGCTTCTTACTGGCCTTACGGATTCCTAAGGCGAACCGGTAATTGTTTCATGTGAAACAGTCAATTTAATTGCTAATGAAATGGGTCGCAAATCCGAAGTGGACTTGCGACCCATTTTTCATGCGTTCATGTCGCGCGGATTATTCATCTAGGAAGTTCTTACGCCGAAACACGCGGACAACCATGAAGATACAGTAGGCCAAGGCTAAGCCCCAAGCCAGGGGGTTAGCGTAGGCAATGGCGGTAAAGCCCAGCCCAGCAATGGACAACCAACCGGCCGCAGTCCGGCCAATCAACTCACCCATCCCGGAGAAGATGGCGTAGAAGCTGTGTCCCCAGCCCTGCAGGGTATTTCGGAAGATCATCAGGATGCCGTGAACTGGGAAATAACAGCTGATAATGATGATGTAGTAATTGGCTTCACGGATGATGTCGGGGTGGCCCGGTCCGATGATGGCGGTCACCAGCGGCGTCTTCGCTAGATTAATGATGATGAAGGCGGCCGCAGAATAGATGACCTGAATCCAGACCCCATCGACGATTCCACGCTTCATCCGATTGCGTTGCTTAGCCCCGAAGTTCTGGGCCTGGTAGGTCGCCATGGCGGCCCCCACGCTTTCCATTGGTAACGTGAAAAGTTGGCGGATCTTCTCGGCGGCCGACTGGGCGGCAATGATGCTAGTTCCCAGTAGGTTGATGGCGTCTTGCATGACGATGGCCCCGATGGCGGAGACCGAGTATTCAAAGCCCATCGGTAGGCCAATCAGATTCATCTTCTTCATCCGCGTCCAGTTGATGGCCCAGTCCTTACGCGTCAGGCCGAGATGGAATTTTGGAAAGACGGTGAGGTTGAGCAAGCCACCGATGAATTCACTGATGACCGTAGCGATGGCCGCCCCGGCAATGCCCCAGTGAAAGACCAGAATAAAGATTAGGTCGAGAATCACGTTGACGACGAGGGAAGCCACTAGGAAGTAGAGCGGATGGACCGCATCACCGAAGGACCGTAGCGCATCGGCTGAGTAGTTGAAGAGGATGTTAGCTGGAATCCCCAGAAACGAAATGGCCGTGAAGATGATGGTCAAATGTAAAATCTGGTGGGGCGTATGTAGGGCGGTCAGGAGAGTCGGTGTCAACACCACCATCAGCGGTGTCAGGACGACTGCGAGGACCACGCAGAGCCATACCGCGTTAGTCAGATATTGGCGGACGGCTGCGTGATTTTCCTCACCCACGCTATGAGACAGGGGAATACTGAAGCCGATGCAGGTTCCCTGGACGAAGCCCATAATCAGGAAGCTTAGCGGATAGTAGGCCCCAATCGCGGCCACGGCGTCCACGCCAATTAGACGACCGACGATCAGGGTATCAATGAAGTTGTAGAGCTGTTGGAAGAGGGAGCCACCGATTAGAGGCAGTGAAAAGAGAATAATCTGCTTAATGGGGCGGCCCTCGGTTAATTTCAGGGGTGCCATAGATGTCCTCCTACTTGATAGCGTTTTCATTACCAACTAGTATATCAGTTAAATGGTGAATAAGTAACCGATCAGTGGCTAGTTTTTGGCTATTCACTGGCCCACCATCTTTTTCGTACGTGGTTAGAGCGTGCAGAGGGCGAAGACCATGGGGATGGTGGCAACACTAAAGATGGTGGAGATGCTCATCAGCGTGACGGCTGGGCTGGTGTCACCGTGGGCCTTCAGCGTGAAGAGGACCACGTTTCCGGCGACGGGGCAGGCGGCCATCAAGACCGTCGTGTATAGCGGAATCCCACTGATACCAAAGGCGCGGAGAATTACGATATCAATTACGGGAAAGAGAAGGTTACGACAGAGTAGCGGCCACCACAGCTGCGAATTGAACGCCTGGCGATTGAATTTCACTGCGGCGAGGCTGTTTCCGATGACGATCATGGACAGCGGTGTGTTGATGGAACTGACAGCGGTCACCGTGTGGTCAAGCAGGCCGGGGAGGTGAAAGCCGCTGATAAAAATTGCCAGACCAACCACGATGGCGACGATGTTGGGATTTAGCAGAATCTGTCGCCAATTGATGGGGTCGGCCTTCTGGTGCGGTGTGAAGAGGGCGATGCCGTGGGTCCAGCAGAAGATATTGAAGGCGGCCAGTGAGGCGACCGCAAAGAAGACCCCAGTACTCCCAAAGAGGGCACTGGCCAAAGGAACACCCATGAAGCCGGCGTTAGAGTAGACTGCGCCGAATTGCATGATGCGCTTTAAGTTGGGGTCGGCGACGCGGTTAAACGCCAGCTTGGTGATCAGCACCATCAATCCATAGGTGAGGAGAATCCCCAGCAAAACGAGGGCGAGGCTCTGGAGACGACTGGTTGAGAAGCGCTGCTCAAAAGCGTTGACGATCAAGCAGGGCGAGACGATGTAGAGCAAGATGTTGGTGAGATCGGTGGCGGTCTGGGCGTGCATGAAGCCCAATTTATTGGTCAGCAGGCCGACCCCCATCAGAAGAAACATTAAGATAATTTGACTCGCTAATTGCCCCATAGCCATGTTGGGCGCTTCCTTTCTAAATAACTAAAGCTTGAAAGCTATAAAACAGCTAGAATCCGTAGTGTGACAAGGATACCATCCATCATAATATGCTAGTCGCGTACTGGCCGCCTTACCGTTCGCCAAATTTGGTCTGGATCGCTGTGGGCAGGATCGGAAAAAGCCAAAGGGCGGTCTCTTTCCTCGCTTTGAGCTGATGACCCACGTCTTAAAGACGCCATTTTCAAAGTAGAACACTTGGAAAATCCCACGGCTGAGACCAAATTTGACTCACTCACGGCTACGTGAAGGGTATCCAATTAAGCTGGCTGAACGTTACCACGCCAGCGATTTCACCGTGTGTTTAGTGGCTTTCAACCATCGCAGCCGCAGGTGGTGTTGATGACTCGTTTAATGGCGGTAAACTTTGCCAGCTGGGGTCTAGAGCGTGTTCGCGAACTTTCAAGTTTTAGATAAATAAATTTACCGTCCTATTATGGGAATAGTCGTTGCGTGCTGTCAACTGGCCAGTGCAATTGTCTCGTCACGGGCTTACAATAGTGGAGAAAAAGTTGTAGGAGGAAAACTGATGTCCTGGAACCATCGTTTTTACCGCACTGTACGCTTCTGGAGCGGGCTAGTAGTCATTGGCCTAATGTTGCCTAATGTCCTGTCGGTGAGCTTCACCAGTGTCTTCTGGTGGGTTTCGTTGGCTTGCCTAGTGGGTGGCGTGGGCTACACACTGGCTGGCTTTGTGAAGCGTTCGTAGGAAAAAGCCGTCACCCGAAATGGGCGGCGGCTTTTCTCGTACCAGTTTTACTTGCTATCGTCAGAATGGGCTTCGGTCGTGGCAATCTGCTTTTGGGGCGGATTGACCGTGACTTCCAACCAGTTAATAAATGAATTCTCGTAGTCTAGCACTTTTAGATCGAAGTTCTTCAGGTGAATGACGTCGTTGACCTTGACGTTCGGGTAGTTGTCGATGATAAACCCGGCCATGGTGACCGTTTCTGTCGTCTCGAAGCCCTTGATATCGGTATTGAAATACCGTTCAAAGTCGTAGGTGGTCATCTTCCCGTTGACTTGGAAAGTGCCGTTCGGTTGTTTGAAAATGTATTGATCGTTGGCATCGTCAATCTCATCGCGGACGGTCCCGAAGAGCTCTTCGTAGATGTCCTTATCGGTGATGATCCCAGAAGTTCCCCCGTATTCGTCGACGACCACCACGATTGGCGTACGTTTCTTAATCATCTGTTGGAGCACTTCGGTGATGGGCGTGGTCTCCGGTGTCGTCGAGATATCCCGAATCAACTTGTCGACCCGCACCTTGGAATCCACCTGTTGTTGGCGAATCAAGTCGTAGTTGTAGACGTAGCCGAGGATCTTATCCTTATCCCCATCTGCGACCACCGGCAACCGGCTAAAGCGTTCCTGTAGGTAAACGTTCAATGCTTCCTTGACGTTAGCCGTGATGTCGATGACTTCCAGCTGCGTTCGGTCAATCATAATGTCTTTAGCGACCTTATCGTTTAACTCGAACGCCCGCTGCATGTAGACCAAGTCGTTCTTTTCCAGTTCGCCACCCTCCACGGCACTCCGTGAAAGGTTGAGAATTTCGGCTTGGGAGAAGACCTCGTCACTTTCGTTGGCGACCTTCAAGCCCATCAGGCGAACAACGCCGGACGCGCTGGTGTTGAGTAACCAGACGAACGGGTAGAACAAGATGTGGCAGTAGTGCAGCGGTGTGACGATCAGCATCAGGACCTTCATTGGCATATCGATCGAAATGTTCTTCGGTACAATTTCCGTGAAGACCACTTCGAGATAGGTCAAAAGTAAGACCCCGACAATCACGCTGATCGTGTGCGTGGTTGCCGTATTCAGGTGGGCGGGTGCGAGACCATCCAACAGGAGATCGACGAAGAAAGATTCACCGATCCACCCTAAGATAATCCCGGCCAGAGAAACCCCAACCTGCGTCGTTGATAAATATTCATTTAAATTGGTGACCATTTTCATGGCCCGATTGAGCTTAGTCGACGGTTTGTCCAGTTCCTCGATCTTTTCTTCGAGGGCACTGGGACGCGTCTGGACTAAGGCAAACTCACAAGCAACAAAGAAAGCTGCAAAGAAGAAGGTAATTAAAATAATAATTAGGTTCACAACTATCTGACCGCTATCCACACATCATTCCTCATTTCATTAATTCTATATCTTTATTATAGCGCGTCTGCGCGCCTTTTTATAGTGAGTAGATTGAATCAAATTCTACGCTCAAAGCGGCTATCTGGCAACCGAACAACGGAAAATAATTGGATTAACTTTGGGGAATGAGTTACTTAACGTTTTTGGCAAAAAGGACTAGACTAAAAGTAGTAACATCAAAGGAGATTTGAATTATGGCAGATACACCAAAGGACGAAAAGATTGAACCGACTATTGAGATTCCAACGGATGACGTGGAAAAGGCGGCAAAGTTAATATTGACGACGGGGTATGTGACAAAGCGCGATCTACCAAAGATGAACGATTTAGGCTGGGCAACCGCACTTTCACAGGCCGTGACTAAGCATTTCTTGGAAAATGACGATGATCACGATCCTTACGTTTACTTCGAACAATTCGACTTCGCCGGTGGTGACATCGACTCGATTCTCTTCAACATGGACATTGTGCCCACGCGTGAAGAGGCTTTGCAAGACTTGGCCGATGCGTTAGGTGAAAAGGTGGTTGTCCCTAAGGATAATGACCAGACAACTTATTAAGACCATGTTTCAATGGTTACGGACTTCCAGCAGAAATGTTGGGAGTCTTTTTTGACAATTAAAGATTTGATTAAGCCGGCGGTAATCCTGCAACTAAATGGCCGATTTTTACATTAGTAGGAGTATCGGGGCATAAAAAGTGTTTGACCTTTAAATGAATTCTTTGACCTTTGAAAATTTAACGACTAGACTGCTAGCAAAAGCGAATGCCAATATGATAGGAATCAAGTGGCTAAATTAGCACTCTAAAAATTGAGTGCTAATTATTTGCATTTCTGACCAATACTGACTAATATAGAAAATGTAATCAAGTAAAGCAGTACAGCAGAAAGGGGAAATTGATTATGGCTAATGATGTTATGAATCGGAACTTTGATTTCTTTGATCCAATGAATTTCTTTAATGAAGTGGGTAACTTAGGTCACGATATGTTCAGTGGTGATAACGAAATGAAGACGGATGTTGTCGAACACGACAAGGATTATGTCGTTACGGCTGAATTACCGGGTTTTAAGAAGGATGATATCCACGTGGACTACCGCGATAATACGTTGCGGATCACCGGGAAGTCCGAAGTTAGCCAAGCTGCCAAGGATGACGACGGCCGGATCTTGCGGCAAGAACGTCACAGCCAAAATGTGGCACGTTCCTTCTACCTGCCAAACATTGACTTGAAGCAAGTTAAGGCTGGCTTTACCGATGGGGTCTTGACGTTGACCTTGCCAAAGCAAGCTGATGTTGCGGATCATCACGAAATCAATATCGACTAATTTCAATCAATCATACTGTGGCGCGCGTTCTGGTCGGATTCCGGAACGCGCGTTTTTGTGTGAGTTGGCGGTGAGACATGGGAGAACGCAAAAAGACCCACTAGGCACCCAAGGGCGAGGGGTTAGTGAGTCTGAAAGTGTTAATATTGTTTGCCGGTTTCGTACACAATTTCCGGTTCGTTTCCCGTGCGTTGATACTTGTTTAATAGGTCGATCATGGACATTTCATCTGTGCTCAATGTGAAATCAAAGACCTGCGCGTTTTCCGCAATACGTTCGGCGTGTTGGGACTTGGGAATCGGTAAGATCCCGTGTTGCAGTTCCCAGCGGAGAATGACCTGTGCGACGGTCTTGTCGTGGTGGTGGCCAATCTTAGCAATCATGGGATCTCCCAGCACCGCACGCCGCCCCAGCGGACTCCAGGCTTCGGTGATGATGTGATGCTCCTGATTGTAGGCCAGCAGGGCTAGCTGATTGAGGTAGGGATGATATTCCACTTGGTCAATTACGGGCATTTCCTGAGCCTTGGTGGCCAGCAGGTCTAAGTGCGCGGCGGTGTAGTTCGAGACCCCGATGGACTTTACCTTGCCATCCGCCTTGAGCTTTTCAAAGGCGCGCCAGGTGTCGAAGAAGTGTTCGCGAACTGGCCAGTGAACCAACAAGAGATCCAGATAATCTAAGCCCAAGCGTTTCAGCGAGCCTTCGACGGATTTTAACGTTTGGTCGTAACCCTGGACCTCTTCGGCGACCTTGGTCGTCAGATAGAGTTCCTGACGTGGAATCTCAAGGCGGCGTAGGCTTTCGCCCAAAAGATCCTCGTTGCGATAGAGCATGGCGGTATCAAATAGCCGGTAGCCCTGAACCCAAGCCGTCTTAATGGTGGTATCCATGGCTGCTTGGTCACTGATGAGGTAAGTCCCAAAGCCGAAGCCGGGAATCTCGTGGCCATCGGCGAGTTTAAGCGTATCTGCAAGACTAGTAAGTGTCATTAGTTTTCCTCCTTGGCGTTCTCGTGCGGGTAACGGTGGCGTTGCGGACCGAGCCGTTATCCTGCCTATAAAGAATATGGTAGGCCAATTTGGCGGAACTGGCAACGCTTACTTTTTGGTTTTGAACTGATCATACAGGTTAATGGACGCCTCAATCAGCATGCCCAACGTCATGAGCCACATGGCCAGCATGTCTTGATGCGCCAACATGCACCCCAACAAGATAATGTAAAGAATGAATAGAATAACCGCAGATGATTTATGATTCATCGTAAAGCCTCCCTTGGATAATTAGGTCCACCTCCATTTAACCACGAGTGGCGGCATCTGTGAACTACTAGCGTTTCACTTAAGAATCACGAAAAAGACAATAGATTAGTCGTTATGAAAGCGGATTATCGGTTACAATATGGGTAACGAATCGGTAAAGGAGGACGCCCAAATGACAGACCGTTACCTACCGCCGTTAGACCAAGGCCTAACGCAAGACGAGGTGCAGCAACGGGCGGCGGCTGGCTTAAAGAACGACCCGTTGCCACCCCTAACGCGGAGTGTCAAACAGATTTTTCGGGATAATTTATTAACGCTATTTAACTTAATTAACGTGCTCCTGGGCGGCCTCGTGCTGTTTACGGGAAGCTATAAAAACTTATTATTCTTGGGGGTCGTGGTTTTCAACACGGGGATCGGGATCTTCCAGGAAATTCGTTCTAAACGCCAAGTCGATAAGCTAGCGCTCTTGTCGGAAGGTAAACTGGACGTCTTGCGTGAGGGCCAGCTAACACCGCGCCATCAGGATGAGATTGTGCAGGACGATCTCTTGGCCATTGGTCGGGGCGATCAGTTACCGGTGGACGGGCTCATCCGAGAGACGGCCGGCATGGAGGTCGATGAATCCCAGATTACTGGGGAGTCGACGCCAATCGTGAAGAATACGAACGATCAATTGGTTTCCGGGAGCGTCATCTTGGGGGGCAAGGCAATTGTCCAGGCGACCACGGTGGGTAGCGGTAGCTTCGTGAAGCAGTTGGCCCATTCCGCTAAGCAAAAACGGCGGTCAGCTAGCCAACTCCTGCTCATTATTAATCGAATCATCAAGGTGTTAACGTTCGCTATTATTCCGCTAGGGGCCGGACTCTTTATCTCGGCGTTGATGCGGGGGCAGGACCAAAATCGGGCCATCTTGGGGACAGTAGCCTCGATGGTGGGGATGATTCCGGAAGGCCTCGTGTTGCTGACCTCGGTCGCCTTGGCGGCGGGAGCATTTACCCTGGGCCGCCGCCACGTCCTCGTCCGGGAACTACCCGCGATTGAAGCCTTGGCGCGCGTGGACGTTCTGTGTCTGGACAAGACTGGAACGATCACGAATGGTAAATTGGTTTTGGAAAACGTCGAAGCGCTGAGCGACCAGTCGCCGGAGCGGTTGAATACCATCTTGGCGCAACTCGTTGCTGCCACGGGAGACGATAACGAAACGGCCACGGCTATCAAGACGGCGTTGGGAACGCCCACCGTGGACGCGTCGCAGGTGTTGCCGTTTTCGTCCGGTCGTAAATGGAGTGGCGCCCAACTCGCGGACGGTGCCTACGTGATGGGGGCACCGGAGTTCATCTTTGAGACGGTGCCTGTCACGATTCAGCGGCGAATTCACACGCTGGCTGCGCAGGGGTATCGGGTCTTGCTGCTGGCTAAGGTGGCGGCATTGACCACGCCCAAGCCGACCGACCCGCAAGCCCTAGGCCTCATTTTAATCACCGACGAATTACGGCCACGGGCCAAGGATACCTTTAATTTCTTTGCCAATCAGGACGTGGCCTTGAAGGTCATTTCCGGGGACAATCCGGTCACGGTGGCTAGTATTGCCGATCGGGCGGGTATCGCCGGCGCTAAGCGGTTAGTCGATATGAGTCAGGTCGGCGCTGAACCAGATTATGACCAGCTTGTCGCAACCTATAACGTCTTTGGTCGAGTCACGCCGCAACAGAAGCAGGGCCTCATCAAGGCTTATCAAACGGCGGGGCACACCGTTGCCATGACGGGAGACGGCGTGAACGATTTGCTGGCCCTACGCCAGTCGGACTGCAGTATTGCCATGGCTTCCGGGAGTGAGGCCACGAAGAGTCTGGCCGATTTTGTCCTGGTCGATTCGAACTTTGACGCGATGATTAACGTCCTCAATGAGGGGCGCCGGGTCATCAATAACATCGAGCGGGTGGCCTCGCTCTACCTGATTAAGACCATGTATTCCGTGGTTCTGACACTGATCTTTATCTTCATGAGTCGTAGCTATCCGTTCGAACCCATTCAATTAACGCCTATCTCGTCGCTCATGGTGGGGATTCCCACATTCTTCCTGGCGCTACAGCCTAACTATGCGCGGATTGCCGACCGATTTATGAAACAAGTGATGGAGATTGCCGCACCGGCCGCAGTCTGCGTGGTGGGCTATATTCTGGTGATTATGGGGCTAGGTACGCAATTTAGCCTGAGCTTCGCGACAACCTCGACGCTGAGTGTCTTAATGACTGGGTTGATCAGTCTCAATGCGTTGATTATGGTGGCCCGGCCACTCAACCGGTTCAAGATTGGTCTGATCGCACTGATGGCGGGGTTATTTGCGGTCATCTTCCTGTTCTTGGGGCCGATCTTCTCGTTGGTCAGTCTGATTAATTGGAAGTTGGCGCTGATTTACTTGCCGCTGATGGTCAGCGTGCAGCCGGTCTTTATCCTGGTGCAAGAAATCCTGGGTAAACGCATCCTCAGTCGTATTCGCTGGCGTTAGGGGCCGTTCAGTCACAAAATAATCAGCCAATCGATCGAAACTCGTCAGCACGCTAGCTGAAATTATGATATTCAATCGTATCTAGTCATTGTAACTAGGTAATATGCTATAATGAGAACTAGAAACGGAAGGGTAGGGAAGAAATATGGCTGATTATAATCAATACACCCGCTGGGAGAACCAGATGCACAAGGCGAAGTTACCACGATGGGACGATTTACCGAAGTTTGACCTCTATATGGACCAGGTAACCGCGTTGATTAATGATATTCTGGGGCCATTGGGGATTGATACCATCACCCCGGCGATGATTAATAACTACGTGAAACACCACGTCATTTTGGCACCCGTCAAGAAGAAGTATCAGACCATGCAGTTAACGGATATTTTGATGATCAGCCTCCTGAAACCCATGTTCCAAACGGATACGGTGCGCTCGGGAATCGACCAGATCACGGCCGGCGACTATCCGAAGCAGGCCTATGACAACTTCATTGGTCAACTGGAAGACCGCCTTCATCATCTAGGCGAGGAACAGGTCCAACCAGCGGCCAAGGATCTCAACGAAAAGTTAATGCAGGTTGCGGTGGATGCCGTCGTTGCCCGCCTGCAATCCGAAAAGCTACTACACTTGATCAAGCGACCGATTCGAAAGATTGAAAAGAAGTAATTGAAAAGACGCGTCAGCACAATTGTGTTGGCGCGCCTTTTAGCGTTATTGGATTATTATTGAGTCTGCGTTTCCAACGTCAAATCATTCATAAACGTGAGTAAGAGGTTGGCGTAGCTCGGATGGTCCGTGTTGTCTTTAATTTCCTGCTGAATCAGGTGCAGGTTGTTCGTGATGACGCCGTTGACGCCGATGAACATCATCTGATCCATGCTGGTGACATCGTCAATGTCCCAGGCGTAGACCTTTTTGTGTTCGCGATCCGCCTGCTCGATGAAGGTGTCGTTGAGCGTGGTCTCCTCCATGGTGTAGGCGTTGGCTCGCGTATGGGGGAAGGTCAGATTGTACGGCATGATGTAGCTCACGAACAGGTCGGGGTGCTCTTCTTTTAGTCGGTTCATGATCGTATAACTTAGGGTATGAACCTGCTCATGATTGGCCAGAATGCGAGCACCGAATTGGCGGTAGAAGCGTTCTGGCAGGTCCCGAGTGTCGGCGCCCCCGGTCTTAATCTCAATCAGTAATTTTTGGTGATGCTGGATTGCCGTGTTGAGATAGTGATTGAAGCTGGGAATTTTGGCTTGGTAACCGTTCTCGGTCACGGTAATGTTGGTGAGCTGCTTGAGCGTCAGCGATGAGACCTTGCGATTAATGCCAGCCAGAGCCTTCAGGTTACCGTCATGCATGACCACGAATTGGTGGTCCTTGGTCATCCGGATGTCCATTTCCACGTAGTCCGGTTTCTCACGGCTGGTCTTGACCATGGCGGGAATCGTGTTCTGGACGCCGTTGCCGTTGTCCACGCCACGGTGGGCGATGGTTAGCGGCCGGCTCATGGCGAGTCCGTTTAAATAAATCAGGTTAAACCCAACGAGTGCGGCGCTAATCACGGCCAGACCGCTCACAATCAATAGCCGCGTCCGAAGTCGTGTCTTCGCCGGTTCACGGAAGCTAAAGAGCATGGATGGTGTGGTCTGGTGGACATCGTGACTGCTGAGAATTACCATCATGAAGATGACGGTGGCGTAGCAGACGATGAATTCCGTGATGACTTCCATCAAGAAGAGGTTGACGGTTGCGGCGACCAACGCCACGTGGGTTTTGTCGAAGAGTACCTGGCCGACATACAGTGCGGCATAGATGAAGGCGACCACGATACTGACAACGACCAACGTCACGATAATCTTTAAGAAGTAGTTCCAGAAATGGCCCCGTGTGCGCTGCCAACTGAGGCGAATGGCCTCACGGCTGTGGTAATGGTCGATCATCATGAGCGGCAGGACGGCAATCAAACGAATTCCGAGGTAGGCCGCGCCGATGTAGAAGAGGCCGAGCAGAACGGCAAAAAGGTTGTTGTCCATCAGATAACTCGTAATGAAAGCCGGAATCTTCGCCTTGTTGAGCAGAGGCGTCGTAAATAATTCACTCCCAAATGGCATGATGACGATGAAGTAGCCGATAAAGAAGAGAAAGGTGCTGGGCGAGGCGCCGGCGAGGCTGCGGATGGTGTCCCCCAGAATGTTGAACATGGTTTGGGGTCGTCCCCGACGAATGTTGGTGATGCCCAGGAGAAGATAGGCGAATTGCCAATAAATCAGGGTGACGATGGCGAGCAGGATCAAGACGAGCCCCACGATGGCCAGCGGGTGCTTCAGGACTAACGAACCGATATTGGTATAAGAGACGTAGGGCACGTGTTGCCAACGCATCAAGGCTGAGGTCAGCCACGTAAAGAGGGGCACAGCGAGGTAGCTGACCACGAGATTGGTCAGGAAAACCAAGGTCACGTAACTTCCCCAGTGGCTGAAGAAATGGTGGGTAGCGTCGCGCCAAAAGGCCCAAGGTCGCATAAAAATCACGCTTTCTGATTGATAAAGTGGGCGCTTATGTAGATGACAAGTGGCAGTACGCGCCCAACAAAAGTTTAATATAAGCCTACTTTAGCATAGTCTGCGTGGATCGGGGGCGGAAAAACGGTCGGTTCGCGCGAAAAACTTGGCAATGACAAGTGTTATGGATGGTTCGGCTGGGAATTATGAAAGAAAACACTAGGGTTGTGATTTAAAACACACGTAAAAAATAATTGAAAAAATTTTGTATACCTATGTATGCGCTTACATCACTGACGGCTGTAAGCCGTGATATTAGCGGGTTTGTTTGTCAGCCCAACTAGTTGTGATTTTTTTAACATAAACCTCTTGCAGAATTTTAAAAAGGTGATATGATTTAACTCGTGAAGAACTTAACAAGATGTTTTCAAATGGAGGCATAAGAATGTTAAAAAACGTGAAAGAAAACCCAAAAGCTAAAAAAGAAGAAAGCGGCGAAACCGTTGACCAAATGATCGACCGTTTAACCGCTAAGGCCCACGACGCCCTGTGCGCCATGGATGACTTTACCCAAGAAAAAGTTGACCACATCGTGCACCAGATGGCGATTGCTGGTTTGGACAAGCATATGGAACTAGCCAAGGCCGCTTACGAAGAAACTGGCCGTGGCGTGATGGAAGACAAGGCCGTGAAGAACATGTTCGCCACGGAAGAAATCTGGCACTCCATCAAGCATGACAAGACGGTCGGCATCATCAAGGACGATCGCGAGCGGCAATTGATTACCGTCGCAGAACCACTGGGGATCTTGGCCGGGGTTACACCCGTCACCAACCCAACGTCGACGGCCATGTTCAAGTCGTTAATCGCCGTAAAGACGCGGAACCCGATCATCTTTGCCTTTCACCCGCAAGCACAGAAGTCTTCTGTGATGGCTGCTAAGGTAGTCCGGGATGCGGCAATCGCTGCCGGAGCACCAGAGGGCGTGATTCAATGGATCGACAAGCCTAGTCTGGAAGCAACGACCGCACTGATGAATCACCCAATGGTTGCTAGTGTCTTGGCTACCGGGGGTCCTGGCATGGTTAAGGCCGCTTACTCAACCGGGAAGCCAGCCTTAGGGGTGGGACCTGGTAACGGCCCCGCTTACATTGAGAAGACCGCCAACATCAAACGTTCCGTTTACGACATCGTATTATCGAAGACGTTCGATAACGGGATGGTCTGTGCCTCTGAAAACAGTGCCGTGATTGATCAAGAAATCTACGACACGGTTAAGAAAGAAATGGAAGATCGCGGCGTCTTCTTCATTAAGAAGAGTGACGAAAAGGCTTTGGCCGACGCCATGTTCCGGCCAGAGGGCGGTGTGAAGGGACCTATCGCTGGGATGTCCGCGCAGAAGATTGCGGAGATTGCCGGGATTAAGGTTCCCGCAACGACGAAGGTCTTGGCAGCTGAATTGAAGGGTGTGGGTCCTAAGTTCCCACTTTCCCAAGAAAAGCTGTCACCCGTCTTGTCCGTCTTCAAGGCCAAGAGCCACGAAGATGCCTTCAAGATTTGTGACGAACTTCTCCACTTTGGTGGGCTGGGTCACACGGCCGGCATCCACACGATGGACGATGATCTGGCAACCGAATTTGGAATTAAGATGAAAGCTAGCCGGGTTCTGGTGAACACGCCATCCGCCATTGGTGGGATTGGGAACCTCTACAACGAAATGATTCCTTCATTAACTTTGGGGACTGGATCATGGGGCAAGAACTCCGTTTCCCACAACGTCTCCTCATTTGACCTGTTAAACATCAAAACGATTGCAAAGCGGCGAAATAATATGCAATGGATTAAATTACCTCGAGTTTACTTTGAAAAGACGTCGGTCCGTTACCTCGATGATATGCCAGGTGTTAAGCGGGTTTTCCTGGTCACGAGTCCATCTATGGTTGAATTGGGCTACGTTGACACGGTCTTAAACGAATTGAAACGCCAACCGGATGGGATCGAATACTCACTGTTCTCTGACGTTGAACCCGATCCAACTACGGATACGGTTAACCGTGGGGTTGCGCAGATGCGGACGTTTAAGCCAGACACCATCGTGGCCTTAGGTGGGGGCTCACCAATCGATGCCGCCAAGAACATGTGGCTATTCTACGAAGATCCGAATGCTAGCTTCTTTGGGGCCAAGCAAAAGTTCTTGGATATTCGTAAGCGGACCTACAAGTTCCACAAGCCACACAAGGCCCAATTCGTGGCCATTCCGACGACTTCCGGGACCGGTTCAGAAGTGACGCCGTTCTCCGTTATCACGGATTCCAAGACGCACGTGAAGTACCCACTGGCCGACTACGCCTTGACGCCAGACGTTGCGATTGTGGATTCTCAATTTATCCAAACGGTACCGAAGAAGACGGTGGCTTACTCTGGGTTGGATGTCTTGACGCACGCCATCGAATCCTACGTTTCGGCAATGGCTTCCGATTACACGCGGCCATGGTCCTTACAAGCTATCAAGCTGGTGATGGACAACCTGACCAACTCCTACAATGGGGATGTGACAGCACGTGAAGAAATGCATAACGCTTCAACGCTGGCTGGGATGGCATTTGCCAACGCCTTTCTGGGAGTAGACCACTCCATCGCCCACAAATTAGGTGGTGAATTCGGACTGCCTCATGGTTTGGCGATTGCCATTACCTTGCCGCACGTTATCCGGTACAACTTCAAGGAACCAACGAAGCTGGCGATGTGGCCGAAGTACGAGTACTTCCGTGCCGACGAAGATTACGCGCAAATTGCCCGTTACCTCGGCTTGCCAGGGAACACCAAGGAAGAATTGAAGGAGGCCTTAGTCAAGAAGGTGATTGACCTGGCCCATTCAGTTGGCGTGACTCTGAGCTTGAAGGCTAACGGTGTGGACAAGGCCCACTTCGATAAGGCCGTTGATCACTTGGCAGAATTGGCCTTTGAAGACCAATGCACGACTGCTAACCCGAAGGAACCATTAGTTTCAGAATTGAAACAGATTATGATTGATGAATATGACGGGAAAAACGTTGAAAAATAACGGTTAACCCGCGACGGTCGCTCTGCGAAGAGCGGCCGTTTTTTGTCGGTTTCTTCTATAGTATACGGATTATGCTGACCAGTAGCCGAGATAAGGCGTATGCTTAAGGTGGTAAATTAATCTAAGGAGGAATCATGATGGCACAATCGAAAACAGCTTTGGTGTATTTCTCAGTCTCAGGCCGTACGCAAACGGCAGCGGAAACCGTCGGACGGTATCTCCAGCTAACGCCTGTGGCGCTAACCGCTAAGCAACCGTATCCTACTACAGGTTTCCAGCAATTGGTCGCGCGAACCGATGCTGAGAACCTAAAATCACAACTCCCTGAATTTAACCCCGTGACGTTAGATACCGTCCAGACACTTTACCTGGGTTTCCCGACCTGGTACCATCAGCCGCCTCGGATTGTCCACAATTTTCTGACCACAACTGACTTGACGGGGGTGACGGTGATTCCATTTGTCACCAGCGCTAGTAGTCGGGTGAGTGAGAGCTTGCCGTATCTGGAGAAATGGGCAGCAACCGGTCACTTTACGATTAGTGATGGATTTACGGCGAATAATCCCGACGAAATTGCGGCCGGCTTGAAGGATGATTTCCCCTTATAATTGGAATAATCAGGCGATTAAGCTGACTGGAATTTTGATTTTAGTCGGGTGAACCGCCTTTTTTTTTTGACAAAAATAGTGCGATTTTGCGAAAAATGACCGAATTTTCATTGAATTATCATTTGAAAACATAAAAAAATCGGTTTTTTCAGTGCAAAAGGCACCAAAAAAGCACCCCCTTTTTGGCTAAAATGGGTAAAAAATGGCTTATTAAAGCGTTTTATATTACGTGAGAGTTACAAATATTACGGAATGTCATAATGTAATATTTTTCTTAACCTCCGTGTAATCTAACGTCAATTTGAATGTAATACCCATCGGTTATTCTAATACCCGTTAAGCAAACAAAGGAGGACATTCATTTCTTATGAATATCAAAAAAGCTTTAGTTACGACTTTAGGGACGGTTGCCGTAGTCGGTGCCGGTCTCTTCGCCTCAACGCAAACGGCTAACGCCGATACTGTTACGGTCAAGCAGGGGGATTCTGTTTGGTCATTAGCTAACACGTACAACACGTCAGTCAACGCCATTGAAAAGGCCAACAGCTTGGCTAACAGCAACTTGATCTACGTGGGTCAAACGTTAAACGTGCCAACCAGCACGACGACGGCCACGACGTCTGCTAACGTTGCTAGCCAAAACTACAGTAACAACACGGCCAACACTTCCGCTCAAACTAGCCAATCCACGACTAGCCAAGCAACCACTTCTTATTCCAACCAAGCTTCTACTAGCAGCAACACGACTGCTTCTACTGGCGTTTCTGGCTCTGAAGCCAGCGCTAAGGCTTGGATTGCGGGTAAAGAATCTGGTGGTTCATACTCAGCACGTAACGGCCAATACGTAGGTAAGTACCAATTGAGTTCTTCCTACCTGAACGGGGACTACTCTGCTGCCAACCAAGAGAAGGTTGCCAACAGCTACGTTGCTTCCCGTTACGGTTCTTGGTCTGCTGCCCAGTCATTCTGGCAAGCAAACGGCTGGTACTAAAACTCAGCTAATTTAATCGTTTAAATCAAGTAAGCTCTCACGGATGCAGGTCCGTGGGGGCTTTTTTGTCGATCTGGGGATTACGAGCGGCCTTACTAGTGGGAATGATTGGAAGAGTTGGCTCTGAGCTCGGATAACTCTCTTCTATAGAAGAGTAAGTGATGGACGCACTCATGAAAATTGTGACGAGAGTGTACGGTCAGCCCCACCGATTCAGCCGATTTGGGACGAACACAGGCTGTGGTTGGCCCAAAAACCAAAAACAATTTGATAAATTGGCCATGACTAAGGCGTATTTTCGTTAAAGTCTGGGCGAATAGCGTGTGATTTTAGTCAAAATCGTCACATAGCGGCAATGAAGCACTCGAAAACCGGCTTAATGTTTCGGCACGGTTAACCATGTTACAGTTTGTCATTTAACCTCATTTTTCTTAACGCGGGTGTAACTCAGGGACAACGGTGATGTAACGTCCACAGGTTATGATAGGTCTCGTTAAGTAATTGATAGACAAACCGCTTCACTTAAATCAAAGGAGGACATTCATTTTTATGAATATCAAAAAAGTTTTAGTTTCTACTTTAGGTACTGCTGCAGTGTTAGGCGCCGGATTATTTGCTGGCACCACTTCCGCTAACGCCGACGTCCGGGTAACGGTGAAGTCGGGAGACACTGTCGCAAAGATTGCTAACCAATACAGTTCTAGTGTTTCTTCAATCGAAAAGGCCAACAGTTTAAAGAACGTCAACTTGATTTACGTCGGCGAATCCTTAGTGGTTCCTAGTTCTACTAGCACCACTGCTACGACGACGCAATCAGCACAAACCACGACGCCAAGTACCTCAACGACGACGGCTGCTGCGAACACGACCAGCAACTACAGTCAAAACACCACGTCTTCAGCTTCAACAGGGACGAGTTCTGCCTCAACGAGCACGGCGTCAACGACCAGCTCTGACTCTTCTTCAGCCAAGGCTTGGATCGCTAATAAGGAATCCGGTGGCTCTTACACCGCTTCTAACGGTAACTACTACGGTAAGTACCAATTAAGCAAGTCTTACCTGAACGGTGATTACTCCGCAGCTAACCAGGAAAAGGTGGCCAACTCTTACGTTAGCTCCCGTTACGGTTCATGGGCAGCTGCCAAGGCCTTCTGGCAAGCAAACGGCTGGTACTAAGCCGAGTCATCAGCGTTTAGTAGCTAGTTAATAAACTAAGATAAGAAACGACGGTAAAACCTTTGCGGGTGGACCGTCGTTTTTGCGTTGCGTAAACCGCTAAAAATCGGGATTCTCACCCCATCTCGGATAAAATGGGGCTCGCTGTTACCGTTTCGTAACATTCGGACAACTTTCCTGTAACTTAAGAACGTTATGCTATTCTTAACAAATTCGCTAGGAGGGACCCCGTTGAAGCTGAAGTCATTATTTATGGTTATGTTAATGCTGGTTTCAATGATCCTCCCCAGTGTTGCGACGGTTGCTAGCACGAGTATCACTGCTGAGGCTAGCGTGAAGTATGTTTGCACCCTGTCTAAGAAGGAGAAGCGGGCCAAAGCCTGGATTGCCAACAAGGAATCTGGCGGAAACTACCGTGCTAGCAATGGCCGGTATTACGGTAAATATCAGTTGACGCGCTCATACTTGAAGGGTGACTACAGTAAGGCTAATCAAGAAAAGACGGCTGATAAGTATGCTCACAGCCGGTATGGCACGTGGGTTAAGGCCAAGCGCCATTGGTTATCCTGGGGCTGGTTCTAAATTGAATGAAAATGATTTCCGCTGTTGGTCGTCAGGACCGATGGCGGATTTTTGTTTTAGCGTGATTTGAGATGGCTACGTCGATTGCTGACTACAATGTAGGGAGACGGTGTCATAGAAAAAGTAATCTGACGCGGGTTCTAGCCTCACGTCACCTTTTGCCCAGTGTGCCTAAAGAGGCATTAAATCTTGTGCAGTGTTTTAATTGTAAACGGTTCCTGAGTCCGATAAACTGTGATTAATGACTGAGCGGGAGGCGTATCATGACAAAAGTGCTAGCAATTAATGCGGGAAGTTCAACTTTGAAGTGGCAGCTGTTTGCAATGCCCGAGGAGCGGGTAATTGCTTCGGGGTTGGTAGATCGCTTGAATCTACCGGGTTCGATCTTTAAGGTGAAATTAGCTAATGGCGAGAAGTTTTCGGAAACCCAAGATAACATTACGAATAAGTTAGCGGCGGCGATGGTGCTGACGCGGTTGAAATCATATGGTATTTTGCGGCATCTACACGAGATCACGGGTGTGGGCCATCGGGTGGTTGCAGGCGGTGAGCTATTTAAAGATTCTGCGGTCATCACCCCAAGGGTTTTACACCAGATTAAAGAACTGAAAGACTATGCACCATTGCACAATCCGATTCAGGCTTATTACATTGAAGTATTTGCGCAGTTGCTCCCCCATGCCCAGCAAGTGGCGGTATTTGATACCTCGCTTTACACCCAGATGCCAGCCGTGAATTATATGTATAGCATTCCGTACAGCTATTACGAACGGTTTGGGGCACGTAAATACGGGGCCCATGGAACGAGTCATCGTTATGTTGCCGCGCGGGCGGCTGAGTTGTTGGAACGGCCATTAGCTGATTTGAAATTGATTACCTTGCACCTGGGATCGGGTGCTTCAATTACGGCCTTCGATCATGGGCGGGCACGTGACACCTCCATGGGATTCACGCCCTTGGCAGGTGTTATGATGGGGACGCGTTCGGGCGATATTGATGCATCACTTGTCGCCTTTCTGGCTGAAAAGCTACATAAGACGATGCCGGAAATGATTACGATTTTGAATCATGAATCGGGACTGTTGGGTATCTCGGAGCTTTCACCGGATCAGCGTGACCTTGAGCGAACACAAGATGAACGGCCGAAGTCTAAGCTGGCCCTAGAGATGTTTGTTAACCGCGTAGTGCGTTATGTTGGTAGTTATGTCGCCGAATTGGGTGGCGTCGATGCCCTTGTCTTTACAGCCGGATCGGGTGAAAATGGGATTGCGATGCGCCAAGCCATTGCGAATAAACTGCATGACTTAGGAATTGCAATTGACCCGGTTAAAAATGATTTTCGTGGGCAAGAGCGGGTGATTAGTCCAAATGAAAATGCGGTCAAGGTACTCGTGGTGCCGACGAATGAAGAGTTAATGATTGTTCGTGACGTTGAACGACTGACACAAGCATAAGGTACAGGAAGGACGCGTCGATTGGCGGGTCCTTTTGTGATGCGTTAAAAATAGACATGATAGCTCACCGAAAGCTGGAAAAATTACGAAGCTTTGTCGGTATTCATAGCATAACGGATTGCCATACAAAATACGACAACAATTTGATTATTCTATTTGGCGGTTTAGCGGTCGTGCCTAGAAATGAATTAGTCGAAAAATGTTAGGATCAAGCAACAAGTTTGATAATTTTAAAATATGAATAATATTATCAATAGTTAACACTTGCAGTTTGACTAAAATCCCCGTATGCTGAGTCTACAAAAATAAAAAAACAGCATTCACAGGGAATGCCGTTTCGTTGAAAGGTTAACTCATATGCAGGTCCCGTCGCTGATAGCCCCACCATCCCAGTAGAATGAGCCCCACCGCTAAGGCGAGCATCCAACTGAAATTGGTCCACTCAACACTGTGCGTTGGGACCTTATTCATCCAGCCGAGCGGAGAAAGATGTTGCGCCCACGCAGGAAGCTTTAACATGCCGCCCATGTAAATCGAGATAAAGCCAATTCCCAAGTATACCCAGTTGAGACTTCTAATTTTCGGCCACCAACCGATAATCGCGGCGGCAATGCCGATAAAGACCAGGACGGCTGGTAGCTGTCCCCAGATGGATTGCCAGAATTCAAAGGTTGTGAGGCCATCGTGGGGATGACGCAACGTGGCATTTCCCACTAAGATCAGACTGCTAATCGCAACGCCAAAGGCGACTAGGCTACTGAATAGGCCCGTGCAGATGTAACCAAAGAACAGGTGAGTCCGTGACAGGGGCCGCGCGTAGAGTGATTCTAGCCAGCCGTTGGTTTCATCAGAGTAAAGTTTGTAGATAATTTGAATACCAGGGATGGCCGCCAATGCTGCCATGAGAATCACTAAGGTAGATGTAAAGCTCACCAGCATGGCGTGGTTGGCTTCATGTAAGACGTTGGAGCCGAAGACCTGTTGCATCGTTGGATTGGTTTTTAGCATATTTCCGACGCTGTTGTAGATACTGCCGTAGGTCATCGCGAGAACGGCTAACCCGATAATCCAACCGATAATCACATTATGTTCACGTCGCCAGAGTAGAGAGGCTGGCCCACGTAGGAAGCTAGAAGCGGTGCGACGACCGGGTCGCGTTGCGAGGGCACCAGCGTTAAGGTCCCGCTGGAGATTAATGACTGCGGCTAGAACAAAGAGAATAAATGCCGTTACCAGAGAAAGGCGCAGTGGTAGCCAATTGGGGTGATAATATGGCGAAATTTTTTCCACCCATCCTAGAGGTGACCACCACGTGTAGTCGGGATTCTGAATATCTGTGATCATGCGGACGATGTAGGTGAGGCCAAAGATCATGTAAGCAAGACCGGTCGCGCTGGCCGAATGATCGGCCAGTTGCGCGGTCACCAACCCTAAGAGGCCGAAGACCAGACTGACCGCAGCTAGTCCGAGTGCCACGGCCCAGTTGCCAGCCACCGTGATCCCGTGCATGTTAGAAAAACCTAAACCCACGCCGTAGAGGATCGCGATTAGGGCGTTGACCAAAACAAGCTCCAACGCGGCGGCACCGAGCGGGGCAAGTTGCCCCACTGCTCGTGAGCGAACCAGTTCCGTGATTCCTTGATCTTCTTCGCCACGGGTGGCGTGGATCCCCAGCATTAAGTTCATGACAATCTGTGTGATGGCCATGAAGACCACCATTTCTGTCGAAAAGATTTGGGCGGTCGAGGGATCGTTCTTGAATTTAAAGGCGCCGAGTAAGGCCACCATGGCAGGACTTTTTAGTGTATCCTTGATTGCTGCTATTTCGTGCTGGGTACCGAAGATATCCGTAAATTTGAAGGCAACGCCCACCATTAATCCAGCGAGAATCAGAACCCAGATTAAGATACGAAAACGGTCGCGGCGTAACGCAAGCCCAGTTAAGCGACCAGTGCGGGCAAAACGAGAGGTCATGTCCCTCACTCCTTTTCCGTCGTGTAATAGTGCATGAAGAGATCTTCCAGGGTTGGTGGTGTACTTTGTAAGGCCATAATATGATGTTCAGTGAGTGCCAGCATAACAGCCGGTAGTGACTTAGACTCAACCGAGAATTGCCATTCATTCGGGTGTTGACCGGCCTCAACGTTGTGAACACCGGCTAATTGGGTGAGGTCGACCGGGGTCTTCAACGTGACGTTCATGACGGTTCGCGTCAGGTGGCGCATTTCCGCCAGACTACCAGTTTCAATAATGCTGCCCTCCCGAATAATGGCGATACGGTCACACATCCGTTCAACTTCGGAGAGAATGTGGCTAGAGAGAAGAACGGCTTTGCCACGGCGTTTGAGCGCTAATACCGCCAACTGAAATTGGCGTTCATTCAGAGGATCGAGGCCGGAAGTGGGTTCATCAAAGATGTAAAAGTCAGCCTCTTGGGAAAGGGCGGCAATTAACGCCACTTTTTGACGATTTCCTTTGGAGTAGGTGCGCGCCTTCTTACTGGTATCGAGGCCGAACTGTTTGATCAGGTCATCGGTTCGTTGAGAGTGATGCGTCCCGTTCATTTTGAGTAAGAGATCGATGATTTCACCACCTGTTAGGTTGGGCCAGAGGTAGACATCACCGGGTACGTAGGCCAACCGTTGATGAATGGCGACGCTGTCATTCCAAACGTCTTGACCAAAGATGGTAGCCTCACCACCGGTTGCCCGAATTAGACCAAGTAGGACGCGAATGGTCGTTGATTTGCCAGCGCCGTTAGGACCAATGAAACCAAAAACTTCGCCTGCGTTAACATTAAAGGTAATATTTTTTAAGGCTTGGAAGTGTCCAAACTTTTTCTGAAGATGATTAATTTGTAATACCGGATCTTTTGTCATTTAAAATCCCTCCTCACGCTTATCTAAATCGCTATCATCGTAAGCCCTCGACGGGGGGAAGTCAATAGAAAAGTGAACTATTTTTACAAAATAGTTCACTAAAGTTAAAAACGCTTCCTAAAAGAGTTATGATAAAATAAACAACGGGAGTTTTAAACGAAGGTGGTGAGATCAGGATGGCGACAAATCAAGAGCGGCGGCAGCGGCAACGCCAGAATATTCTTCAAGCGGCGACCAAATTGTTTATGCGGGATGGCTATAAAGTCACGCATATCAAAGATGTGGCGGCCGAGGCAGATGTTTCTCAGGTGACCTTGTATAAATACTTTGATAGCAAGCTAGCACTGGGCCATCAGGTCGTACTCGACATGATTACGGATGGGTACGCGGCCTATCAGAAGATGGTCGATGACCATACCCATTCATTTCAGGAGTTAATTCAGCTCATGATTACCACGAAGACGGGGTATGCGGGCTCGATGACCGATGATTTTTATCAATTCGTGAGTGATGATATGCGCGGGGCTCTTGGCAACGATGAGGCACAACAACTTTATCAGGCTGGTAAAGAAAGGTTTTGGGACAGCGTGATTGCGCGTGGTCGTGCCGCGGGGATGATTAATCCCATGCTCTCGGATGAAGCACTGATGATGTACTTAGACATGTATGTGCAGTACTTCAGTTCGCCGACGAGCCATCCGATGATTGGTGACGCGAAAACCTATAAACACTATGCGGATCAGCTGATGCACCTGTTTTTCTACGGTTTCATTGGCGATCCACCACAAATTGATGAAGATACAACGAAGGGACAGGCAAACTAATATGACAGAAACAGATATCTTAGCGGCAGTCAAGCAGTTCTCTCAAGCTAAAATGGGGGACGATGAAACTGGTCACGGATTTGATCACATTCAGCGTGTCGTTGGTCTTGCTGATCGTTTGGTTCAGCACTACCCAGCAGCCGATCGCCTGCTGACGGTGACGGCGGCTTACCTTCACGATGTTATCGACGAAAAACTTGTAACGGATACGGCACAGGCTAGCCAAGAAGTACGTTACTTTTTAGCCCAGCAGACGTTCACGTCGACGCAGATTGACACGATCTTTTTAATCATGGATAACATGTCCTACCACAAGACCCTAGACGGTACAGCGAAGCCATTGCCGTTGGAAGGTAAGATTGTGCAGGACGCCGACCGACTCGATGCGATTGGCGCAATTGGGATTTCGCGGGCGATCTACTTCGGTGGCCATTTTGGCGAAAAGATTTATGATCCCGCCGTTCAACCACGGACGGAAATGACGCATGCCGAATATCGTAACCTAAACAACGAAACGATCATCAATCACTTCTACGAAAAGCTCTTAACCTTGAAAGACTTGATGAATACATCAGCGGCCAAGAAGTTGGCCGAACATCGTCAACAGGTCATGTTGGACTTTTTAGCGGAGTACAAAGCAGAATGGAACGCGAAGGCATAGGCTTTCGCGTTTTTATTTGCCGGGAAGTCAAAGTTAGGGATTTAAAGATTTCATATCAAGTGATATACTGTAACCGTACGCAATGTTCACGTTAACATTTTTTGTTCATGGAAATGGTAGCGCTAACTTAATTGATGTACATAACTAATGTATTAGATATTGACGATCGAGAAAAAATTTCAGAAAGTAAAAAACCTTACTTTTTCCCGCAAATCCATGGTACCAGCGACTTAGACGTGGTTGAAGCTACTTGCGTAAAGGTTGACAATTTCTGATAATATTGTATTATAAAATCGGTTACACTGTCATACTAGTATATTAGTTGGACGGTGCTGATTGTTCGACCATTAGTTGAATTTGACAGTTCGATACTTTGACAATACGAAAGGGCGGTTTCAGATGGTTAAACTAACGGATGATTACTTAAATAACAAGGCAGCTTTTGCGGCAGCCGGAATTACGGTTCCTACTTATGATCAAGACAAGTTGCGGACGGCAACGAATGAACACCCACGTTGGGTTCACTTTGGTGGGGGGAACTTGTTCCGTGCGTTCCACGCCTCCATTGCGAACACTTTAATTGAAAAAGGCGAATTGGACTCCGGGGTTATTGTTGCGGATACTTATGATGATTCAGTTGTCGATGGCGTCTACAAGCCATTCAATGACCGGATCTTGCGGGTTGTCACGAAGGCCGACGGAAACTTTGACAAAGACCTATTTGCCTCAGTTACCGAAGCTCTCTTTGCAACGCCTGCTCGTGAGGCCGATTGGAAACGGATGCAAGAAATCTTCAAGGCACCTTCATTACAAGTGGTTTCCTTCTCTATCACCGAAAAGGGCTACAACTTGAAGACGGTTGCCGGTGACTTGAACGACATTACCAAGGCCGACTTGGCTGCCGGTCCTGAAGCACCTAAGGGGAATATGGCTGGTTTAGTTTCCTTATTATTAGGTCGTTTCCAAAACGGTGCAACGCCATTAACGTTGATGAGTACCGATAACTTCTCCAACAACGGGGACAAGTTAAAGGACAGTGTCTTGACGATTGCCAAGGGCTGGAAAGAAAATGGCTTCGTGGGTCAAGACTTCTTAGACTATTTACAAGACAGCAAGAAGATCAGCTTCCCATTGTCCATGATCGACCGGATTACGCCAAACCCATCTGACGCCGTTAGTGCTAAGTTGAAGGATTCTGGCTTCGAAGATTACACGATTATTCACACGCCAAAGCACACGAACATCGCACCATTTACCAACACTGAAGAGGTTCACTACTTGGTTGTTGAAGATAACTTCCCGAATGGTCGGCCAAAGTTTGAAGATGCCGGTGTGATCATGACTGATCGCAAAACGGTTGGTGAAGCGGATGAAATGAAGGTTACGACCTGCTTGAACCCACTGCACACGTCCTTAGCCATCTTTGGGAGTGTTCTGCAATTCAAGTCAATCTCTGACGAATTACAAAACAAAGACCTAGTTGGTGTGATCAAACAAATTGGTTACGTTGAAGGCTTACCAGTTGTTACGGATCCTAAGGTTATCAACCCTAAGGAATTCATCGACCAATTGGTTACTAAGCGTTTGCCTAACCCATACATTCCAGATACGCCACAACGGATTGCTACCGATACGTCACAGAAGATTCCAGTTCGTTACGGGGTAACGATCAAACAATACGTTGACCGTGACGGCTTCGATCCTTCGACGCTGGAATTCATTCCATTGACGATTGCCGGCTGGTTCCGTTACCTGATGGCCGTTAACGATGAGGGTGAAGCCTTCGAACCAAGTCCAGATCCAATGATGGATGACTTGAAGAAGTACGTTGGCGACATTAAGTTGGGTGAACCAACTGACGTGCACGCTCACTTGAAGGATGTTTTGACGAACACATCAATCTTCGGCCAAGACTTATACGCCGTTGGTTTGGGTGAAAAGGTTGAAAACTACTTCAGTCAAATGATTGCTGGCAAGGGCGCTATCGTGAAGACTATCGAAGATGCCTTAGCTAAGCACGCAAAATAAAGAATAAATTGTCGATCGTCACGCAGAATTTACGAGGAGTGAGAAGTTTATGATCACCATTCAAAATAGTCGCTTTCGGGTTGCGATTAATGAAGTTGGCGCCGAGTTAACCCATTTTGTGGATCAAACGACAGGTCGTGATTTAATTTGGAATAACGATCTTTGGCCAAAACATGCGCCGGTATTGTTCCCGGCAATTGGTCGTTCAAATGAAGATAGCTACTTGATTGATGGTCAAAAATTCGAGATGCCTCAACACGGATTTGTCAACGGGCTAACGTTTGCCGTTGCCAATCAAACTGACTCATCAGTGACTCTGTCGGCGCGTGCGACTGACGACACTAAAAAAATGTATCCGTTTGATTTTGAATTACAAGTAACCTTCAGCTTGACAGCCGATGGTCTGAACTTGAAGTTTGCGGTTGAGAACCACGATGCACAGGATCTATCCTTCTCCTTAGGATCCCATCCAGCATTCAACGTGCCATTCTCAGACGGCGAGCAATTTACGGATTACCAAGTGGCCTTAACGCCAGCACCACAAGACTTAACCCACTTTGAGATCGTAAAAACGCCAAATCCATTCCGGAGCGGCAAGAGCTTGCCTGTCAAGAATGAAAATGGCGTGATTGATTTGAACTATCCGATGTTTGACGATGGTTTGATGATTCTGAATGCCCCTGGCTTGGAACACGTGACGCTGCGTTCTAAAGTTAGTGGTCAGTCCATCACGTTGGACGTCCAAGACTTTGACTACGTCACCCTGTGGACCAAGGAAGGCGCCAACGCACCGTTCCTCTGCATCGAGCCATTCAACGGATTACCAGATGTTTCCGGCGATCTGCGTGAGCTGAAGAGTAAGGAAGGTAACCACCATGTGGCTGCCGGTCAAACGGAAACCATGGCTTACGATATTCACGTTAAAGACTAACTTAACCGATTGTACACCGTCACTCGGCCGGTAAAGTGTTGGTCATCGGTTGCTTGGGCGACTAAGGTGGTGATGCCACCGTTGGCCGGGTAGTTGGTGAGCGCATCGAAATCCGGGCCATACCGCAGCACCAGCGAGCGAATCAAGGTGCCGTGGGTGACGACCAGTAAGCGGTCACCATCGTGGGCTTCGTTCAGTAGTTCTTGAATGCCCCGATCGACCCGCTTGCTGAACGTGACGCCGTCTTCTGAAAGATGGCGGGGGTCCGCGGCGTGCATGGCATCTCGTGCGGTATCAAATGAGTATTTCTGAATGATTTCGGCTTGGGTACGGCAGCCGAGCTGTTGTTGCTCACCGACTTCAATCCAGGCTTGATGAAAGTCGAGGCCTTCATAGGAACCGAAGAAGACTTCACGAAAATCTTCGTGTTGTTCGGGTTCGGCCTGTAGGAAATGGTTCGGTTGAATGATATGTTTCGCCGTGTCAATCGCTCGTTTGAGATCGGACGCGTGGTAGCTTTGATAGTGGGTATCTTTGAGCAACTGACCGACTTGATCGGCCGTTGCGATGCCATTTGTCGTCAGCGGTGAATCTGCCCAACCTTGGAGTTTATCCATCGTGTTGAAGATGGTTTGCCCGTGGCGGACGAAATCAATGGTAATAGTTTTCATAAAAGAACTAACCTCCTAGGATATGTATATCAACATTATACGCATATTCGTGGGGGGCGGGTGTAAGATTGAATTTGAATTTAATTATTTTGGAGGTTTTTGGAAAATGGCACAATATAAAATTGCGGTGGTTAACTCAAGTAGTTTTGGACAAGTCTTCAAGGAACACTGGAAGCAAATCGAAGAAATCGGTGAAGTTAAGCGGTTCATGTTGCCTACTGACATCGATGGCAAGTCATTAGCCAAGGAATTAAACGGCTACAACATCATCATTGCTTCCGTTACGCCAATGTTTAACAAAGAATTCTTTGACAACAAGGACGAAACCTTACTGATTTCTCGTCACGGTATCGGCTTCAACAACGTTGATATCAAAGCTGCCAAGGAACATGGGACTAAGGTTGCCATTGTCCCACAACTGGTTGAACGGGACTCTGTTGCTGAAAACGAATTGGCTAACTTGATGACGTTGGTTCGTCGGACGGTACAATCCGCAGAACGCGAACGGGATGACCGTTACGAAGATCGTGCCGAATTCATGGGTAATGAATTATCTGGTAAGACCTTTGGGGTTATCGGCTGCGGGAACATTGGTAGCCGGGTTGCGGAATTGTTCAGTGTGTTTGGTGGCCCAATCTTGGTTAACGACCCAGATCCTAAGGCCCCAGCTGGCTGGTTAAAGAGTCACAACGTACAACGCGTTGACTTGGATACTTTGTTGGAAAAGGCAGACTACATTTCATTGAACGCTTCATTAAATGATGGCAACTACCACCTGATCGATGCTAAGAAGATTGCCAAGATGAAGAAGGGTGTTTACCTGTGCAACAACGCTCGGGGTGCCCTCATCGACGAAACGGCCCTCTTAGACGGGATCAAGTCTGGCCAAGTTGCTGGTTACGCTGCCGATGCTGTCGAAGTTGAACCAGTTCGGGCAACTTCACCATTACTGCAAAACGACCGCGTATTATTGACGCCACATACCTCCGCTTACACCTACGAATGCCTGCACGGTATGGGTGAAAAATGTGTCAGCGATGTGAAGAATATTGTTGCCAACAAGCCGTTGGTTCGTGAATTAACAAGTACTTTAGCCTAGTAAACAGGCCGAACGGGACCATGTGCTGCTAATTGGGGGCACGTGGCCCCGTTTATATCCTAACGTGCTACACACTATGTGCAGATGGCCGTAGGTGACAACGAGAAGACCAAAAATCGCCAAAATAAAAGGAAGTTGAAAATTATGGATTATTTAATCGGAATTGATGTCGGTACCACGAGTACCAAAGCCGTGCTGTACAACACGGATGGAGAAATCTTTGGTTACGCCAACAAACTTTACCCCTTGATTCAAGACAACCCTGACATGGCCGAAGAAGATCCAGACGTGATCTTCGATGCCTCAGTCGAGGCCTTGAAAGAAGTTACGGCTAAGGCTGACCCTAAGGAAGGGAAAATCTTGGGGGTTTCCTGGTCAACGCAACAACACAGTCTGGTTGGGATGGACAAAGACTACAAGCCAACGACTCGGGCAATCACTTGGGCCGACAACCGCTCCGAGAAGGTGGCTTCTCGGATGGCCAAGGATGGCAGTGGTTTGGAACTGTACAAACGGACCGGTTTGCCAACCCATCCAATGGGGGTTGTCTACAAGTTACTGTGGATTAAGGAACAACATCCGGATGTTTACCAAAAGACCCAGTACTGGGTTGGTTTGAAGGAATACCTGTTGTATCGGTACTTCGGTCAACTCAAAGAAGAGACCAACATGGCCTCAACCACTGGTCTGTTTAACATCCACACGATGGACTGGGACGAAGAATCCATGAAGTTAACTGGGATTACGCGTGACCAACTGCCAGAACTCGTAGACACCACTTACCAGATGAAGGGTCTGCACCCGGAAATTGCCAAGAAGATTGGCTTCTCTGCGGACACGCCATTCATCATGGGTGGTACTGACGGGGCCCTTTCTGAAATTGGTTTGGGTGCCATCAACAAGGGCGAAGTGGCTGTTACCATCGGAACTTCTGGTGCGGTACGGACCTTCGTTGACAAGCCGCAAATCGACCCTAAAGGCCGGATTTACTGCTACCCAGTGATGCAGGGTAAGTGGATTATTGGTGGTCCAGTGAACAACGGGGGGATTGTCTTCCGTTGGGTTCGGGATAACCTCTTTGCTCCCGAAAAGGCGCAAGCCAAGAAGGAAGGCAAGGACCCTTACGATCTGTTAACTGAAATTGCTAGCAAGGTACCAGCCGGTTCCGATGGCCTGATCTTCCACCCATTCTTAGGTGGCGAACGGGCCCCAATTTGGGACGGTAACGCGCGGGCTTCCTACTTTGGCTTGACTCGGCAACACAATCGCTCCCACATGGTTCGGGCCGCTCTGGAAGGGATTGTTTACAACCTGTACACCGTTGAATTGGCGTTGAAGGAAGCCATGGAACCAACAGCCATCTTGGCAGCCGGGGGCTTTGCCCGCTCACCACTATGGCGGCAAATGTTGGCGGATATCTTTGAAGAACCCGTCACGATTCCAGAAGCCTTCGAAAGTGGTTGTCTGGGTGCCATGGTGATTGCCCAGATCAGTCTTGGCTTGGCCGACGACTTATCCGTCGTTAAGAAGTTTATCGGAAAGATGAACACCTACAAGCCAAACCCAGAAACGTTCGAAAACTACCGGGA
The DNA here is from genome assembly GCA_021383565.1 of Levilactobacillus brevis. NCBI lineage: Bacteria > Bacillati > Bacillota > Bacilli > Lactobacillales > Lactobacillaceae > Levilactobacillus > Levilactobacillus brevis. Next base: position 1,945,884 of record CP079699.1, on the reverse strand, counting down.
GATCATGCCAATTTACATCCGACTTGGTCGGAAACTCCAAACTGAGTACGACAGTATCGCAGAATATCAACGAAAACGCGCACCAAAGGAATAAATTGTTAGTTTTGATGATTTATTTTCAAAAACTGCTTGAAATTTGTAAAAGTTTTTCATATAATAAGAGTCGTTAACTGATATATTACTTTTTTCAAGCAGAGAGGAACTTATACCATGAAGATTGGATTAGTTGGATTAGGTAAGATGGGTAGCAACTTAGCTCAAAATATGATGGACAACGGTCACGAAGTTGTTGGATTTGATTTGAACAAGGATTTTGTTAAAGAAGTTGCCGGATTCGGCGCAGAAGCTGCGACGTCACTGGACGATTTGCTTAGCAAGTTGCCTTCTCCTAAGATTGTTTGGTTGATGTTGCCAGCTGGCAAGCCAACCGAATCAACTGTTGCCACGTTGACTGAGGTATTAAGTGCCGGCGACTACATCGTTGATGGCGGGAACTCCTTCTGGCAAAACTCCGTTGAAGATGCCAAGAAGGCCGAAGCCAAGGGTATTAACTTCTTCGATTGTGGGACGTCTGGTGGTCAATCTGGTGCCCGGCATGATGGGAACTTCATGATTGGTGGGACCAGTGCGGAAGCCTTTGAAACGTTGAAGCCAGTCTTCGAAGGCATTGCTCAAGAAAATGGTTACCTGTACACCGGCGCTGCTGGTTCAGGCCATTACTTGAAGATGGTGCACAATGGTATTGAATACGGGATGATGGAAGCTATCGGTGAAGGATTTGATGTCCTAGAACACAGTGACTTCAACTACGATAACGAAGCCGTTGCCCGTCTGTGGAACTCCGGTTCAGTGGTTCGTTCATGGCTGATGGAATTGGCTCAGGAAGCCTTCTCTAAGGATGCCAACCTTGAAGAAATTCGGGGAACGATGCACAGTTCTGGTGAAGGTAAGTGGACGTTACAAGAAGCCCTCAACCAAGAAGTTCCAGTTCCAGTTATCAGCCTTGCGTTGATGATGCGTTACCGTTCAATGGAAAACGATACCTTTACAGGTAAAGTTGTTTCCGCTTTACGGAATGGTTTTGGTGGTCACGCGGTCGACAAGATCAAGTAATCCTAAAAAATTATATGACATCGCAGACGAAAGTTCAGGCCTAATAAGCCTGGGCTTTTTTGTTTGAACTGAGAAATTAGACCAAATAGGCGGGTCAGTGTGGCCCCCCAAAATTAGTATATTAATAAACTGGTATTTAAGTCTGATAGCTATTGGGCAACTTATTTTAAAATAAGCTGTTTTTTTACGATAGTTTTGAGATCGATGGTGTGGAATTAGTGAAACGTTTTCACGTTAGGTGAATACGAATTAATTTATTTTTTGAAAATAAGAAGATCTGTATTTTTACATAAATGCTGACACGTTGGGCTTTAGAGCGAGATAGCCTACTATTAGTAACCAATAAAAACGAAACGTCCGTTGACAGCGCTTTCACTAACTAGTAAGATATGGGTGTTGGTAGAACTGGTATATTACTATTTCAATTGTGGGGTATCACATCCTTTGATTGTGTGGCTGTATCAGGAAAAGACAGCTTTTTTGGACAAGGAGTGAGATTAATGAAGTTAAGCAGCAAGGTTCAATCCGTGGAAAACCGCGGCGACTATCTGGCGATTAAGACGGATGGCGCCCAGTTTCAAGTTTACCTGTTGGATAATAACATTATCCGGATGCGGGGAACGTTCAAGGATGAATTTGCTCCAGAAGCATCCTATGCTTTGGTCAAGACTGCATGGGCAGACAAGACCGACACATTAATGGCAGGTGAGCGGGAACGGGTACAACCGCTACCACTCAATCTGAAGGAAGATGCGGATAGCTACTCGGTCTCTACAGAGAATTTAACCTTAAAGATCAATCGTGAACCGTTTGGCTTTGAGGTCCTCGACAAGGCAGGCAACGTTTTACATAAAGATTTACCAAAACGCTCCTTCCTCCAAGATGACTTGGGTCGGTCGTACCACTACAGTACGATGGGTGACCATAATTTCTTCTACGGCTTCGGTGAAAAATCCGGAGAATTGAATAAATTTAAACGCCGGATGCGGATGCATAACACCGATTCTTTAGGGTGGAATGCCGCTAAATCTGATCCTTTATATAAGATGATTCCGTTCTATATTGATTTTGATAGCGAAATGAATATTGCTTCGGGGTTGTACTACAACAATTCTAGTGATTCAACGTTCGATATGGATAGCGAACACAGTAACTACTGGCACCGTTACAGCTACTTTGAATGTGACGGTGGCGACCTCGATGTCTTCTTCATCGCCGGGCCAACCATCAAGGACGTGGTTAAACACTACACCGACTTGACCGGGAAGACGGCCATGATGCCTAAGGCTTCATTAGGTTACATGGGGTCAACCATGTACTACACGGAGCTCGACAAGGACGCCGATCAAGCGATCTTAGACTTCGTGGATACCTGCAAGAAAAATGATATTCCGTGCGACGGCTTCTTCATGTCTTCTGGCTATACGACCGGAGACGATGGCAAGCGGTACGTCTTCAATTGGAACAAGGAACGCTTCCCAGATCCTCAAGACTTTGTGAATAAGTTGAAAGAAAAAGGGGTCTTACTGGCGCCTAACGTTAAGCCGGGGATGCTGGTGACACACCCGTTAGCCAAGGACTTCGAGGACGCCGATGCCTACATCAAGACGCCGGATGGCAAGCATGATCAAGAAGACCAGTACTGGGGCGGTGCCGCTCACTTCGTTGATTTTACCAGCGAAAAGGGCCGGGCTACTTGGGCTAAATTCATGACCAAGCAGCTCCTGTCACTGGGAATTACCAGTATTTGGAACGATAACAACGAATACGAAATTAATGAAACGGCGGCTAAGGTTGACGCTGACGGCGTTCACGAAACCATTGGTGCGGTTAAACCCATCATGCCAACCATGATGGCCAAGACGGCCCAAAAGGCGATCGCGGATTACGATTCTAACGTGCGGCCTTACTTGATTAATCGGGCCGGTTTTGCGGGGATTCAACGCTACGCACAGACTTGGGCTGGCGACAACCGAACGAGTTGGACGAACGTGAAGTATAACATTCCAACCATCTTAGGAATGGGCCTTTCCGGGGTTGCCAACCAGGGTTGTGATATTGGTGGCTTTGATGGACCAGCACCAGAACCAGAATTATTTGTTCGCTGGGTTCAAAACGGAATTTTCCAACCACGGTTCTCTATTCATTCATCTAATGATGATAATACCGTTACGGAACCTTGGATGTATCCAAGCTACACCAAGTATATTCGTGATGCCATTCAGCTCCGTTACCAATTGATTCCATATTTCTACTCACTGTTGCACGAAGCTTCGGTGACTGGGGCACCAATCATGCGGCCGTTGGTCTACGAATTCCAAAACGATCCGAAGACGTTTGAGGAAAGCTTTGAATTTATGCTGGGGGCTTCATTGTTAGTCGCCAATGTGGTTGATAAGGGACAAACAACCAAGGAAGTATACCTACCAAAGGGTGCCGATTGGTATGATTTAACCACTTATCACTACTACAATGGGGGTCAAACCGTTGAGGTGCCAGTCGACTTGGGAAGTATTCCAATGTTCTTACGGACAGGAAGCATTATTCCTGAAAGCAAGGGCTTGATGAATATCCACAACGACACAGTTGAAAACTTAGATGTCTTAGTTGAACCGACAACGGCAAGCAACTTCCAGTTGTATGAAGATGATGGTAAGACCATGAGCTACAAGCAAGGCGACTTCTTGACCACGGATATTTCCGTTAAGCCAAGCCAGCACCAAACGTTAATTAACTTGCATAAGCAAGGAACTTATGATTCCAAGCTGAAGCGGTACACGTTCCGTGTTTGCTGCCCAGACATCGCACCGTTGACGATTGAATTACAAGGGAAGCCGTTGGCCCAATTCTTGAAGTTTGATAAGTTCAACGCCGCTGCCGAAGGCTGGTTCTTCGATGGCGAGAGACGTCAAGTCATCATTAAATTTAATAATGTAAGCGATTCAGACATTGAGCTGAGCATTGAATCCAGTGTTAAGGACTTAATCTCAATCTAAATCTAATTATTTGCTATATTTGCGGCATCTCACTTTTTAAAATTATCTTGGCAAAATTGCCGGAGGTTGAAGAAATGGATACACAAAAAACAAGTATTGATCGTTCAAAGCCGTTTGGTTGGGCTGACCGTTTTGGTTACGCCCTAGGGGATGTTGGGAACAACTTCTCATTCGCTGTTGTGAATACCTTCTTGATGATCTTTTACACCAACGTGTTGGGATTATCGGGGGTGACCGTGGGACTTTTGTTCCTGATTGCCCGGTTTATTGATGCCATTGCTGATGTCACTGTTGGTCGGTTGGTCGATAGTAGTAAGCTACACAAACGGGGCCGGTTTATTCCGTGGATTGCCCGTTTCAAGTATCCACTGCTTATCGCGACAATTTTGGTTTTTGTGCCCTTCGTTAAAGAGTGGGCGTTTCCATTTAAGATTACGTACGTCTTTATCACTTACTTACTGTGGGGGATTTTCTACTCCACGGTGAACATTCCTTATGGCTCGATGGCGTCTGCGCTGAGTGATTCGCCAAACGATAAGACTTCCTTATCGACTTGGCGGAGCTTGGGGTCGGCGACAGGGAGTGCCATCGTTAGCTTTGTGGTGCCTATCTTCATGTACGTTGGGGCTTCCCAGAAGATTGACGGCGTCCGGTTTTGGATCGTGGCCTCGGTCATGGCGCTCTTGGGCTTCGGTTGCTACATTCTGACCAGTGTATTACCAACCGAACGGGTACGAACCCAACGGAGTGAATCGGTTCCTCTGGGGACAGTTCTGAAGGATATGTTTACGGACCGCGCGTTGGTGATCCTGGTGGTCTTGGATATCATCTTGGTGATTAACCAAAACCTATCTGGGACGAATATTTCCTACCTATTTAATGACTACTTCAAGAACAGTAGTGCGATGTCCATTGCGTTAATCTTTAACTTTGCCACGGTTCTGTTGCTGGCACCTTTCGCCCAGTACTTTACGAAACGGTTTGGTCGAAAAGAAGTCACGACGGTTTCTCTGTTCTTTGCAAGTATTGTCTACGGGATTCTGGTCTTTATCCACACCAGTAGTGCCGTGGTTTACCTGGTCTTCCTCTTCTTCGGGAGCTTGGGCGCGGCGATGTTTAACCTGATGGTCTGGGCTTTTATTACCGATGTGATTGATAACCAGCAGGTGACGACTGGGATTCGTGAAGACGGGACCATCTACGGTGTGAACTCCTTCGCACGTAAGGTTGCACAAGCCTTAGGTGGGAGCTTCGGGGCGTTTATGTTAACGATGATTGGGTACGTTTCCTCCACTTCCGGTGGGGCAGAACAATCTCAACAAGTCATTGACCGAATCTACTACTTGGCTTCCGGTATTCCGGCGGTCTGCTGTGGCTTGGCAGCCCTGGTCATGTTGTTCTTCTACCCACTTAACAAGAAGCGGGTTGAATCTAACGCAGCCATTTTACGGGAAAAGAATGCGAAAAATTAATTGAGACGGCGGATTGATGTGCCGCAAAGATAGCGTGTTTCACCGAATCACCAATAATTTTTGATAAAAATTAAAGGAGACCTGTGTCATGGCTTTATTGAACGAAGACTTTTTACTCACAAGTGAACCAGCAAAGAAGCTGTTCCACGAACACGCAGAAAAAATGCCGATTATCGACTATCACTGCCACTTGGACCCAAAGGATATTTACGAAAACAAAAATTATCCTAACATTACACGGATCTGGTTGAATGATGGTAACGCCGGGGACCACTACAAGTGGCGTCTGGAACGGGCCAACGGTGTGCCAGAAGAATTAATCACCGGTGATGGTGACGAATACCAGAAGTTCTTAGCTTGGGCGAAGACTATCGACCGGGCAATTGGGAACCCGCTTTATGAATGGACCCACTTGGAATTAAAGCGTTTCTTCGGGATTGACGAAGTCTTTAATGAAAAGAGTGCGCCAGCAATTTGGAAGAAAGCCAATGCTTTACTCCAAACGGATGACTTCAAGCCCCGCAACTTAATCAAGAACGCCAATGTCAAGGTCGTCTGCACGACGGACGATCCGGCATCTGACTTGCACTACCACAAGTTGCTGAAGGCCGAAGAAAAAGAAAATGGCTTCAAAGTCTTGCCTGCAATGCGGCCAGATAACCTGGTACGGATCAACCAAGGTAATTATGGTGAGTACATGGACAAGCTTAGCGATGTTTCTGGCGTCAAGATTACGGATTTGAAGTCCTTGACGGCGGCATTGGAACAACGCTTTACTTTCTTTGCTTCAATGGGTGGCCGGTTATCCGACCATGGGCTGAACACCTTCCACTACGCTGAAGCCACGGACGATGAGTTCAACGCCATCATGGCCAAGGCACGTCAAGATAATCAACACCTGACGGACGATGAGGTCAACAAGTACCAGACAACCTTATTGAAGGTGCTGATGCGTTTGAACCAAAAGTTCGGCTGGACAATGCAGTATCATATCAATGTCTTGCGGAATGCTAACGGCCCAATGTTCCGTAAATTAGGTGCTGATACCGGTTGGGATTCCATGGGGTCACAACCAGGCATTGCTGGTGAAATGATGAAGTTACTGAGTGCAATGTCCGAAGAAGACAGTATTCCTAAGACCATTCTGTACTCCACCAACCCGAATGACTGGATGGAACTGGCTACGGGGATGCAAAGTTTCCAAGGCGACGGCGTTCAGAAGTTGCAATTGGGCTGTGCATGGTGGTTCAACGATACCCGTGATGGGATGCACGACCAACTGAACATCTTGGCTCAACAAAGTTTGTTGCCAAACTTCGTAGGCATGTTGACCGACTCACGGAGCTTCCTCTCCTACACGCGGCATGAATACTTCCGTCGGGTTCTCTGCAACCTGATCGGTGAATGGGTCACGACTGGTCAAGTGCCAGAAGATTACGATTACCTGGGTAAGATTGTGGAAGATATTTCCTACAATAATGCGCACGACTACTTTGGCTTCTTTGATGAAGACTAGTCGTCAGTTAAAAGATTGAGGGCAATCCTCGAAATAATACGACTTATTTTCCCTGAAGGGGGAGATGAGCCGTATTTTTTTTGCTTACATTACTGATTTGAAATGGATGCGAAATTGAAAAGCCGTGAAAATACAGTGATGTTTTAGCGGGGGGATGCGTGATTAATGGGTAAATTTAAGCTAATTTAGGGATAATTTTCAAATTATGGTGTGAAACCATGAAAAATATGTTGAAAGCGACTGGAGATAGGGGGATGATGTTAATGCTGCTGTTTTTTGGGCGCGTCATTGACTGATGACGGCCATGAATATTTTCGGCAGGATAAACCAGAAAAGATGATTGGGGTAGGAATTTATGCATTATTCTTTATTCGTTCGGTGTATGGCCGAGCTGATTGGGACGGCCGTCATGGTTGCCCTAGGTAACGGTTCGGTTGCTAACGTTGAGCTCAAGGGAACTAAGGGCTATCATGGTGGTTGGATTTTGATTGGTTTTGGATATGGCATTGGGGTGATGATCCCGGCCTTAATGTTCGCGACCATTTCCGGCGCTCAGATTAATCCGGCCATGACGGTGGCTATGGCCGTTACCGGTAATTTTCCTTGGCAGGAGGTCATGCCATACATATTAGCGCAGACGGTGGGGGCCATCATTGGCCAGCTAGTCCTCGTCTTGGCGTACAAACCATACTATGATCGGACGACCGACACGGAGGCTATCCTGGGGACATTCTCGACGATTGACGCAGCCAATAGCCAGTTGAACGGGTTCATCAATGAATTTGTGGGTACCTTTCTTCTGGTCTTAGGGGCGGTGAGCATGACTGCTGACAAGATTGACCCACGTGCGGACTTTATTGGCCTAGGCTTTCTGGTCATGTGTTTGGTCATTTCCTTTGGGGGACCGACTGGACCGGCGTTGAATCCGGCTCGGGATATCGGACCGCGGTTGTTGCATGCGGTCTGGCCGTTCCCCCACAAGGGGAGTTCACAGTTCAATTACAGCTGGGTGCCGATTGTGGCCCCAACTGCCGGTGCAATCGCAGCGGCAATGCTGTATCAACAAGTGTTTTAAGTTGTAAAATAAAGCCTGATTGCGGAGAAATTCGGATCAGGATTTTTTGATAATATTTCAAAAGCCAAAGGCAAACTTTAATAGGTCGGGCGATGATATTGTTCTCGATTTCATTGAAAATGGTATGAGCGGCTTATATCGTTTGCAACCATTCGACTCCGACCAATTGACCAATATGGAGAGGAATGCCTCGCGTAAATCGCCTAACTGCCAAACTAGTTTGTTAGTCAAATGTTAAGTAATGAGTTAAATTTTAAAAAATTATGGCGATAAAGAAGAGTTGGTTTGACAAAACGTTAATCGGTTTACTAAATTGTGAACTATTTAACCATTCGATAAAAATCAAGAGAAAATCGTTGGTGCCTGTGTTAAACTAATATACAAGTAAGTTGGTGAACACCATAAGGAGGTGTAGTTGAGATGCAGCAAATGACGAAGAATATGCGAAATGAGGCGTACTCTGAGCTTCGCTACCGGATCATGCATAATAAGTTTATTCCCGGCCAGAAGATCTCTGAGAAGACAATTTCTGAGGAATTAGGAATTGGACGGACGCCAGTCAGAGAAGCCATAATTCGAATTGAACGGGATGGCCTCATTGATGTGATTCCGCAGAGTGGGACGTACATTTCCCAGATCGATATGGAAAAAGCAAAGGATGCACGGTTTGTTCGGCAAAACGTGGAAGTCGAGATTATGCTGGAAGCCACAGCTAAGATGACGGATGCAGCCTATCACGAGCAGAAGGTGAACTTGCGTGAGCAGGCGGTGGCGATTCAAAAGGAAGATCCGGATACCTTCTTCGATCTCGATGAGGCCTTTCACCATGAGTTTTATACGATTGCGGGCCGCGATAACATTTGGGATTGGTTGCAGACAGTGAACATGCAGTTGAACCGGTTCCGGTGGATTCGCCTAAAGGTCAATACGCTTAATTGGCAGACGATTATCCAACAACATGAGAATCTGTTAGACGTGGTATATCGCCGTGATCTAGAGGACGTTCGTTTTCAAACGACGGCCCACTTGCGGTTGATGCTTCAGGAACGGAAGTACTTGTTGGACAAGTTTCCGGGGTACTTCATGAACGTTAGCCCCAGTGATAAAACTGATTTGGACATTTAAGTAGACTGCTTCGTCGTTGATGATGTTAACTATCGACGACGATTTTTTTGAAAGTAACCTCGTGGGTGAGGGCTGGCAATCAGCCGAAGAATTCAGTATAATGAACACGTTAACATTTTTAAATGAATGCGCTTTCAATTCAACGCTAGCAAGCGTCCTAGAAATGGGAATTCCTGACCGGTTGGCCGACTTTTCAGGCCGATCCACGAATCATTTTGAACGTGAAACTTGTTACAAGATGATGGTGGCTTTTGCGCTCAAGTCGGTGATATATGAGGGGGATTTTTCGTCAGCATGTGCTAAACTGGTATGTGAACTGAGCGGAGAAAAGAGCATTCATTAGTTGGTTAAACACGACAATATGGAGGTAATATGATGGCATTCAATATGACCACGCAATACGCGCACAGTCCTGAAGATATCGACCACTACAATACAGACCAGATGCGTGAACAATTTTTGATGGAAAAGATCTTTAGTCCTGACGATATTCTACTCACGTATACCTATAACGACCGGATGATTTTTGGTGGTGTTACGCCGGTTCACGGTCCGCTGGAAATCAAGCTGGATAAGGAATTAGGTGTTAATTATTTCCTGGAACGTCGCGAACTAGGGTTTATCAACATTGGTGGTGCTGGGACGGTCGCGATTGATGGCGAAGAGAGTGCCATTGCGCCCCACGATGGTTTTTACATCGGTATGGGAACAAAGCACGTGGTCTTTGACTCCATCGATCCCACGACCCCAGCTAAGTTCTACGTCGTTTCTACGCCGGCACACAAGACTTACCCGAATAAGAAACTAGTTTACAAGGACGCCATTGCGATGCCTAAGGGTGATCAAGAACATATGAACAAGCGGGTTATTCACAAGTACATCGATGCTTCAACGATGCAGACGTGTCAGCTACAAATGGGCTACACGGTGCTGGAACCCGGTAATTCTTGGAATACGATGCCCGCGCACACGCATGCGCGCCGGATGGAAACGTACCTGTACTGTGAATTCGGTTCAGCTGATACGCGAGTCTCCCACTTTATGGGAACTCCAGAAAACACGAAGCATATCTGGATGAAGCAGGACCAAGCTGTGGTTAACCCCAGTTACTCCATTCACTGTGGTGTTGGGACCACGAACTACGCTTTCATCTGGGCAATGTGTGGTGAGAATCAAACATATGATGATATGGATCAAGTTGCGATGAATGACTTACGGTAGTTTGGCAGGCAAGGGCATCAGTTGCAGTTAGACGGTGCCTAGGGCTTGTGACCTATCGTATGTGATGCATGGCGGTTAAAAGGAGAGAGCAAGAGATGGAAATGGGATTTCGCTGGTACGGCCCTGATGAGGACGCCGTTAAGCTCCGGGATATTCGGCAGATTCCGGGGGCCCAACAGGTTGTGGGGGCACTCTTTGATGTGCCGGTTGGCGAAGTGTGGCCGCTGGCTAAGATCAAGGCGCTAAAGGCCCAAATTGAAGCGGCAGGCTTGAAGTTTACAATTGTCGAGTCAGTTAATATTCACGATGATATCAAGATTGGGTTGCCCACACGGGACCACTACATTGAAAATTATCAGCAAACAATTCGTAACCTCGCACAGGTTGGGGTTAAGACGATTTGCTATAATTTTATGCCGATCTTTGATTGGATTCGAACGGATTTGCACTTCGAATTGGCGGATGGTTCCAAGGCGTTGGCGTTTCAGGAACGTTACACGGCAGAAGATCCGCAAGCCTTAATTCAGCAGATTCAGAGTGGCGACAATGGATTTAGTCTACCGGGCTGGGAACCGGAGCGTCTGGCTAAGGTACAGAGCTTGTTTAAAGCTTATGCCGATGTCGATGCGTCGCGGTTAGCGGCCAACCTCAAGTACTTTCTAGATGCGATCTTGCCGGTCTGCGAGGCTTGCCATATTCAGATGGCGATTCATCCCGATGACCCGCCGATGCCGTTGTTTGGCCTGCCGCGGATTTTTAAAAATGCGGCCGATATGCGGGCCATTGTGGCCATGAATCCATCGCTTGCGAATGGCTTTACGATTTGCACGGGTAGTCTGGGCGAAAATCCCGACAACGATATTCCGGCCATTATTCGTGAGTTTGTTGCACAGGGACGGGTACCCTTTGTTCATGCGCGAAATATTAAATTTACGGGAAATGGTCGCGACTTTCGTGAAGCGGCCCATCTATCCAGTGCGGGATCACTCGATATGTTTGCGATTATGAAAGCTCTCCACGACTCGGGTTTTGACGGTGTCATTCGTCCCGATCATGGCCGTGATATTTGGGGTGAGGCTGGTCGACCAGGCTACGGTCTTTACGATCGTGCTTTGGGGTTGACCTATTTGAACGGGCTCTGGGAAGCCATTTCTAAATCCTAACGGGGAGGTGTAAGCGATGGGGGAATTACTGACAATTGGAGAACCCATGGTTGTGTTCGAGGCGCAAGAGAGTGACGTCGATTTGGCGACGGCACAACACTTTCAAAAGTTTTCGGCTGGGGCAGAACTCAACGTTGCGATTGGCATGGCCCGGCTTGGCCACCCTGTCGATTACGTTTCCGCGGTTGGGGATGATCCCTTCGGTGTTTACTTGCGACGGGTGTTACGGACGGATGGTGTGGCAGATGCTGCCATGCTCACAAAGCCGGGATTGCCCACGGGATTTTATCTCAAGCAACGCGTGACACGTGGCGATCCGGCCGTCGCTTATTTCCGCCAAGGATCGGCCGCCGCGAACTACCAACCCGCTGATTTAGCGACAGTGAACCTTTCCGGCGTTCGGTTTGCCCATCTCTCTGGGATATTTGCGGCGTTATCACCCAATTGTTTGGCGGCGTACCGCCAACTCAACGCCGACTTGGTATATAAACGGATTCCCGTGACCTTTGATCCCAACTTGCGGCCCACGCTTTGGCGTTCGCAGACGGAAATGGTGCGGGTGACAAATGACCTGGCGCGTTATGGGACGATTGTCATGCCCGGCCTTAGCGAGGGCCAGACGTTGACGGGGTACCAAACACCGGAAGCGATTGCGGATTTCTACCTGCAACAAGGGGTAACCACCAAGGCGGTCGTCGTGAAATTGGGGGCTGCCGGAGCTTTTGCGAAGCTGAAGGACGGTCGGCAGTTCACCGTAGTTGGCTTCACCGTGCCACGGGTCGTTGATACTGTGGGAGCGGGGGATGGTTTTGCCGTTGGTCTCATTTCAGGATTGCTGGAAGGCCAGCCACTACCAATCGCCTTAAAGCGGGCCAATGCTATCGGTGCAATGGCGGTACAAAGCCCAGGTGACAATGATGGCTATCCAACTCGCCAACAGCTAGACCAATTCCTAAGAACGTCAAAATTTGAATAAACGTTAAAATCGTCGGCCCAAAACACTGTATTTGGTCGACGGTTTTGTTATAGTAGGTCTATCGGCAGTTTCGTAGATAACGTCAACACCTTAGAAAGTCTCAAGGCGTGCTTAAGTTACCCCGCTGGCTGCTAAAATAGAGAGTCGAGCGATTGATGATCGTAACAGGGAGGCAATAAGACATTGGAAGAGGTCACAATTTTAACAATTGCTAAGCGCGCTAACGTTTCACACACCACGGTTTCACGTGCTCTGAACGATAGTCCCTTAGTCAAAGAAGAAACAAAACGCAAGATTCGCAAGATTGCGGATGATTTGGGGTATGTGCCTAACATTAATGCTAAGGGGCTGGTTGAGAAGCGCTCCTTTATTATCGGCATTTTCTTCTCCGAACTGGATACGGGGACGTCACCAAGTTTCTTGGTCGATGTTATCAATCGTTCAAAGGAAGCTTTGCCGGCGGGCTATTCAATCTCGATTGATAGTATTGAGGCACTGGATGGCAGCAACGCCGTGAGTCGCCATCAATATGATGGCGCCATTGTCGTGAGTCAGAGTACCAATGATGATGCGTTTATCAATATGATGATTGAACGTGGCTTACCTGTGGTGATTCTCAACCGAAAAATTGATCGTGAGGATGTCTCGAACTTTACGACGGACGACTACCTGGGCGCCCGGAAGCTCATGGAGTACGCTGTGCGAATGGGCCATCAAAAGTTTGGCTTGATCAAGGGGGCTAGTGACTTTGTGTCCACGCGTGACCGGCAAAAGGCCTTTGTTGACGTCACGGCGGCCAGTAACGCCACGGTTAAGCCAGAATGGGTGCAACAGGGCACGTATCTGCCAGATAGCGGCTACGAAGCTATGCGGAGCATCCTCGGCAACATTGAAACCCCGACCTGTGTCTTCGCGTCCAATGATGATATGGCGGCTGGTGCGGTTCGCGCTTGCCAAGATCTGGGCTATTCCGTACCGGATGATCTCTCCATCATCGGCTATGATGACATGAGCTATGCAAAATATCTGGTTCCACGACTGACGACGGTGCGTAAACCAACCGATGATATTGTCCAAGAGGGAATCGATGCTTTGACAAAATTATTGGACGGTTCAATGACTGATCCGATAAAAAAAGTAATCGTCCCAACGTTGATAGTCCGGGATTCTGTAAAGGATTTGCGAAAATAATCCTTTTTTTATCAAAAAAATTGTTAACGTGTGCATGACTTTGTGATAGTATAGACATTGTTAAAGGAAAGCGCTTACTAATGTGTCGTTGGAAGCTCTGACGTTTAACATTTGTTGTGGAAACCGACGAGCGATGGCGAAACCACGTTAAGTATTGTGTTAACGTGTGTATCAAAATTGTAAGCGATTTCGTTTAATGGTTTGAAGCAGATTCAAGGAGGTGCTCAAATGAGCGAAGAAGCAGCAACAAGTCCAAAACCCGCAGTTAAAGAGGGGGAAATGATGAATGACTCCTCTAAGCGGATTCCTACTCATGAAAAGATTGCTTATGGGTTTGGGGACTTTGGTAACGGCTTCATGTTTGACCTTGGGCAAGCATATCTGACTAAGTTCTGGATTGATGCGTGTGGTATCGGTGCCGGAGCGGTCGCTGGGATTTTTGCTTTCACCAAGATTTTCGATGCGTTTATGGATCCAATTGCCGGGTCAGTTATTGATAACCGGAAGAACATCGGTAAACGTGGTAAGTTCCGTCCGGTCATGATGATTTCAGCCATCATTTTAGGGATTATGACCGTCGTAACGTTTACGATGCCATCTGGTCTCACTGGGGTCCAAAAGATTATTTATGCATATGCTGCATACATGATTTGGGGCCTGGTTTATTCATTTACCAATGACCCGTACGGTTCTTTGGCTTCCGTTATGTCCCGGAACTCGCAAGACCGGAGCTTCATGGCGACTTCTCGTCAGGTTGGTTCTGTCGGTGCTCAATTCATTGCCGGGGTTGCCTTCATTCCTTTGATGGGTTTGATTGCTAACGGGAACACTGGTGTCAAAGAAGAACACGGTTACTTCTGGGCAGCCGCAGTCTTCGCTGTCATTGGGATTGCAATGTTTGCCGTTTGTTACTTAGGAACTAAGGAAAATGTTAAGGTTCACCGGGCAACTGGTGAAGCAGCCAAAAAGGAAGGCTTTAAGGATTACATCAAA